>CACPCZ010000035.1 GCA_902632555.1 uncultured SAR86 cluster bacterium | reverse complement strand
GATGAACCATCTTTAATATAAATAGGTTCATCTTTTGAATAAGGTTTATGTTCTAAATATGCGAAATATGGTGCTATTAAAGCAATAGAAAGTACTAAAAAGGTTATTACTAATTTATAAAGCATGTAATATTCAAAGTTTTCACTTTGAATATTTTAAACTCAAAATAAGTATTCGAAAAAAATTGTTAAGAATTAGAATTAATATAATCTACAGCCTCATTTACAGTAGATATCTTTTCTGCATCCTCGTCAGCGATCTCTAAGTCAAACTCCTCTTCTAAGGCCATAACAAGCTCAACTGTATCAAGAGAGTCTGCCCCTAGATCATCTACGAATGATGAGTCACTTTGAATTTCATCCATAGATTTTCCTAATTGATCACTTACGATTTTTTTTACCCTATCTTCAACACTCATATTATCTCCATAACCTATATAAGAATTTGACACATTTTACATGTAATAGTTCAAAGTTGCACACAAATTAGTACATCAAAAGACCGCCATCAACCGAAATCGTCTGACCGGTGATATAACTTGCTTTATCTGATGATAAAAAATATACAAGCTCAGAGACATCTTCAACTCTTCCAAATCTCCGTAACGGAATGGTTCCAATAATATCTTCTTTAGCTTTATCATCAATATAAGATGTCATATCCGTTTCAATAAATCCTGGGGCAACGTTATTAACCGTAATATTTCTTGAACCAATTTCTTTAGCAAGTGATTTTGTAAAGCCATTTAGTGCCGATTTAGATGCGGAATAATTAACTTGACCAGGATTTCCCATAAGACCAGAAATTGAAGAAATATTAATAATTCTTCCATATTTATCTTTAATCATATTTTTTATAAATACTTTTGTTAGATTGAATACACCGGTTAAATTTGTAGATATAACTTCATCCCACTCATCATCTTTCATTCTTAAAAATAATTGATCAGATGTAATGCCTGCATTATTTACCAAAATATCAGGTAACATATTTTTTTCTTTTAACATTTTATAACAATTTTTTATATCGTCTCTTGATGTAATATCTAGCTTTATTGGAATTAGATTTTTGGATTCAAAATCATTTCTTGAGGTTCCAATGACAGTATAATTTTTTTCAGCAAAATATTTTGCCAGACTATTTCCGATTCCCCTTGAGGCACCTGATATGAAAATTATATTATTGCTCATATTAAATCCTTTAATTTATCAACATAGTTATCCATTGAAGTTGAAATAATGTCAGTAATATTGTTTGATTTTGCGATTCCTGATAATACTTTACTAGGCCCGCATTCAATAACAATACTATTTTTTTTATGAAGATATTCCATAGTTTTTGCCCATTGAACTGGATGAATCAATTGGTTAATCATATTCAATTTAAGTTCATTAATATCATTAGAGGTTTTTGCATTGTAATTATGTATCAACTTAATATCAGGCATTTTTAGATTTATCATTCCAATATAATTTTTAAACTTAATCGCTGCCTTAGACATCAATTCACAGTGAGAAGCAACGGAAACTTGAAGCTTAATACATCTTTTTACTCCATGATTATTTAATAAAGTTACTACTTCACCTACTGCATCTATATTTCCTGCAATCACTGTTTGATTTGGTGAATTAATATTTGCTGGTGATACAACCATATTAGATTTTTTAGAAACCTCTTCACAAAATTTTGAAATTGTTTCAAGTTCACAATTTAAAATAGCATACATAGAACCTTCCAAGCATTCTTCCATAAATAAACCTCTTTTGTATACTAATTTGAGAGCTTCTTCTAACTCCAATGAGTTTCCAACAACAAGTGCTGTATATTCACCTAAAGAGTGACCGCAAATTATATCGGGCTTTATATCAATAGAATTTATTAAATCTTGATATAAAAGGTATGAGGTTAAGAGTACTGCTGGTTGCGTTATTGAAGATTGATTCAATTTTTCAACAGGTCCATTCATTACAATATCTAAAAGATCAAAATCTAGGGAGGATTCAACTATTGGCCTAAATTGATTTATCAAGG
>CACPCZ010000034.1 GCA_902632555.1 uncultured SAR86 cluster bacterium | reverse complement strand
GTGAGCAAGCAGCAAAAATGATTGCTATGAAAAATGCTACTGACAACGCAGGCGATCTTATTAAGGAGCTAGAGCTTTTATATAACAATGTCAGACAAGCGGCTATTACTCAAGAGCTTTCTGAGATAGTCGGAGGCGCAGCAGCAGTTTAAGGAGAAAAATATGAGCAGTGGAATTGTTACACAAATTATCGGAGCAGTTATTGATGTCGAATTCGACAAAGATAATATTCCTAAAGTTTATGAAGCCTTAATGGTTGACGAGAGCGGGACAACTCTTGAAGTCCAGCAACAACTCGGTGATGGTGTTGTTAGAACTATTGCTATGGGTGCGACAGAAGGACTAAAAAGGGGATTATCAGCCTCAAGAACCAATGCTCCTATCTCAGTACCGGTTGGACCAGAAACTCTTGGAAGAATCGTTGATGTACTTGGAAATCCAATTGATGAAAAAGGGCCAATTGGTGAGAAAACGAAAATGCCTATTCATAGAAAACCACCTACTTATACAGATCAATCTGCATCAAACGAAGTTCTAGAAACAGGTATCAAGGTAATAGATCTTATGTGTCCATTCGCAAAAGGTGGAAAAATTGGTCTATTTGGGGGAGCTGGAGTTGGTAAAACTGTTAACATGATGGAGCTTATCAATAATATCGCACTTCAGCACTCAGGTTTGTCAGTATTTGCAGGTGTGGGGGAAAGAACAAGGGAAGGAAACGATTTCTATTACGAAATGCAAGAATCCGGAGTTGTTAATATTGATAATCTTGGTGAATCAAAAGTTGCTATGGTTTATGGTCAGATGAACGAGCCACCAGGAAACAGGTTAAGAGTTGCCTTAACTGGTTTGACTATGGCTGAAAGTTTTAGAGATGAAGGTAAGGATGTTCTTTTATTCATTGACAATATATATCGTTATACTCTTGCAGGAGTTGAGGTTTCAGCCCTTCTTGGGAGAATGCCATCCGCTGTTGGATATCAGCCAACCTTAGCTGAAGAAATGGGAGCTCTTCAGGAAAGGATAACATCTACCAAAACAGGCTCCATTACTTCAATTCAAGCAGTATATGTTCCAGCCGATGACTTAACTGACCCTTCGCCAGCTACAACTTTTGCGCACTTGGATGCTACTGTTGTTCTCTCAAGACAAATATCAGAGCTTGGAATTTATCCAGCTGTTGATCCCCTTGACTCAACTAGCAGGCAGCTAGACCCCTTTGTTGTTGGAGATGATCATTACGAGGTTGCGCAGGGCGTTCAGAAAATTTTGCAAAGATATAATGAACTTAAAGACATTATCGCAATTCTTGGAATGGACGAACTATCTGAAGAGGATAAGGGCTTAGTTGCAAGGGCCAGAAAGGCACAAAGATTTCTCTCACAGCCATTTTTCGTAGCAGAAATATTTACTGGAACGCCTGGTAAATATGTTTCACTTGAAGATACCATTAAAGCTTTTAAGGGTATATTAAATGGTGATTACGACCACTTACCTGAACAAGCTTTCTACATGGTTGGAACTATTGAAGAGGCAGTAGAAAAAGCAAAGACTTTATAAGATGAGCACAATGAAGATTAACATAGTTTCCTCGAGTGAAGAGATTTATTCTGGTGAAGCAACTATGGTCTTTGCTACAGGTACTTTGGGTGAGCTAGGAATTGCCCCAGGCCATACACCTTTACTTACTGGATTAGCTCCTGGACCAGTAAGAGTTCAGAACGGTTCAGACGAAGAGGCCTTTTTTTGTTCAGGTGGTTTCTTAGAAGTACAACCTGATCTTGTAACAGTTTTGTCAGATACTGCTGAAAGAGCTGAAAGCTTAGATGAATCTGAGGCTATTAAAGCAAAGGAAATAGCAGAACAAGAACTTGCAAACAAAGACAACACTATCGATTACGCAAAAGCATCAGCTCAGCTAGCCGAAGCTGTTGCAAGACTAAAAACTATTCAAAAACTCCGCAAAAAACAGTAAGGTATATATTTAATTTATATTAAATTGTGAACGTACACACTATAGTTCTAGCAGCTGGAGAGGGCTCTAGAATGCAATCTAAAAGAGCAAAATCCATGCAAAAAATTGGTGGACAAACCATGCTCGAAATGATTTGTCGAACTGCAGGTTATATCAGCCCAAAAATTACCCTCATAGTCGGATTCGATAAAAAATCTATTATAGAAGAGTCTAAAAATTTTGGGTTAGACATTTCAAC
>CACPCZ010000033.1 GCA_902632555.1 uncultured SAR86 cluster bacterium | reverse complement strand
ATCTAGTTACTTTAGATACAATTGTTCCGAATTTATCAATATTGAAAGAGTATACCCCTTTACTAAAGCAATTTTGGAGCAGGGGTTTATTTGAAGAAATGGATTCACGTTATTTTCATTTAATTGACAGAAGCCAAGGCATAGAATCTATTTTACATGCAGATTTTTATAGTCAATTTAACAAAGAGGAGGTATTTGCAGATTTTCAAAAGATTTTTAATCAACCTGAAACGGTTTCGTACATAAATAAAATGACTTATTTTGATCAAAAAACTCTTCTACCTGCTCTTCTACAGATTGAAGACAGAGTTAGCATGTCAGTATCTATTGAATCAAGGGTTCCTCTGCTTGATTATAGGATTGTTGATCTTGTTACATCAATGCCGCCACCATTAAAGTTTCAAGGCGGAAAAACTAAACATATTTTAAAGAAAGCTATAAGGGATTGGCTCCCTCCTTCGATAGTTCAAAGAAAAGATAAGATGGGATTTCCAGTCCCATTAAAAGAATGGATGGTTAAGGGTATAGTAAGGGATTTTGTTGCTGATACTTTATTATCTCAAAAAAGTGTTGATAGGAATATTTATAGCAAAATTGCCTTAGAAAATATGATTGATAATCAGGGTGTTGGAAGTCGTCAATTATGGGGAGCACTATGTTTAGAGCTTTGGCATCAGGGTTATATTGATGTCAAGTAATAATTATTCATTACCAACTAAGTTAGAGATACAAACTCACTCTATTCGATCATTGTCTCAGTATTGGAAGAATAAAGAATTTCTCATAGAGAAGCTCCCTATTAAAAGGGTAATGATTAATATTGATTCAGGAACACCATTGCGAATGGAATCTATTTCATTGCCAGCCTGGGCAATACATCATGGTATTGATGGGTGTATTTTGGTTCCTTCTGAGTGTGTACCAAGAAATTATCAGGGAGATAAAAAAAATCTATGGAAAGAAATTGATTGGTTTCTAGCAATTTTTCTTCTAATAGAATGCTGGCACGAAAGATTATGGGAAAATAAATTTGGTCCTATACATTCATATAGTCTTAGGTTGAAAGGATGGGACGAAAGAGCATGGGAGCGAGCATGGGTTAATAGAATTGGGCTTTTTTTAAGAGAATGGGCAGCACATAAAATAGGTGAACCAAATGAGCATCTTTTTGGAAAAAAAGATAAAGCAGAAATAAAAATGACTCATGATGTTGATGCAATTAAAAAGACTTGGGCCATAAGGTTTAAGCAGACAGCATTTATATTATTCAATGCGTTTAGAGCATTACTGCATGGTAACTTTTTGACAGCTGCAAGAAAGATCAAGAAATCTTTATTCTTTTTTTTTACTAATGAAAACTGGATGGTCTTTAATAAACTTCTTGCATATGAGAAAGATGCTAATGTAAAAAGCACTTTTCACTTTTATGGTGATTTACAAAAAAAAAGTTTAAAGAAAATGTTGATTGATCCTGGATATAGGATTAATTCAAATGTTTTAAAAAATGTTTTATCAGATGTTCTTTCATATAATCATGAAATAGGTCTACACCCTGGTTATGAAAGTTGGAATAATATTGAGGATTTAAGAAGGCAAAAAAAGGCACTAGAAGATGCTTCTGGCAGAGCTATTGTAAATGTTCGTCAGCATTGGTTACGTTTTTCATGGAATTCTACTTGGGCTTGTCAAGAAGCTGTTGGATTAAAGCTAGATGCGACTTTAATGTTTAATGATAGGCCTGGTTTTAGAAACTCATGTTCATTAGTATGGCGCCCTTGGAATGTTAATAAAAATAAATCTCATAAAATTCAAGCAATGCCATCTATATTAATGGATTCACATATATATGATTACTTACAATTAGCGGATAATGATCGAGAAAATGTCATGAATTATTGGATAAAAGAATGTATAAGCGTATCTGGAAAAGCAGCAGTTCTATGGCACCCACATACCTTAACAAAAGATTATGGATGGTCAGATAGCTTTTTAAAGCTCTTAGGTTTGATAAAAAGGAGATCAGAATGAAATCATATATTAGAAAATGGATGCCACGCTATTTTTCAAATATTTTATGGGGTGCCAGGGAGCGCTGGGGTTTAGAGGCTGTAAAAGATGATCCATGCTGGATAGAATGGCAAAAAACTTACGAAAACTTTTATTCTGCTAATCAAAGAGAGGGTTTCGGCATAAAGGTTAATGACGGTGGCTATAAAGTTA
>CACPCZ010000032.1 GCA_902632555.1 uncultured SAR86 cluster bacterium | reverse complement strand
TTAAAGCTTCAGCAAGAGACATTCTCATTGATGCCGCTGGATTTGAAATTGCTAGTGTTGGCTTTTCTCCAACTGATAGAACTTCTCCCATTTTGGAAGTAAAAGATCTCATTGTTAGTGAGTAATCAGATACTGGAACTTGGTATGGCCCAATAAATTGGTCTCGAGCAACCATCCCACCCACAGTTCTATCTCCGATTGTTATTAAAAATGCTTTTGAGGCAACAGTCGGATGCTGCAAAGTTTTAATTATTGAATCATGAAGGTCAAATTCTTCTGCATTATCGTGTTTTACTTCAGAATAATTTTTTTCAACCACTTGCATTTCGGTAATAGGCAGATCTCCAAATAACATTGACAGTGGAACATCGACGGGAAAATTTTTATTTTTTTCGTCGAAAAGTTTTACAGTCTTTTCTTCTGTTGTATAACCAACTATTGCATACTCACACCTTTCTCGTTTACATATTTTTTCGAAAGATTCTTTGTTATTTTTATGAATAGCTAATACATATCTTTCTTGAGACTCATTGGACCAAATCTCCATCGGAGACATAGATTTATCAGCATTGGGAATTTTTGAAAGCTCTATATATACGCCAAGATCGGAATCTTTTGCTAACTCTGGTATTGCATTAGAAAGACCACCAGCACCAACATCGTGAATAAATTCAATATAACTTTCATCTTGAGATGAGCATTTATTAATAACCTCTTGGCATCTTCTCTCCATTTCAGCGTTATCTCTTTGAACAGAAGCAAAGTCTAGATCTTCATCACTTTCTCCTGAAGATACTGAGGAAGCTGCACCTCCTCCAAGACCAATTAACATAGCTGGCCCGCCTAATACAACAACTAAATAGTCTTTACTGATTTGTAGCTTAAAATTGTTTTTATCTCTTATTTCACCGATGCCGCCAGCTAACATTATTGGTTTGTGATAACCGTATGCTTTATTATCAATAAATCCTGTTTCAAATGACCTGAAATATCCTAAAGTTGCTGGCCTACCAAATTCATTATTAAAAGCTGCTGCTCCAATTGGTGCCTCGATCATAATTTCTAGTGGCGATGCAATTCTTATTGGTTTATGTTCATCCTTTTCCCAGCTTCTAGAGAGATTTGGAATACGGAGATTGGAAACATTGTATCCAACCAAGCCAATTTTAGGTTTTGCTCCTCTTCCAGTTGCACCCTCGTCTCTAATCTCTCCGCCAGATCCTGTAGATGCTCCAGGATAAGGTGAAATGGCTGTTGGATGATTATGAGTCTCTACCTTGATAGTTGAATTAATTTTATCCTTTTTGAATTCGTATCTATTATTATCATTGAGGTGAAGTCTTTCAGCCTCAGTCCCTTCGATTATTGCAGCATTGTCTTTGTAAGCTGAAACAATTCCATCAGGTGATACCTTGCTTGTCTCTTTTATTAAATCAAAAAGGGAATTATTTTTTTGATTTCCATCAATCACCCATTTCGCATTAAAAATTTTGTGCCTGCAATGTTCTGAATTTGCTTGAGCAAACATCATTAACTCTGCATCTGTTGGATTTCGATTTTCACTAGAATAAAAACTATACAAATAATTTATCTCTTCGCTACTCATTGCAAATCCATAAGAATTATTAGCGTCAACAAGGGCTTCTTTTCCATTTTGCAGAATATCAATATTATTTAATGATCTTGGCTCATCTGATACAAAAAGATCTTTAAAATCTTCTTGTGACTTATAAATTGATTGAGTCATGCGATCATAAAACATAGAAAAATCATTTTTAGCATGATCAATGTCAGTATTAATTTTAAAACCAAAAAGCCTCTCTACTCGTGTAATATTTTTTATCCCAACATTCTTGATAATATCTTCTGTTTTAGAAGACCATGGTGAGATCGTTCCTAATCGAGGGCCAACATAAAATGTATAGTCTTCATTTAATTCTGAAGCAGAGAGGATGTCTTGAATAGAATCAATATTAATATCTGATATTTCTGCTTGAACAAGGTATATTTCATTTGAATAAATATCAGAATGTATTTCATTGATTTTATTAAACTTATGCTTGATTTGATCAAGCTTCGAACTTGAAAAACTTTTTGATCCCTTAAATATAAAGCTTTTAGTCTTTGACACTTCTTTAAGTCTGAAATATTGTATATAACAATTATAAAGTCTTTATATATTAAATAATTAAAAATGGGGAATATCTTTAGATTTTTTTCAATTGCCTTTTCAAGTCTGCTCTTAATTTCTTGTGCAGAAAAAAACTATGAGTTGAGCTGCGAAGA
>CACPCZ010000031.1 GCA_902632555.1 uncultured SAR86 cluster bacterium | reverse complement strand
TTGATTAAGAATAATTTTATTTTTTCAAGAAATATTGGACATTATTTTTATTATTATTTTTCTATTTTTGTTATGCTTAATTTTTTTAAGAGGAAATTAAAATGGATATCTTAAAACTTATTGGAAGAAGTTCGGAATTATTTCATGAAGATATAAGCAATTTTGAATCTCAAATTTCTAAAGAAGTATCAGAATCAAGATTTCTTGTAATAGGAGCCGCCGGCTCAATAGGCCAAGCAGTAACCCGAGAAATATTTAAGCGAAACCCCATATCGCTTCATGTTGTTGATATTTCTGAAAACAATATGGTAGAACTTGTAAGAGACCTGAGAAGCAAAGAGGGATATGGAACTGGACAATTTAAAACGTTCGCTGTTGATTGTGGTTCAATAGAGTTTAAAGCACTTATAGAAAATGAAGGCCCATATGATTATATTTTCAACTTATCTGCTCTGAAACATGTTAGAAGTGAAAAAGATCCTTTCACTCTTATGCGAATGACAATGGTAAATATTATTAATACTATTAATACAGTAGATCTTGCAAAAAATATGAATGCTAAGAAATACTTTTGCGTCTCAACTGATAAAGCCGCAAACCCTGTGAATATGATGGGTGCAAGCAAGAGAATTATGGAGATGTTTTTAATGCGAGAGAGCTTGTCTCAAAACATATCAATGGCGCGTTTTGCAAATGTAGCATTTTCAGATGGATCTTTACTTCATGGCTTTAATCAAAGATTTTCAAAAAAACAACCATTTTCAGCTCCAAATGACGTAAGAAGATATTTTGTAACGCCGAAAGAGTCTGGTGAATTATGTTTAATGTCTGGATTACTAGGCAATAATAGAGATATATTTTTTCCAAAACTTAGTGAAAAGCTTCACTTGATTACATTTTCTGATATTGCAATTAAATACTTAAAGGAACTCAACTATGATCCTCACATATGCAAAACTGAAGATGAGGCTCGTAATATGTCCGAAGAGCTAATATCAAATAAACATTGGCCATGCTATTTTTTTAAAAGTGATACAACTGGTGAAAAAGATTTTGAGGAGTTTTTCACAGAGAATGAAGATTTAGATTTAGATAAATATAATACGATTGGCATTATCAAAAATAAGCCTGAATTTGATGAAAGTAAGTTAGATTGGTTCCTTGAGAGGATTACTGAATTAAGAAAAAAAAGTAATTGGTCTAAAAATGACATTCTCCACCTTTATTTTGAATTATTACCAGAATTTTCGCATAAAGAGACTGGTAAATACTTAGATCAGAGAATGTAAAGATGGAACGTTTTTTTGATATAGTCTTTTCAAGTATTGCACTTATAATTTTATCTCCTCTATTTATTCCAATTATTATAGTTTTAAGGTTTTCTGGTGAAGGTGAGATTTTTTTCTTTCAAGATCGCATAGGCAAAGATGGAAAAGTTTTCAGGCTTATAAAGTTTGCTACTATGTTAAAAAACAGCTCCAATATTGGCACAGGCACTGTAACAATAAAAAATGATCCTAGAGTTTTGCCAGTTGGAAGATTTTTAAGAAAAACAAAAATTAATGAATTGCCACAATTGTTGAATATTTTGTTTGGGGACATGAGTATAATTGGCCCAAGACCATTAACCTTTCAAACTTTTAGCTCCTACTCATCAAATACTCAAGAAAATATAAAACAAGTAAAACCAGGTCTGTCAGGAATTGGTTCTATTATATTTCGTGATGAGGAAAAAATAATGCATGGCTCGAATGCTTCTATTGATTTTTATGACAAAACGATTGCACCATATAAGGGTTCTCTTGAGGATTGGTTTGTTGCAAACAAAGATATATCTATATACTTTATGGCAATTTTTGTGACCGCATGGGCTGTTATTTTACCAAATACACGCATAGCATGGATTATATTTAAAACTTTACCTGAGCCACCTCAGGAATTGAAATATCCACTTAATTACCCAAAAAAATAGCTAGCTTAATTTTTGATCATAATGTGTAATACTTAACTATATGATTATTTTTAACAAATTATCTAAAGAAAAGCCATATAAAATTTTAAAGACAAAATATGATGCTGCAATAGCCTCAGGACAAAAAAATATTGAAGCAATTTCAATTGCCTCATATAACAACGAACTAAAAGAAGTAGATTCTAGATTCGTCAATTTGAAGTTCATTAATGGCAATAAGTTTATTTTTTTTAGTAATTATAAATCGCCAAAGTCTAAAGCTTTTAAATCTCATAATCAGATTAGCGCTTTGATTTTTTGGTCATCATTAAATGTGCAAATAAGAATGAAGGGTGTAATTAAAAAAACTTCTCAAGAATATAATTCTGAATATTTTAAAAATAGAGCTATACATAAAAATGCTCTGGCAGTAAGTTCTAACCAATCCGAGACCATTGAATCTTACGATAATGTAATTTCAAAATATAATGACG
>CACPCZ010000030.1 GCA_902632555.1 uncultured SAR86 cluster bacterium | reverse complement strand
GAGAAGGTCAGACCAATGGGCAGAACGGCAAGGGGTGTAAAGGGCATGAAGCTAAAAAAAGATCAAAAGCTTATCTCTCTTAATGTGGCTGATCCAGAGAAAACAGTTTTATGTGTTTCTGAAAATGGTTATGGCAAAAAGACTAGCCTAGATGATTTCCCAACTCATAATCGAGGAGGCCAAGGAGTAATTTCCATCAAAACCAGCGATAGGAATGGCATGATGGTTGCTGCAGCATTAGTAAACGAAGAAGATGGGATTATGCTTATAAGTGATAAGGGCACCATGATTAGAACTAATGTGGCTCAAGTTCCCACTTTAAGTAGGAATACTCAAGGAGTAAAAATAATAACTCCAAAAGAAGGCGAAAAGCTGATTGAATGTGTAACTATTCCAGAAGAGGAAGAAGAATAAATTAAAATGAGGGGATGGAATTTTTCCGCCGGTCCTGCTGCCATTCCAGAAGAAGTTATTTCAGAAGTTAGAAATGAGCTTTTAGAATATGATGACTCCGGTGCTTCAATAATTGAGATAAGCCATAGAACCAAGCTTTATACTTCGCTAGTATCTGAGATAAAAAAAGATCTAATAGAAATTTTGGACATACCCGATACTCATGAAGTACTTTTTCTTCAAGGTGGAGCAACCTATCAATTTTCAATGATTCCAATGAACTTTAGGAATATTTCTGAAAATGCAGATTATGTAGTATCAGGTACTTGGTCAAAAAAAGCTGCAAGCGAAGCAGAAAAGTTAATAAAGGTTAATGTAATTGCTTCATCTGAGGATTCAAAATTTTCTCATTTTCCTTCTTTTGAAGAATGGAAGATTACAAATAATTCAGCATATATTCACTATTGTCCTAATGAGACTATGCAAGGTATTGCACTCCATAAAACTCCAGACTTTAATAAGAATATCGTTGCAGATATGACCTCTGTTATCTTAAGTCAGCCTCTTGATGTATCAAAATATTCCCTAATTTATGCAGGAGCACAAAAAAATATAGGACCAGCAGGTCTAGCTGTAGTTATTATTGAAAAGAATTTTATGAATCAAGCAAATACAAATCTTTCTAAAATACTTCAATATAGAGAACATTCAAAGGCAGACTCAATGTTTAATACACCTCCAACTTTTGCTTGGTATGTTGCTGGAAAAGTTTTTAAATGGATAAAAAAATCAGGAGGCTTAGGTTATTTTAAAAACGCAAATATTAAAAAAGCTACTTTGTTATATGAATATCTTGATTCAACTGATTTTTACATCAATAACATTCAAAAAAACCAGAGATCTATAATGAACGTTACATTTGAATTAGCTAATGAGGCACTAAATAAGAATTTTATTAAAGAGTCTACATCTAAAAATTTACTTAATTTAAAAGGACATGCTCTTGTTGGAGGAATGAGGGCAAGCATATATAATGCTATGCCCGTAGAGGGAGTAAGAGAATTAATTCAATTTATGAAAGAATTTGAATCAAAATATGGTTAATTAAATGTCTAAAAAAGATCTTAAAAAATTCAGGGATAAGATTGATCTTATTGATAAGAAAATTCTTAAATTAATTCAAGATAGAGCATCTCATGCAGTATCTATTGGAAAAATTAAATCCAAGATAAGTCCAGACACATCTTTTTATAAACCTGATAGAGAAACTAAAATCTTAAGAAGCATCATTCAGTCAAATAAAAAAGGGTTACTTCCTGATAATAAAATTAGAGCAATTTATAAAGAGTTAATTTCAGGATGTTTATCTTTGGAGGAAATATTAAAAATTTCATATCTCGGACCAGAGGGCACTCATTCTGAGGCTGCTGTATACAATCAATTTGGATCTCAAGTAATTAGAATACCATCGAGAACCATTGATGACGTTTTTTCTCAGGTTATGCATGATGAAGTAAACATTGGTGTAGTTCCGGTTGAAAATTCTTCTGAAGGGGTGATTAATACAACTCTTAATTGTCTAGCTGATAGTGAGGATGTGAACATCATCGGTGAAATATATCTTGATATTGATCATCAGTTGGCTGCAAATAATAAATTTGATTTAAAAGATGCATTTTGCTCAAATTCTTCATGTAAAATATTTGTGAATTCATTGATATAAGATTTGAAAATTACCCTTTCATTTTTAAAAATGCAAGTAGCTAAATTTTCTTTGCTCATTGAATACTCATGTAGATTTCGTTTAAAGATTTCTTAATATCACTTGAAGATGTTATAGGTCTTCCAATAACTAAAAAGTCTGAACCTAAATTCATTGCTTCTTTAGGAGTCATTACTCTTTTTTGGTCGTCATTTGAATCATGAAGTCTAATTCCAGGAGTTATAGACAATAAAGATTGTCTAGAGCAAACAAGTTTTAATTCATGCGGTGAACATACAACTCCATCTATTCCGACTGATACAGCCAAATCCAACATTGCGTTTACTTGATCGAACGAAGTTCTCTTGAAAATTTGAATTGCATCATCATCGTTTAAACTAGTTAGAGTAGTAACTCCAAAAATTTTTATTTTGGTGTTTTTAACTGCCTCCATAGCGGCTAACATCATATCCTTACCACCTGAAGTATGAATAGTAAGCATTGAAATTGGTAACGAAGTCAAGCCTTGAATAGTTTTCCTAACAGTGTTTGGAATATCATGAAGTTTTAAATCTAGAAAAATATCAAAACCTTTATCTGCAGCATAATAAATTATTTCATGG
>CACPCZ010000029.1 GCA_902632555.1 uncultured SAR86 cluster bacterium | reverse complement strand
TATGCTCATTGGAGCTAATGGAGAGAAAATTGGTATTTTGCCATTTAGCGAAGCTCTTGAGTCAGCTAGAATAGCCACGTTAGATTTAGTTCAGGTTTCTCCTTCTGACGCAAAACCTGTAGTTTGTAAGCTTTTAGATTATGGTAAACATCTTTTTGATAAGAAAAAAAGTACCTCATCCTCCAAGGTAAAAGTAAAAAGAAATACCACAAAAGAAATTAAATTTAGACCCTCAACAGATGTAGGTGACTACAATATTAAGTTAAAAAAAATAAAAAGCTTTATTCTTGATGGAGATAAGACTAAAATAACTGTCCGATTTAGAGGCAGAGAAATTTTAAACAGTGATATGGGGCTTAATTTATTAAATAGATTAAGAGATGAGTTAGAAGATATATCCCAAGTTGATCAAGAACCGTCCTTAGAAGGTCGACAGCTGTTAATGGTTTTATCTCCTTTGAAAAAGAAAAGTTGATTAAAAAAATTAAGTATAGTAATTATGGGATATAAACTTAAAACACATTCAGGAGCAGCCAAGCGTTTTAAAAAAACAGGTACGTCTGTTAAAAGCAAAAGTGCCCACAGGAACCATATCCTAACTAAGCAATCCACAAAAAGGAAAAGACATAATAGAGGCCTTAATAAGTTAAAAGGGACTGTTCTAAAAATGGCTTCTGCTTTAATTAGAAGGTAATAATCATGCCAAGAGTAACAAAATCAGTAACAGCTAAAGCAAGACATAAAAAAATATTAAGGACAACTAAAGGGCATTATGGTGCCAGAAGTAGGCTATATAAAACTGCCAAACAATCAAATATTAAATCTATGCAGTATGCATTCAGAGATAGAAAAAATAGAAAAAGAGCTTTTAGATCATTATGGATTGCTAGGATAAATGCTGGTGCAAGAGAATTAGGTGTATCTTATTCTAAATTAATAGCTAGCCTTACCAAAAAAGATATTGCAATTGATAGAAAAATCCTTTCAGATATTGCTGCTAACGATTCATCAACTTTTGAAAAAATCGTACATACAGCAATAAAATAAATTTTAAATGTCTAACATAGACAACATTGAACCACCTCTAATTGAAACTAAGATAGGTTCACTTCATCCTATAAATCAAGTCAAAGATTTTTTACTAGACATGCTCTCAGATATGGGATTTAAGGAAGTTCACGGACCTGAAGTTGAGAGTGAGGATTTTAATTTTGACATGCTTAATATTAAAAAATATCATCCAGCACGACAAATGCATGATACCTTCTATGTTAATAATAAGAGTAATTTATTAAGAACTCATACATCACCTGTTCAAATTAGAAGTATGCTAAGTGAAAAGCCGCCGATCGCATTCACATCTGCTGGAAAAGTATACAGAAAAGATGACGATGCAACTCATCTTCCTATGTTTCACCAAGTAGAGGGAATTTATGTCGATCAAAATGTTACTTTTGCAAATTTAAAAGATTTAATTCATCAAATTCTTCACAAAATATTTAGAAAAAATGTTGAGATAAGATTTCGTCCATCATATTTTCCTTTTACAGAGCCTTCCGCTGAAGTTGATATTTTATCTGAAAATGGAAAATGGTTAGAAATTCTTGGTTGCGGCATAGTTAATCCAATAGTTTTAAAGAATTGTAATATTGATTCAGAAAAATATAGTGGACTTGCATTTGGTCTTGGTGTCGAAAGAATAGCCATGCTTAAATATGGTATAGATGATATTCGAGATTTTTACAGATCAAATTTAGATTTTTTAGGCCAATTTAAATGAAATTCATTTATGAAGATTTATTAAATTTCTTGTGTGAAAAACCTTCCAAGGAAATTTTATCAGAAAAACTTTTTCAGCTTGGTCATGAACATGTTGTTAAAGATGAGCTGTTTGATATGGAGTTTACACCTAATAGAGGTGACTGTTTATCACTTAAAGGATTGGGAAGAGATCTTAAGGTTTTTTTTGGAAACACAGAACCCTTCAAAGTCTTTGAAGAAGATATTGAACCACTTGATTTAAATTTTAAAAATCTTTCACCAGAAGCTTGTCCTAAAATTAGTTTTTTAGAAATAGAAATTGATGGAGAAATTAGCTCATATAAGCCGTATTTAGAAAGTTATTTTTGCTCTCTTGGCAATAATAAAACAAATTTTTTTACTGATATTTCAAATTATCTTTCTTATGAGTTAGGTCAGCCGACTCATTGCTTTGACTCCAGCAATATAGATAACCAATTAATTTTTGAGAACAGAAATTGCGATGAATCTTTCAAAACATTAGTAGGATCAGAAATTAATCTGGAAGGCAGAAATTGTATTTTTTCAGTCAATAATAAAATTATAAGCCTTGCTGGTGTAATGGGAGGGATATCCACAGCCTGTTCAAACAAAACAAAAAAAGTTTTGGTTGAGTGTGCTTTCTTTAATCCTGAGGCAATTATTGGTAAAAGTATTAAATATAATCTTACTTCTGATGCAGCTCATAAATTTGAAAGAGGTGTCGATATTCAAGCACAAGAGATAGTATTGAGAAGGTTTATTGAAATAGTCAGAGATCATTCATCAATCATTAATATAAAAATTCAATCCTTTGAAGAAATTCAATTTCAGAATAAACATATCACTATTGATATAGAAAAAATCAATAAAATTTTAGGAACAGATATAAAAGAAAAAGAATATTTAACTTATTTAAGCCATCTTGATTTTGATATCGATAAAGAAATTAT
>CACPCZ010000028.1 GCA_902632555.1 uncultured SAR86 cluster bacterium | reverse complement strand
CTACATCATTAACGTTGGTTACATTAACTGTAATCTCTTGGGTAGTTGAAAAAGCTCCATCATTAACTGTGATAGTTTCTGAGTAAGTAGTTTTTGATTCATAGTCGGCAGCTGTAACGAAACTTAAAACTCCTGCTGAGCTAATTTCTAACTCAGATCCGGAGACAGAATAATTAATATCGGTATTATCAGCATCTGTTTCATTGTCTGCATCTGTAACAATAATGGTTCCAATTGTTGTTTGATTTTCAGCAACAGTAAATGAAGCATCAGACGTTATCACAGGACTATTATCATTAACATTTGTTACATTGATTGTTATATCTTGAGTTGCCGAATTTTCTTCTGAGTCAGTAACATTTACAGTTGCAGTAAATACCTTTTGAGTTTCATAATCTGGTGCTGTTACAAAAGTTAAAGTTCCTTCTGGAGTGATTGTTATGTCGTCACTGGTCATGCTAAAGGTAAAACTGTCACCTTCAGGATCAGATGCAGTTACAGTTCCAATAGCTGTTTGATTTTCAGGAGCATTGAATACTTTTTCAGAGGTAAAAACAGGTGCAGCATCATTTACATCAATTATATTAATAGTAACTTCTTTCGTAACTGTCTCAGTTCCATCAGTCAATGAAAGCGTAATCGAGTATGAAGTTTTAGTTTCATAATCTGGTGCTTCTTTGAAAGTTAAAACATTTTCTGATGATAGATTAAAACTATCTGCATCTGTGCCACCTACAGTTAAAGTTAGATCATCTTCATCAACATCAGAAATATCTATTGTGGCTACATCTGTTTCGTTTTCTTTTACCTCTATTATTGATGCTATATTAATTGAAGGTGCATCATTCACTGCTTCAACGACTACCGTTACATTTGTACTAGAAGTTTTTTCACCTTGAGTAAGAGTATAAGAGAAAGTATCAGTTCCATTATAATCAGTATCAGGAGAGTAAGTTACTATATTATTTCCTATAGAAGTTGAACCATTAGAGCCATTGGTTATAGATAACGTGAATGGAGAGGATGTCACATAAGAGTCGTTAAGTAACACATTGATTTCTACATCTGTATCCTCTGATGTTGATGCGGTATCTGGCACTGCAGTAATATCTGGAACTATTTCGTCTACATCTATATTTTGATCTTGGGCTATATAATTTAAAAGGTCCTCGGTATAGCTAGTTATTATTTCAACTGAGGCACTTCCGTTAGCGATGGCTTGAATATCTGTTTGAAGTGTCGAAAGAGCAAAACGAATTATCCCAGTTGTAACATCATTTGATGGTTTAACTTGAATAACGGGCAACATACCGGAGAGAGCTTTTTTTACATTAGAACTAGCATCGTCTGAAATAGTAAGACTTTTGGATGAAATTACATTCTCTAAAACTTTAGTTACAAAAGCTTCGGTCTCAATGTCTACTTTTGTACCTGTTTCTGTATATTCTTTTTCTATTTCTTCTGTAATTGCCTTAAAGTAATCCTGTGTTGTTTCAGTTGTGCTATTAAGATTATTAGTAATATTTTGCAAAGCAAAAGCTAAAATAGTTAGTTGGTTTCCTTTTTCATATAGGTTGTCATTTATACCTCCATCACCTTTATTTGCTACTGGATCAAAAGTAAAGACATCAATAGAAGCATCAATTCCCAATGCAGAATTTACCAATGAAGCATCTGTCATAAAAGCAGCGACAGAGGTAACCGGAGTAACAGCCTTAAAATCTGAATGGCCGCTAAGTTTATGAGTTATTAAAAGATTATCTAATAAAGTTTGAGAATCAAGGTCAGTTCCACCAATAGATACTAAGTTGCCATTGGCATACCTGATAGTAAATTTACCATCATTATCTGAAGTTGTTGAATTTTCATTAGAGTCCAATATCCAATCTTCATCTTCGTCAATAAATACTTCAGCGCCTGAAATATAGCCATCAACAACCACTCCATCAGTGTTTCTAAAACCTTCAACAATAGCTGAGGCTGATCTATCACCACCAGCACCGGAACAAGTGATCGAAAAAGAATTATTCCCAGCCGTTGAAATTGTTACAGTATCAGATCCAGATGTAGCTGTTGCAGATGTCCAATTAGCAGAACAGGATGAGGCATTAGTTGATGACCAAGTCAAAGTTGAGGTATCTCCAAGCAAGACTGAGGTTGGCTCGGCTGAGAGATTTACTGTTGGTGCTGGTGTGGTTGGAGTGGAAGAGTCGCCTCCACCGCCTCCGCCTCCACATGAGACAACCAAAAATAGGGTAATAAAACTTGCTAGTAACTTTTTCATCTGATATTTGTTAAGTTAACTTATTTGTGAATAAATACAAGAAAAATAATATTTAATCTTTAGTAATTAAGTTGTAAAAAAAATGGTGGAGCTACGCGGGATCGAACCGCGGACCTCTTGAATGCCATTCAAGCGCTCTCCCAGCTGAGCTATAGCCCCAATAAAAACTTATTTTACTTAACTATAATGTTAAGTAAATTATTTACTTCAGATATATTACTTGACCTGGTTTCAATGAATTAAAACTTATATCATTATTATTTTTTACGGCTTTCTTAAGTCTTTCTGGAGGCTCCAATGTATCTTCATCTGTTAAAACAAAAGTTCCCCAATGCATTCCAAATGCATAATCTGATTCGAGATCAAGCATAATTCTGACTGCATCTTCAGGATTTACATGCCCTCTCTCCATAAACCATTCAGGATCATATGCTCCGATAGGAATAAAAGAGTATTTTGGTGATCCAAGTCTCTCTTTTGTATCCTTAAAATCTCTAGAATATC
>CACPCZ010000027.1 GCA_902632555.1 uncultured SAR86 cluster bacterium | reverse complement strand
CTGATTACTTCGCACAAAAAATAAATGCAAAAGCTGTTTTAATTAATCCAGCAATACCTCCCTTGGAAGGTTTTGATATTCATCTAGGAGAAAATGAAAACTATTCAACTGGAGAAAAATTCAATCTTGGTCATGAAGATATAGAATACTTAAGATCAATTTCACACAAAAAATTTATGAATCACGAAAAAACACTTGTATTAGTTGAGTCAGGTGATGAGATTCTTAATTACTCAAAAAGTATTTCATATTTTGCCGGCTCTCAGATAGATATAGTTTTTGGAGGTAATCACTCATATTCATCATTCGAAGAAAAACTTAAAAAAATAGCTAATTTTCTTAAAATTTAATTAATTGTATTATTTTTGAGCAAAATTATATATTTTGCACATAAATGATGCATAATAAAGTCTTAATTAGTGCAAATAAGCATAAAAAAATTGGCATATGAATTGCTTGTTATATTAGTATTTAGGAGAATTTATGAAAACATATGAATATATTTGGCTAGATGGTTACAAACCAGAGTCTTCAATGAGGAGCAAAGTAAAAGCAACAAAAGATGAAACACCACCTGAGTGGTCTTTTGACGGCTCTTCTACTCAACAAGCAGAAGGAGGAAGTTCGGATTGTCTCCTAATTCCAGTTCGAACTTATGATAATCCGAATGGTCATGATCTTGTTATGACAGAAGTTCATGCAGCAGATCATACTGTTCATCCCTCTAATTTTAGGGCAGCAGCAGCTGAAGTAACAACTGATGAATGGTGGTTTGGTTTTGAACAAGAATATTTTTTAACAGATCCTCAAACAGGAGAACCTCTTGGATGGGAAGATGGAGAGCCTCGAGCTCAGGGTGATTACTATTGTGGAGTTGGAGCAAGCAATGTAGTTGGAAGAGAAATATCAGATGCTCATTTGTTTGCATGTTTAGATTTAGGTATAGATATAACTGGGACTAATGCTGAAGTAGCATTGGGTCAATGGGAATATCAATGTTTTGGTAAGGGCATAAAAGCTGCTGATGATTTATGGGTAAGCAGATATCTCCTCTATAAAATTGCTGAGGAGTTTGGAGTTGGAGTTAACATACACCCCAAGCCAAAAACAGGTGATTGGAACGGATCTGGTATGCATGCTAACTTTTCAAATGAAGCCATGAGAACAGCAGGTTCTGAAGAACTATTTACTGGCATGTGTGACAAACTTGGCGAAGTTCATGAAGAAGGTATTGCTTCTTATGGCTCAGATAACGATATGAGATTAACCGGTCTTCATGAAACACAAAGTATTGAAAAATTTTCTTACGGCGTAAGTGATAGAGGGGCAAGCATAAGAATTCCAGTCTACACTGTTGAGCATGATTGGAATGGTTATCTTGAAGATAGAAGACCCGCATCGAATGCAGATCCCTACAGAATTCTTCAGCATATAGTAGGAACACTTTCTTAGTATTTTGTCAGTTTATATATTTAACACCCTGTTTTCTTTCAAAAAAGGAACAGGGTGTGAATATTTATGAAAATAGATAAATCAAAACTAACTTTTTTAAATCAGCTCTCTTCTGAGATTGTCTTGCTTGATAAAAATCTTAAAATTTTATGGCTCAATGAGTCTGCACTCAATAAGGGATGGGTTTTAAATAAAAATGTCGATAATATTATTACTGATCAATTTTCTGAGGAAACGCAGAAATCTTTGGTTAGTTTCCTTAAGAAAACTTTGAATAGCCAAGGAGCAAAGACTAAAAGAGAGTTCGAGTTAACTACTGTTGCTAATACAAAAAGAGTGATTGATCTTACGGTTAGCTGGAGCAATGAGTATCAAGCTTTGATATTAGAAATACTGTGTACAGATAACCTTAATAAAATTATTGATTCAACGAAAACATTTTCAACTCAGAAAATAGCAGCAAACTTGGCAAGAACGCTTGCCCATGAGGTTAAAAATCCATTGGCTGGCATAAAAGGCAGTGCTCAAATTTTAAATAAAAAATTTGATGATGCACATTCTCAAAAATTTTTGAAAATCATCATGAATGAAACAGAAAGGCTTAATCAAATAGTAACAAAAATCTTAACTCCTCCATCTAAACCAAGTATAGAGTTCTTCAATATACATTCTGCGCTAGAAAAAGTTTACGCATTATCAGATGCTGAAAATCAGGATAATCTTGAATTAAAAAGAGATTATGATCCTAGCATTCCTGAAATTAATGGTGATGAGAATCTTTTTGTTCAAGCTATATTAAATTTAGTAAAAAACGCTCAGCAAGCAACTGAAAATATCAAAAATCCTAAAATAGAAATTAGATCAAGAATTAGATATAGCCATCCAATTAATGGCACTTTGCACTCTACAGTATGTTGTATAGAAATTATTGATAATGGCTGTGGCATTCCTAAAGAAATGAATGATCAAATTTTCTTCCCGACAGTATCAGTTAAAGAAAATGGGTCTGGGCTTGGCTTAACAATTGCTCAAGATATCATCAGAGTTCATGGCGGAAGTATTTCATTTACCTCAATAGAGGGGAAAACAATTTTTTCCATAAATATGCCATTAAGAAATATTAAGGGAGAAGTAAAAATTGCGTAAAATTTGGATTGCAGATGATGATGATGCAATAAGATTGATCCTTGAAGAAAGTCTGGGAAATGCTGGTTTTATTACAAAAATGTTTTCAAATGGCGAAGATCTTATTAAAGAATTAGACTATGAAAAACCTGACCTCATTATCACCGATGTACAAATGCCTGGAATGCTAGGATATGACATTCTTAAACACGTAAGTAATAATTATGAAGACTTACCTGTAATAATCATGACTGCATTTGCAGACATGCAGGCCGCTGTTGAA
>CACPCZ010000026.1 GCA_902632555.1 uncultured SAR86 cluster bacterium | reverse complement strand
CTAATATACCTAACCATGACGCATGAAGAGTAGGATTAAATTTTACAGCCCTGAGATAACTTTTTAAGGCCATCTTGGTGTCTTTTAGCTTTGTATAATTGTGTCCAAATTCCTGATAGGCCCTTGCGAATCCAGAATCAATTCTTAAAATTTTGTTTAGAATTACAAGAGATTCTTTATATTTTTCTTCATATCTCGAACAAAGAGCTAAAAAATACCAGTAATCAATTTCTACTAAATCTTTTTTGCTCTTTTCAATATATTGAACTGCTTCTTTGTATTTTTTACTCGAAATTTTCTCTTGGATCTTTTTTACTGTTGCAGTATTTGAAATCATGTCTATATTATATAAAAAAGGCCAGATAAACTGGCCTTTTAATTTAAGATTATCTCTTAGAATCTATATGATAATCTGACACCCATATTTCTAGGTCTATTGGTTGTTATTCTTGGAATATCATCCTGATCATTGAAATATAGATTTGCTCTTTCATCAGTTGCGTTTCTGACAAAGAATTCAACATCTACATCATTCAAAGTCATACCGTAAGCAAGATCAACAATATCATATGCAGGTTGATCCTTAACTTTTTTAGCTTCAAATGAGTTATAAGTTTTTGAAGAACTCTTATAAGCAACCTGGAAATATCCATCGTTCATTGCAAGGTCTTTTCTGACCCTCACATTCCATTGTCTAGCTGGCGCTAATGGTAATGGACTGCCTATATCAACAATTGGAATAGTCTTAGCTACATCTGCAACAATTTCTGTATCGTTATATGACATCGCAGCTGCTACCGTTAGAGTATCACTAGGATACCAAAGCATGTCAGCTTCAAATCCTGAAATCTCTGCGTTTGCAGCATTTTCAACAAAAGTGATGAAGTTAACATCAACTGGATCGAACTGTGATACTTGAATGCCATCCCAATCAATTTGGTAATATGTTGCATTCAATCTCATTGCTCCATCCATTAATAGAGTTTTTACACCAATTTCAACGTTGGTAACTTCGTCAGATTTATACGCAAGAACAATATCTGCTCTGTAACCTTCATCACCTGGACTTCCGCCACAATAACCAGCAGCAGTGGTATCATAAGAACGACAATTTGGAGTTACTCCAGCGTTCCTGTTCCAACCACCTGGTCTATAACCCTCTGATCTCGTAAAGTACCATAAAGTGTCTTCATCAGCTTTATAACTGATCGTCATTTTATTAATTGAATCATCTTCAGTTATTGGCTGGTCAGTATGTCCTGCTGTACTGTTATAGTCTCTTCCTGATCCTGAATCATCAGTTAATAAACCAAATTTAGATTGACCCTCATAATCAAGATCAAGCTCATAATCCCTTACACCTAGAGTAAGATCAATTTGCTCATTTAGAGGGATAGTAACCTCAGCAAAGTATGCAATTTGTTCATCAGTTCTAGTTATATCATTAAAGAACCTATATTCTGGGGCTCTTGGATTTGGATTATTAGCATAAACTCCTGGAATAATTTTATTATTAGGCACAGGAGATCCTAACAGTGGAATTAAGTCTAAGAAGCCTAGATATCCAAAATCATTTTGAGTATCTAAGATACTTTCTTCAATAAACACACCAGCTGTAAATGAGAAAGGTAACTCACTAGTTTCGTTTGAGCTAACTCTGAATTCATGAGTTGTTCTTTCGTTCTCATCAACAACATCTACTCTTACCTCTGAACTTCCACAAGTTGGTATACCACCAGCATTAGCTAGCTGTGTTCCCCAATATGCACAAGTATAGTAAGGCATGTATGCACCAGTATTAATGTAACCAGTGTAATCTACTGTTTGATTAGCTTCTCTATTGAGGAATGAACCTGTGTAAAGAACATCTAACATACCCATTCTTCCATCAAGAGTAATTGCTGTCTGATCAAAAGAATCATCTAATGTATCTGGTTGGAATCTTCTTACTTCAAGATCACCAACTTCAGGATCATAATCCCATACACCATCAGACTCTAAGGTTTGATCAATATGTGAAACTAATAACTCCCAATTGTCGTTAAATGACATTCTTGAAGATAGTCTAAAGCCCTCATATCTGGCTTCATTAAAGTTTTTCTCAACAAGTTCTGCATTATCTGTAGTCTTGAATATGCCAACTGGAACTAGTGATGCAAATGAGCCTTTTCCTTGAGAAGAAACTGTTCCACCAACATTATCAATATAACCACCTTGAGTAGAATTATAAAATACACCCCTAATTGACCAGGCATCATTAATAGGAATGTTTATAAAAGCATCAAGTGAATTACTTGGGTCACCGCTATATGTAGCATAAGTGGACGTATTGAAACCACCTTCAGTGACACCAAATTTTGGTTTGTTAGTAATAAGTCTAATAGTACCTGCTTGTGAACTAGCACCAAATAATGTTCCTTGTGGTCCAGGAAGTACTTCCACCCTTTCCATATCAGCAACATAAACGTCTAAATTTCTTCCAGGCACCTGAGCAGGCTGCTCGTCAATATATAGAGCAACATTTGGTTGAGAACCAGCTGCAGTTGCTAACATAACATTAACGGAATCTACTGCTAAACCTCTAATATAGATAGTGGACTGTCCGGGTCCCCGACCACCACTAGTTACATTTGGTAGATATTCAACATATTCGTCAAAGTTAGAAACGTTTAATTCCTTTAGAGTTTCCTCTGTAAGAGCTGTAACAGTAACTGGAATTTTAGAAGCTGATTCGTCCTTTTTAGTAGCAGAAACAACAACCTCTTCAATCTGTCTGTCTTGAGCTTCAGCCGTTTGCGGTATCATTGCAGCGACTGCACCAAGTAAACCTAAAGAAACTTTATTTTTAATAATATTTAATTGTTCTTTTGTTTTAATTAAATTAA
>CACPCZ010000025.1 GCA_902632555.1 uncultured SAR86 cluster bacterium | reverse complement strand
TCATCATAGGGCTTGATGTTAAGTATGAAATTTTTATTAATAGTCCTTTCCTCTTTTTTAACGCCTAACTTACCATCGTCCTCATATCTCCATCCATCAAATAGGTAGTCTTCAAAGCCAAATTTTTTAATTGATTTCAAATATTCTGTAGGGATAATTTGATCAGTATCAATGTTATCTCTATCAATTTGAGCAAGAATTCCATCAATAATTAATCCTTCGCTGTTTGATATCATGATGGTTCCCCGACTGTACCGTTTATTGCAGTATATGCGGCCATAAGTGGGCTCATAAGGTGAGTTCGACCTAAATATCCTTGTCTTCCTTCAAAATTCCTATTTGAAGTAGATGCACACCTTTCATAAGGTTTTAGTTGATCTGGATTCATACCTAAACACATCGAACAACCGGGATCTCTCCATATAAAGCCAGCATCTTTAAAAACTTTATCTAAACCCTCTTGTTCAGCTTGCTCTTTTACAAGCCCAGATCCTGGAACAACTATTGCCTCTGAAATATTTTCAGCAATGGTTTTTCCTTTAACTATTTCAGCAGCCTCTCTTAGGTCTTCTATCCTTGAATTAGTACATGAACCTATAAATACTTTATCAAATATTAAATCTGAGAGTTTTTTTTCAGACTCAATTCCCATATATTTTCTAGCTAAAATAATATTTTTCTGTTCATCAGATGATGATTGAGATGCAGTAGGAATGTTTTCATCAAAATTAACAACCATTTCAGGTGAGGTTCCCCATGTAACTTGAGGTTTAATTTGAGATACATCAATGACCATTTCTTTATCAAAAATGGCGTTATCATCTGTTTGTAATTTTTCCCAATACTTGACAGCCTCTTCCAGCAATTCATCACTTAACATTGAATTTTTTCTAACATAATTAATTGTTGTGGCATCAGGTGCAACTAATCCAACCTTAGCTCCAGCTTCAATTGCCATGTTACAAATTGTCATCCTGCTTTCCACCGAAATGGAATCAATGTACGAACCTGAAAATTCAATTGCATACCCAGTACCTCCAGCTGTTCCTATCTGACCTATCAAGTACAGAACAATATCCTTAGATGTAACATTTTCTGGAGGATTACCTTCAAACTTTACACGCATATTTTTTAATTTTGAGACTTTTAGACATTGAGTTGCTAAAACGTGTTCGACTTCAGAAGTTCCGATACCCATTGCAAGACATCCAAGGGCTCCATGTGTAGATGTGTGAGAATCACCACAGACAATTGTCATGCCCGGCAAAGTGTATCCTAGTTCAGGACCAATAACATGAACTATGCCTTGTTTAGAAGATTTAATATCGAATTGTTTTATACCAAATTTATTGCAGTTCTTATCTAACTCAACTACTTGAATTTTAGCAATATCATCATGAATTTGATTGAATCCAAAATCGTTACCTCTGATTGTTGGTACATTGTGATCAGGAGTTGCTATATTTGCATTAAGTCTCCAGGGTTTTAAATTTTTCTTAATTAAACCCTCGAAAGCTTGCGGCGATGTAACTTCATGCAAGTAATGTCTATCTATGTATATGAGTGACTCGCCTGAATCAAGTTGGCTAACGTGATGCTCCTCCCAGAGTTTGTCGTACAAAGTCCTCATTTATTTTATTACTCAAATGGCAGTTTTTGTTCAATATCACCACACTGTGCTTTATTTATCAATAGATGATCAACCAAAACAAGACTAACCATTGCTTCAGCAATTGGAACTGCCCTTATGCCTACACATGGATCGTGGCGACCTGTAACCTCAATATCTACTTCTTCACCGTCTTTATTTATTGTTTTACCTTTTGTTTGAATACTAGATGTTGGTTTTATTATGAAGTTTAGGCTTATATCATCACCATTTGATATTCCACCTAATATTCCACCAGAATTATTTGAAGAGTACCCTGATGATGTCATTTCATCTCTTACTTCAGAGCCTTTGAGCTCTAGGAGATCATCTGTATTTCCTATGGATACCGACTTCACTGCATTAATGGTCATTATTGCTTTTGCTAAATTTGCATCAAGCTTCTCAAATACAGGATCACCTAATCCAACTGGACAATTTTTAACAATAATTCTAAGCTTTGCTCCAACAGAATTACCTTCTTTAATTAAGTCTTCAAACATTGAATCAAGTTGGGGCAATTTTGATTCGTCACAAAAGAAATATTTATTTTTCAAATTTTCGTAATCAAATTTTTCAGCCTTTATTTTTCCAATTTCAGATACAAATCCAAAAACTGAAACTCCTTCATTTTTAAGTATTTTTTTAGCCACAGCTCCTGCTGCTACCCAATTTACAGTCTCTCTAGCACTGGCTCTTCCCCCACCTCGATAATCTCTGTGACCATACTTAGCCTGATAAGTTATATCAGCATGATTTGGTCTAAAAACATCTTTAATGTTTGAGTAGTCTTTTGATTTTTGATCTTTATTATAAATAATCATACTTATTGGAGTTCCGAGTGTTTTTCCCTCGAACACTCCAGATAGTATTTCAACTGAATCATCCTCCTTCCTTTGGGTCGTGACATTTGATTGACCAGGTTTTCTTCTGTCTAAATCCTTTTGAATATCCTTTTCGCAAAGATCTATCTGAGGTGGACAGCCATCAAGAATACAGCCCATAGCAGGTCCATGACTCTCTCCAAAAGTCGTTACTTTAAATATTTTTCCAAACGTATTGCCTGACATGGCGATAATTATAGTCCAAAAAGCGTTAAAAGCTTTATTTTATGGGATTTTTGATATGATAAGCACAAATGAAACCAATCTTATTCTGCTAATTTATTTAAAAATTTAGTACAAAAATGAAACACTTTTCAAAACCGCTCTCTTTGTATGAAATTGATCTTCTGCATTACACATCTGTGGCAAGTGATAAAGAATATTTTGTGGATGCGCTTATTCTAAAAGCTCTTGATGAAAATGGAGATAAAGTCTACGAAAGAAATGATAAAGAGAAATTATTAAAATTGGATAAATCTAAGCTTGAGAAAATGTATTTTGAAATGTTTGATAATGAATTATCATAATAATTATTCTTATAGATTAATTTTTCAAAAATGATAGAAAATATACAAATTTTAATTTCTGGATTAGTTTGTGGTGTAATTTTGTTTCAGACTGCCATTATTGCACCGTCTGTATTTAGAATATTAAAGCCCGAAAATGCTGGGCCTTTTTTGAGGTCTATTTTTCCAAAGCTATTTATGTTTGTCGCCTTTTTATCCTCTGCTG
>CACPCZ010000024.1 GCA_902632555.1 uncultured SAR86 cluster bacterium | reverse complement strand
TTTGCTTTCTATTTTTTTAATTGATTTTCCAATAACTGTGTAATAGATATAAGCTATGCCAATGTCATCCGTTACTTTAACTGCTGTAATATTTATATTTTGTAGTCTTGGATCTTTTACTTCCTTTGATAAAATCAGTGAAATTTCTCTTTTAAGTAAATCTGCTATTTTTTCAGGTCTATTAGAAGACATTTATACTAAATTTCTTGAGCCTCTTCCTTTCTGTCAAAAACTTCAATCTTGTCACCAGGTTTAATATCTTTATAGTTTTTAATACCCATCCCACATTCATTTCCATTTTTTACTTCATTGACATCCTCTTTAAATCTTCTCAGAGAATTGAGTTCACCCTCAAAAATTACAATATCATCTCTCAAAACTCTTACCGGTTTATTTCTGAGCACATTTCCTTCAACAACATTACAACCTGCAACTTGTCCAAATTTTGGAGAATTAAAGACCTCAAGCACTTCAGCAGTTCCTACAATAATTTCTTTTACAATCGGGTCAAGCAACCCACTCATTCTAGCTTTTACATCATCGAGAAGTTCGTAAATGATACTGTGATAACTTAATGGTATTGATTCAGCTTCAATAATTTTTTTAGCTGTGTTATCAGCTCGAACATTGAAACCAATAATTATAGAATCAACTGCAACTGCTAAATTTGCATCTGACTCACTAATACCGCCAACACCGCTTGAAACTATTTTTACTTTAGCCTTATCAGTGCCAAGTTCATTTAAAGCAGCTAAAATCGCTTCACAAGTTCCCCCAACATCTGTCTTAACAATTACATTAAGAACTTTCTTTACCTCTTGTCCTAATGTCTCAAAGAGATCTCCAACAGATTCATCTTTTTGCTTGAGTAGTTTTCTTTCTTTCTCTTTGTTGACTCTATATTCAGCTATTTCTCTTGCCTGTTTTTCATTTTTCACAACTTGAAATTGATCTCCAGCGTTTGGAACAGCATTTAAGCCCAAAACTTCCACTGCTGCTGAGGGTTCAGCGGTCTTTATTTTTTGTCCATCGCTATCGATAATGCTCTTAATTTTTCCAATTGCATTCCCTGACACCACCAAATCCCCAACCTTTAAAGTCCCATTTTGAATTAGGAAAGTTGCAACTGATCCTCTGAACTTATCAAGCTCTGATTCAATAACAACTCCTTGCGCCGCTCCTTCATAATGAGCTTGAAGTTCTAAAATTTCTGCCTCTAATGCAATTCTCTCCAATAAGTCATCCACTCCATTTCCCTTTAAAGCTGATACTGGGACCATTTGAGTATTTCCACCCCAATCTTCAGGGGTTAAATCTTTTGCAGCCAAATCACCTTTCACTTTATCAATATCAGCACCATCCAGATCAATTTTATTAATTGCGACTACTATAGATACACCAGCAGCTTTGGCATGATTAATGGCTTCTTCAGTTTGCGGTTTTATACCATCATTTGCAGCAACTACTAGAACAACAATATCTGTAGTATTTGCGCCCCTTGCTCTCATAGATGAAAAAGCAGCATGACCTGGTGTATCAATAAAAGTTAGTATGCCCTTTGAAGTGTTTACTTGATAAGCACCAATATGTTGTGTAATGCCACCCGCTTCACCATCAACAACTTTAGTCTGTCTAATAAAATCTAATAACGTTGTTTTTCCATGATCTACATGCCCCATTACTGTAATTACAGGAGGTCTAGATTTTGGCTTATCTTTATAAGTAATTAAATTAGCTAAGTCTTCTTCAAGATTATCTTCCTTGATAGCAATACCATTATGACCAATTTCCTCAACAACTAATATAGCTGTTTCTTGATCAATAAAATCATTGATTGTTGCAACAACTCCAAGGCTCATTAAATTCTTTACAACCTCACCTCCTTTAACAGCCATGAGTTTTGCTAATTCTCCTACTTGAATTGTTTCTGGAACTTCAATGTCTTTTTTAATAAATTCTTTAGGTGCTTCAAATTGATGCTGTGATTCTTCAAAAATAACTTCCTTCTTCTTATAGGCATTAACAGCACTAGATAATTGATCTTTTACATTAACAGGTTCATGACTGGCTTGTTGAATTTTCTTAGATTTTAATTTTTTTATTTCTTGTTTTTGTTTGACTGCAGCCTTTAATTGTTCCTCTCTTTTGATTTGTTGTTCTTTAAGCTGCTCAGAAGCGGCTGCTCTTTTTGCCTCAATATTGTCAGAATAACTTTTACTTGAAGAGGTGTTAGAGGAGGATTTTCCTCTTGAGGTTACTTTTACACCTGACTCTGAAGTTACAGATTTAGATGAAGTGCTTTTTGATCCTTTTAAAAATTTTAATAAAGCTTGTTTATCTCCTGGGGTAACTTCATCTGATGATTTTGAATGGCTTAAGCCGGCTTTTTGCATACGATCTATTAGGGCTTTATCTGCGATCTTTAAGGTTTTTGCAAAATCTTTAACTGTAATGCTCAATTTATCTCCTAGTTAAACCAATGTTCTCTTGCTTTCATAATCATTGCAGAGGCATCATCTTCAGTTATATCAATAATATCTTGTAATTCATCGATTGATAATTCAGCTAAATCGTCTTTATTTTTGATTCCTTTGTTAGATAGCTTTAAAATATTATCCTCATCAAGATTCAAGTCAGACAATGACTCGATATTATCTTCTTCTTCAGTTACAGCACCCATTGCTTCTAATAAAGCTGCGTCCTCAGCAGCATTTTTAATTCTTTCTATTTCTTCTTCGCTCTCAATAAATTTACTAAAAGAGCTATTTTCTGCATATGCAATATCGTCAAAAGAGCTCATACCAAGCATAGTAATCTTTTCTGCTACATCATCGCTAACACTAAGGCTATCAATAATCTTTGCTAAAAATTCAGTTTCATCAACTTTAATTTTTGCTTCAGCTTCTTCGTTTGAGATTATATTCAGGTCCCAGCCTACCAATTTAGATGCAAGTCTTATATTTTGACCTCTAGAGCCAATTGCAAGAGCTAAGTTGTCTTCGTTGACAGCAATGTCCATTGATCTTGAATCCTCATCCATAACAATAGACTCAACCTTCGCTGGAGATAGAGCATTTATTACCAATTGGGCAGGATTATCGTCATATATGATTATATCTATCCTTTCATTTCCAAGTTCTGAGGAAACGGCCTGAACTCTCGAACCTCTCATTCCTACACATGCACCGACAGGATCAATACGGCCATCATTTGTTTTCACAGCAATTTTAGATCTTGAACCCGCATCTCTAGCAACACCTCTTATTTCAATTACATCTTCATTGATCTCAGGAACTTCAATACTAAAAAGTTCTGTTACCATCTCTGGACATGATCTATTAAGCATTAATTGTGGTCCTCTTCCCTCTACTTCAACAATTTGTAGAATTGCTCTAATTCTGTCATTGATTTTATATATTTCACCAGGCATTAATTTGTCTCTTGGTAACAAAGCTTCTGCTTCATAAGTAATATCTACAATTATATTGTCTCTTGTTACTCTCTTTACAGAACCTGAAACCAGTTTATTATTTTGAGATCTAAATTGTTCAACTACCTTCTCTCTTTCTGCTTCTCGAACCTTCTGAAGCATAACCTGCCTAGCAGCTTGAGTTTCAATTCTTCCAAAAACTACATTATCTTGCTGAACAGTAAAAGTGCCTCCTAGCTCTATACCAGAATCGTCAGATGTGACATGAGTCTCATGATGAAATTCTTCATTATCTTTATCAAAAACAATCCAGTTTCTATGTGTGGAGTATTCACCTGTATCTCTGTCAATTTTTACGAATAAATCTGCATCTTCATGAAAATGTCTCTGCGAAGCGGATGCAATAGCAACTTCTATTGCTTTGAAAATGACATCTTTTTCTAATCCTTTTTCAGTAGATACAGAATCAACAACTGCTAAAATCTCATTACTTTGCATAATTATTTTCCTTCATTAATTCATCAAAATTTGGCTTTAATTTACAAAAATCTGTATTATCAAAGTTAAATTCAATAATTTTTTCTTTTACTTTAAGAGTAAAATTTTCAGTATCGCAATCTAATAAAATACCTGTGAAATTTCTTTTTCCAGATAACAATTCTTTAGATTTTAACGATAATTCTTCGCCAATATAATCCTTTAGTTGATTAATATCAAAAAATTTTCTGTCTAGGCCTGGCGTTGAAACTTCTAATACATAATCTTCACCAAGACTTAAGTCTAAGGATGGCTCATAATTAAGATCTTTTGAAATATTTTCACAATCATTTATATCCACACCTTTATTTGAATCAATAAAAATTCTTAGTGTAGTATTTTTTCTGCCTCTTAATATTTCAGTTCCCCATAAGACACAATTATTCCTGTTAATTACAGGAACAATTATCTTTTCAATTTCTTCTTTATACATAATTTTTATATAAAAAAAGGGCAACAGCCCCACAAAAAATATTTAA
>CACPCZ010000023.1 GCA_902632555.1 uncultured SAR86 cluster bacterium | reverse complement strand
GCGCATTGAACCTTCATATTTTTTATATTTCTTCCTAACCTCATTAAAATAATCAGATATCTGTGTAAGCAATTGCATATCAAAAGGATTTTCGTGATCCGGATAGATCATTGATATGAAACTCTCTGTAGCTGTGTGAGCATATAAGTTACTAAAAGATGAAATACTGGTATCAATATTATCAATACCGGCCTCAAAAGCTTTAAAATTTGTAGCATCAGACAATCCTGTAGTTGAATGAGTATGAAGATGAATTGGTATATTCAAATTCTTTTTAAGTTTTTTAACTAACTCATAACATGTATTTGGTCTAAGAAGTCCAGCCATATCTTTTATAGCCAGTGAAGTTGCTCCAGCATTTTCAATATTTTTTGCAAGATTTAACCAATATTTTTCATTATGAACTGGGCTTGTTGTATAACATATTGTTCCTTGAGCATTTTGGTTACCCTTCTTTACACATTCAATAGAGTGATTAATGTTATTAATATCATTTAATGCATCAAATATTCTAAAAATATTTATACCCTCAGTAATAGAGTTTTTAATAAATAGTGAGATAACAGAGTTGTCATATTCTTTATAACCAACTAGATTTTTACCTCTAAGAAGCATTTGTAGAGGAGTTTTTTTAAAATGTTTTTTAAAAGTTTTTAATCTGTCCCAAGGATTCTCATCCAAAAATCTTAGACAACAGTCGTATGTTGCTCCTCCCCAAACTTCTACTGATGAAAAGCCAACTTCATCCATTTTATTCAAAACGGGAATCATATCTTCTGTTTTCATTCTTGTAGCTATTAACGATTGCTGCCCATCTCTCAGAACAACTTCAGTTATATTTGGTTTGTTATGCTTCATTAATAGACTAATCCGATAAAGATATTTTAATTGAATTTAAAATAAAAGAAAAAAACCCGCCATAAAGACGGGTCATTATTTGTAATATTATTCGATAAATACTGTATGCTCTTTACCAGCTTCAGCAACTCTCACAACTAATAAATCTGAACATACATCACCTAAGTCTGGTGCATCAGGTTCACCACCATGAACCCAGTCAGAGCGTTCAAACCAGTAGTCATTATTTGAATAAGTTTTCCATTTACCTGTTGATTTAGATTGAGATTTTCCATCTAAAACATATACAAGTGTTCCTGCAGCAGGATGGAAGTGTTTAGGAACAGTTCCTTGATTACATGTCTTTCTTCTCTCTACATGCAAATCCATTCCATTACTAAGTTTAAATATTTCTGAAGAAACCAAACCTGGGAAAGAAATTTCATCTTTTCCATGATCATGTCCTGATTCATGATGTCCAGCAGTAATATTTATTGATAGAAAGAAGATAATAAATATTTTTGAAATTTTAATCATAATTTTACTCCATTATTTTTTGATTACTCACCTGTATAGTATTTAACTAATTGAACAAGTTCAGTATTAACATTTGTTCTAATATCTTTTACGTCTTCATAAAATTCTGCAAACTCATCGGATGACAAGACAGTTTCTTGAGACTTAAGTAATGAGTCCAATGAGTCATGTCCAACGTAGACCATATGTGTTACATATCTGTTACCAAAAACAACCCTATTCAACCCAAAAGATTGAGTTATTGTATCCATTTGTGATTTCATCATTTTTTTCCAAGCCTTTAAGTAATGCCCTTCGTGACCTTCCTCTACATTGAAGTTATATTTTGCAAAAACAGAATTATTAGTCCAACTTCTTCCTGTGACAACATTTTGTGATATCCAGTTCCATGATCTATCAGTATCAGTATTTTTTTGGAAAGTCTTAATCATATCTGCAGATTCTTTACATGAATTAAAAATATTTCTACCCTTTTGCATCATGTCAGCATTTTCATATACAACTAATATAAAATGTGAAGACCCAGTACCTCTTAGAGACCACAAACTTACGTTAACATTTGATTCGTCTCTCCATTTTTGAGCACACTTTGATTTATCAAACCTATCAAGCGCCATCATAAAATTTGAGGGATCAGTTACAGTTAAGTAGTTAAATTCGGCAATAGTTCCATCACTATCCATGGCAACTTCATGGCCATCTGACTTTAAATTTGTCGATAATATAGACATCAACAAAAAAGTGAATGTTATTTTTTTTAACATAAAAATTCTCCTATTAATATGAACCAATATTATAAAGATATTATTTAATTAATAGAAAATTTATGTATACAAAAAATTTATATATATATGTCTATAAATGATTAAATTTATATTATTATTATCATGTTATTAATTATTAAGGGAGAATAATATGGCTGAATATCAGATATTGAATCTAATGCAAGTAGGATTTATCCAGAATTCAATGTACTTTGTAGGGATGGTTTTATTTACTTGGTTAGGTTTTAGAATGGCAAATAATATCTACAATAGTCCTGATGCAAATATGCTTGGAAAAGTTTTTACATCAGTATTTTGTGTTTTTGTTGCAGCCTTCATGTTTGGTGTCAATCAAATAGGTGGTTCTATTTTAGAATCAGCTGTCATGCAACTTAATGAGGTCGGTGCACCATCTGCAGAAAGAATGGCTGCATATTTAGATTTTCCATTAGTAGTGGGATCACCACTTCAAACTGCTTTTGTTCTATTTATATTAATATTTCAATTAGCGATTGTATGGTCTAAAAAATAAATTAAATGGGGTCTTAATGGCCCCAATTTCATGATTAAAAATAAATTATATAGCCAGTTGCTTTGTGTATTTATATACGCACTTGCATTTTATATATCATTTATTTTGTTGCCCAAATCAGTTACAAGCATTTGGTTGAAAATAACAATATGGCATTTATATGCAACATTATTTATATATATTGGCAGCGTAATATTAAAAAATTCAAGTTTATATGATCCTTTTTGGTCAGTTGCCCCTATCCCAATAGTGGTCTATTTGGCATTTTTTTATCAAAATTCTGTAAGTTTAAAAGTCTTAATATTATTGCCAATTCTATTTTGGGCGCTTCGACTAACAAGAAATTGGTTAATTAGTTGGCGTGGTTTTGAACACGAAGATTTTAGATATATAGATCTTAAAAACACCAATAAAATTAAAGCAGAGTTTAATAATTTATTTGGTATACATCTTTTTCCAACGTTGATTGTTAATTTAGGACTTTATCCGCTCTTATATGTTTTGACAAATAACATAGCAGTTAACAATTTTTTAATCTTTGCATCATTTTTTACTTTTTCAGCTGTTGTACTTGAAACTGTTGCAGATGAGCAAATGCGAACTTTTAGAGCTAATCCAAATAATGCAGGCAAGACAATGAAACATAAGTTATGGAAATATTCTAGACATCCAAATTATCTTGGTGAAATATTGTTTTGGTATGGAATATATTTGATGGGATTGTCATCTGGCATTATGCCTATTTGGACAATAGTATGTCCAACCGCAATGTTAGCATTATTTATATTCGCTTCATGCCCAATGATGGACGAAAGAAGCTTAAAAAATAGACCTGATTATGAGGATTATATGAAAAAAACATCTCAATTATTATTATTGCCGCCAAAAACTTAATTGGAATTATCTCAACACTATATGTAAAATCTAAAATATGACAGAACCTAACATAGTACAGAAATTTATTTGGATCTCTGAAAGAGGTATTTTACTATTGATAGCTTTTGCAACTCTTTTTGCTACAGCTGCTGAAATTATAAGAATTATTGACGTCCAATCTGTCAATTTGAGTGATCTATTCTTGTTATTTATATATGCCGAAGTTCTTGGAATGGTGGCTTCTTTCTATGCAAATAATAGAATTCCTGTGACGCTACCTTTGATCATTGCAATGACAGCTTTAACAAGAATGATAATTCTTCAGAGCAAAGATCTAAATGCGATTAATATAATTTACGAAGCATCTGGGATACTAATACTTGCTGTATCTGCATATATAATGACACTTAAGGATAAAATTAGTCTTCAAAAAATTCTAATGAGAGAAAAAATAGAAGATTCTGATAATTAGTCTCAGATAGAGTTTTTATAAAGCTCCTCATATATTGGCATTGCCTTTTCTACAATTCTTTTTTCGTTATCATTTAAAGAAAACTTTATCTCATCTTCAGGCTTAAATGAGTTAGATTCCATTACTGATGGATACCAATGAGAAGCCCATACTCCGTCATAACTTTTTAATCCTGGCTCCCAATGCAACATATCTTCATCCCATTTGATATTTAGTTTGTTACAAAATTTTACTAATGTATTTTTTGGATCATTTCTTAACTTTGAAGCATCAATGATTGGTGGTTTTTCATCGATATTATCAATCACAAATTTAAAAATATCGTATTGTTGTTGAAAACCTATATCTTCATAATCACCATCATTCCATGACTTCATGAAACTTTTAACAACAAACTTTGGATCTCTAATTAAAAAACAATTTTTTATCTTT
>CACPCZ010000022.1 GCA_902632555.1 uncultured SAR86 cluster bacterium | reverse complement strand
CTCTCATTGAAGATTCTATTTCTCCAAAAGAATTTGTTGAAAAGAATACACGAAGTCTTGCTATCCAGATTGAAAATGAAACTGCTGAAAATTTTATTGAGGACTTTAAGGATTCCGAAAGTATTTCTAAAAGTAGCGGCATTAAAACTATAGATATTATTTTCATTTCGGTCATTTCATTAGTTTCAGGAGTATTTTTAGCTCTAATTTTTATAAATCTAAAAAATTTGAAAAAAACCAGAAACACTATAGATTACGATTTTGAAGAGGTTAGTGAAGATAATTCTGAAAATTCTATGCCCAGCGGCCTTAGTGTAGAAAATAACGAATCTCAGCAGCAATTGGATCTTGCAATCATGTATGTTGAAATGAATGAAGTTGAGAAAGCAAAAAATATTCTTGATGATCTAATTAAGAATTCTGATGATAAAGCATTATTAGATCATGCATCAGAATTAATGAATAGAATTAAGTAATTGTGAAATATGCTGCTACCTTAGAGTACGATGGAACTAACTTTTCTGGTTTTCAGCGTCAAAAAAATGCCATCACTATTCAGCAAAGGATAGAAGAGTCACTAGAAAAAATAACAAATAACAAAATAACCATAAATTATTCAGGTAGGACTGATGCTGGAGTACATGCTTTGTCTCAGGTCTTTGATTTCCAAACAGACATTAATAGAGATAATTCAAGTTGGATAAAAGGCATTAACTCAAATCTTCCTAGATCAATTGCAGTGAAAAATATATTTAAAGTCCCTAACAATTTTGATTCTAGATTTTCAGCAATAAAAAGAAGTTATGCATATGTCATTTATAATTCTAAAAATAAGCCATTATTTTTTGAAAATTATTGTTATTGGATTTCAAATAAACTAGATATTTCAAAAATGGAAAATCAATTAAGCATGTTTCTTGGTAAGCACGATTTTTCTTCGTTCAGAAGCACAAACTGCAACTCAAAAAATCCGGTAAAAACTATAGATAACATAAGTCTTGAAAAGAAAGGTAACTTTATTATTTTGAATGTTGCCGCAAATGCTTTTTTACAAAATATGGTTCGCATTATGATCGGGACTATTATTGATATTGCTAAATCAGAAAATAATTTATCTATTAAAGATATTCTTGAAAAATGTGACAGAAATTTTGCAGGAAGAACTGCGCCTGCAAAAGGTTTATTTTTCTTAGGCCCTCAATATAATGATCTAAAACAAAGTACTATGGAGACTGATCTGCTTGATAGATTAAAAAATTGATGAAACCTCTTATAAAAATTTGTGGAATATCGAACTTAGACTTTCTCAATGAAGTCATTGTGTTGAATGGAGTTCATTTCATTGGATTTATCTTTCATGAAACTAGCCCAAGAAATGTAACAGATGATTTTTTAAATGCCATCATTGATTATGATTTTCAGGACAAGAGACCTGTTTGTGTATACGTAAATGCAACTCCAGATTTTATAAACAAAACATCTTCATACTTTAAAAATCCAATTATCCAGTTTCATGGAGATGAAACGAATCAGTTTTGTGTATCTTTTAATAAAGATTTTTGGAAAGTAGTTAGAATGAAAGATTCGCATAGTATCGATGATGTTAATAACTATCCAGATGCATCCGCAATATTATTAGAAACATATAAAAAAGGGATACATGGAGGTACTGGTGAGTCATTTGATTGGAAATTGTTCGAAAATGCAAATTTGCAGCATAAAATTGTTCTTTCAGGTGGAATTAATATTCAAAATGTTGATAATGCAATTAGTATTCAGCCATGGTGCATAGACATTAATTCAGGTATAGAAACTTCAGCCGGCATTAAAGATATTAGTCTTGCAAAAAATATTTTACAAAAGTTTTAAAAATGAGCTCAAAAATAAAAAATTTACCAGATAGTAAAGGTTTCTTCGGCCAATATGGTGGAAAATTTGTACCTGAAACTCTTATGTATGCACTAGAGCAATTAGAAGAAACATACATTAAACTTAAAGATGATAAAGATTTTAAGAGCCAGTTTTACAGTGATCTATCAGAATTTGTGGGAAGACCTTCTCCACTATATTTTGCGGAGAGACTAACCAGACACTATGGAACTGGATCTATTTGGTTGAAGAGAGAGGATCTTAATCATACTGGCGCACATAAAATTAATAATACTATTGGACAAATTCTTTTAGCCAAACACATGGGTAAGAAACGCATAATTGCCGAGACCGGGGCTGGACAACATGGAGTTGCTACTGCAACAGTCGCCGCAAGACTAGGTTTAGAATGTCATATATATATGGGAGCTGAAGATGTTCAAAGACAGTCATTAAACGTATATAGAATTAAATTACTTGGGGCCCAAGTCCATACAGTCAATTCAGGATCTGCCACACTCAAAGATGCATTAAATGAAGCTCTTAGAGACTGGGTCACTAATGTAGATGATACTTACTATATCATCGGAAGTGTAACAGGACCTCATCCATATCCTATGATTGTAAGAGACTTCAATTCTGTTGTTGGAGAAGAGCTAATCAAACAGTCTCAAGAACACTTCAAGGCAATGCCAGACGCAATTGTTGCATGTGTAGGCGGAGGTTCAAATGCAATGGGCGTTTTCTATCCTTTTATTAACATAAATCAAACTCGTCTTATTGGTGTCGAAGCTGGTGGTGAAGGCATAGAGTCTGGCGAACATGCGGCACCACTAAATGATGGAGAGCCAGGAGTCCTTCATGGTGCTTTAAGTTATCTCATGCAAGATGACAAGGGGCAAATCAAGGAAACTAAGTCAGTCTCAGCAGGTTTAGATTATCCTGGTGTTGGCCCAGAGCATTCATGGCTAAAAGATTCAGGAAGGGCGGAGTATGTTGCAGTTAGTGATAAAGATGCCCTTAGAGCATTTCATGAAGTTTCTGAATTTGAAGGAATTATTCCTGCCCTTGAAACAGCACATGCATTTGCTCACTTAGATACTCTTATGAAAGATTTTGATACTGACTCAAACATTGTAGTCAATGTTTCAGGTAGAGGTGATAAAGACATTAACACTGTAGCAGAAATAGATGGTATTAAATTTTGAATAGGCTCAAGCATAAACTTGAAAAGTTAAATAAAAAGAATAAAAAAGCTTTAGTTGCATATTTAGTGGCGGGTGATCCAGATATGGAATCAACTCTTGAAATTATGCATATGTTTGTAGAATCAGGGGTAGATATTATTGAGGTTGGGGTTCCATTTACTGACCCTATCGCTGAAGGGCCTATAATCCAAAGAGCACATGATCGAGCAATAAAAGAAAAAGTATCTCTTGAAGATATTTTTGAATTAATCATAAAATTTAGATCAAAAGATGAAGAAACCCCAATTGTTTTAATGGGATATTTAAACTCTTTTATTTTTCATAAAAATTTAATTGAAAAAAATCAAAATAATTCTGTTGATTCTGTTCTTGTAGTCGATATTCCTGGTGAGCTTAACATTGCTGACTATGGAGTAAAAAATGAAAACATAAATACTATATCTTTAATATCACCTACAACAAAAAACGAAAGGGTCAAATCAATTGCTAATAATAGTACTGGCTTTATTTATTATGTTACCTTGCGAGGAGTAACAGGATCATCGAATCTAGATGTTGCTGAGATTAAAAAAATATTAAAGAAATTAAAAAATATGCAAAAGTACCAATACTCGCTGGTTTTGGAATTAAATCTCCAGAAGATGCAAAGATACTCTCAAATTGCGCTGATGGAATAATTATTGGATCATCAATAGTAAAAATGATTGAGGAAGGTTCAAGCACCAAAGAATTTGATAAGATAGGTTCTTATTTAGCTGATATTAAGAAAGCCATATCATGAACTGGTTAAGAAGATTAATACCATCAATTGGTACTTTTAAATCAAAAAGTAAAGTGCCAGATGGTTTATGGAGCTCATGTAAGAAATGTGAGGCCGTTCTTTATGCACCTGAGCTTGAGAAATCTCTATTTGTTTGCCCAAAATGTGATTATCATCTTCGGATTGGAGCTAGACAAAGGCTTGAAATGTTCTTAGATAATAGCGCATTTAAAGAAATCGCTGCTGATTTAACTACAAAAGATCCTTTAAAATTTAAAGATTCTAAGTATTACACATCCAGAGTAAAAGAAGCAGTAGCATCGACTGGAGAAAAAGAAGCAATAATCGTTGTAAGTGGCGAATTAGATCAAATAAATGTTGTTGTAGCAGCATTTGAATTCAGGTTTATGGGCGGTTCGATGGGCAGTGTAGTAGGAGAAAAATTCGTTCAAGGCATTAATACTGCCATAAAAAATAAAACTCCCTTTATATGTTTTGCAACAAGTGGTGGCGCAAGAATGCAAGAATCAATGATTTCATTAATGCAAATGGCAAAAACTTCAGCAGCTATACAAAAATTAAAAAAAGAGAAGCTACCATACATATCTGTTTTGGTTGATCCAATATACGGAGGAGTCTCTGCAAGCATCGCTATGCTAGGTGATATTAATATTGCAGAGCCTAATGCTTTAAGTGGTTTTACTGGCAGGCGTGTAATAGAACAAACAGTTAGATTGGAATTGCCTGATAATTTT
>CACPCZ010000021.1 GCA_902632555.1 uncultured SAR86 cluster bacterium | reverse complement strand
TTCATGTTTATGATGATGCTGAGTTTCTTTTAGAAAGTTGTTTGATATTTGATAAGGAGAATATAGATGTTGCAATAGACTATATTGACGTTTTAATAAAAAGACAAAAATATGCAAAAGCACTCGAGCAGGCATCAAAACTCTATGAAAAAGATAAAACAAACCTAAGATTTATGCTTGCTTATGCTGTAACTCTTCAGCAAACAAATAATCAAAAAGAAGCTTTAGAGCTTTATGATGAAATTCTACAAATTGATAAATTAAATCCTGAGGTTTTGGTTTCTAAAGGCCACCTACTAAAGACCTTTGGAGATGTTAATTCGTCAATAAAATCATATAAAAGCTCCTATGAAATTGATAAATATTACGGTGATGCATATTGGAGTCTAGCTAACCTAAAAACATATGAATTTACAGATAACGAAATTCTTCAACTTGAAAAAATGACTAACGATGAATATGTAAATGAAAATGAAAAAATATATATGAATTTTGCACTTGGTAAGGCATATGAAGATAGAGGAGACTATGATAAGTCATTTCAAAATTATCAAGAAGGCAATTCTACAAAAAAACAGTTCACAAAATTTGATTTGGCTCTATTTGATGAAGAATGCACCAATCAAAAAGAAGTTTGTACCAATGATCTTTTTGAACAAAAAAAAGACTGGGGACTTGATTCCAAAGAACCGATATTCATTCTTGGCTTACCTCGAGTCGGATCAACATTATTGGAACAAATTCTTTCTTCTCACTCACAAGTTGAAGCAACTCATGAATTACCAAATATTTTAGCTTTGTCACATAAACTTAATTTAAGAAAAGTTTTAGATAAAACATCTCGATATCCAGATATATTATTATCTTTATCTGCTCCTCAACTTAAACTTATTGGTGAACATTATATTAAAGATGCTGAAATTTTTAGATCAAATAAACCCTATTTTATAGACAAAATGCCAAATAACTTTAGACATATTGGACTAATAAAATTAATACTACCAAATGCTAAGATTATTGATATTAGAAGAGGCTCAATGTCTGCATGTTTTTCTTGCTACAAACAGCTTTTTGCAGAAGGTCAAGAATTTACATATGACTTTAAGGACTTAGCTGGATATTACAATAATTACGTTGAATTGATGGATCACTGGAATAAAGTCTTGCCTGATCAAATTCTGTCAATAGATTACGAGAATCTTGTTAATAATTTTGAGGAATCTGTTCATGATATTTTAGACTATTGTGATTTAGAATTTGAAGAAAGCTGCCTGAGTTTTTATAAAAGCAAAAGATCTGTAAGGACTCCTAGTTCAGAACAGGTTAGACAACCCATCTATAAAAGCGGCTTAGATTATTGGAAAAATTATGAATCATATCTTGGTGATTTAAAAAAAGATCTTAGATATTGAACAAATATAAAATTCATTTACGATAAGAAGTAAGCATTTTTATGAGGAGAGTTTTATGACAGAGCTTTTAATTTATGTTGGGTTTTTTTATGTACTTCATTTATTTTTGGTAATGAGTTTTTCATTACATAAAGTTCCTTTTCTTGAATGGACTTATGTGGGTGGAGATACAACTGCAAAAACAGAACTTTCTGAGAGGATGATTCTTGCTGGAGACAATCTGCGTCAATCATTACCAGTTTTTTTAGTATTCTGTGTTTTATCAATTTTAAATAATGTAGATAACCTTATGCTGGCTCAAATTTGGTTTGGAGCAAGAATAGTTTATCTACTTGGAGCAATATTTAATTTATATACCATACCAATGATTAGGCCAATAATCTGGCTTCCATCTATTGTAGTTTTGGTTTTAATGGGAATAAATATTTTAAGTTAATTTAGCTTTCTTTCAGTTCGTTTTTTACCACGATGGACGCAGCTAAGATTTGATGTTTTTTCATCGATAAGTGATATTATTTCGTGATTGAACATACAGTAATTTTGGATTATATCTGTTATGTAAACCTTGCTAATTGATTCTTCTAAAAAACTTGTTATGGAAATAATATCGTGTTTTTGGCACTGATTAATTTTATCAAGCGCATCTTTATATGCATCTTCATTTGTTTGAAATCTAAGAGTAATTATAATTGAACATTTTTTATCAAACTCAGCAACCAAAGGGACGCACAAAAAGAGAATAAATAAACCTATTAACAACCTCATTCATAAAGTATATATTAAATATATCAATTATTAGAAAATCAAAAAATGAAAAATCGTAAAATTATATTGTTTGTTTTATTTTCAATTCATTTAAGCAGCTATGACAGAATTACAGGACTTGAATTTGCAACAAGATCAGAAGTAATTGCAGTAAATGGAATGGCGGCAACAAGCCATCCTCTTGCTACTCAAACAGCTATATCAGTCCTAAGAAAAGGAGGAAATGCAATTGATGCAGCTATTGCAGCAAATGCTGTTCTTGGTTTAGTTGAACCCACTGGGTGTGGTATTGGAGGAGATCTTTTTGCTATTGTTTGGAGCGCTGAAGAACAAAAACTATTTGGGTTAAATTCTTCTGGCCCAGCTCCTCAAAATATATCTATACAGAAATTAAAAGATAGGGGAATAAATAAAATACCCCCATATGGGGCTCTGCCAGTTACGGTGCCTGGAGCAGTAGCTGGATGGTCAGCACTACATAAAAGGTTTGGAAATCTTAAGTTCAAAATTTTATTTGATGATGCAATTAACTATGCTGAGAACGGATTTCCATTATCTGAGCTAATTGCGTATTACATTAAACGATCCTCAGAAGTATTCAAATCATATGAAAATTTTGAAGAAATATGGATGCCTAATGGAAAAACGCCTAAAAAAGGAGAGATTTTTAAAAACCCCAGACTTGCAGATAATTACAGAGATATTGCAAATTCCTACGGAAGATCTTTTTATGAGAATGATATAGCAAAAAATATTGTTAAATCTGTCAATAAAAAGGGCGGATATTTTTCACTTAGCGATTTACAGGATTACAAACCTGAGTGGATTAATCCAGTATCAACAAATTATAGAGGACTAGATGTATGGGAGCTCCCTCCTAATGGTCAAGGTATCGCAGCTCTACAAATATTAAATATTTTAGAGAACTTTGATTTATCTAGAATGGGTTTCGGAAGTGCTGAATATATTCATCTGTTTACTGAGGCTAAAAAAATAGTTTTTGAAGATAGAGCTAAATATTATGCTGATTTAAATTTTTCAGAAATTCCAGTTGAAAAATTAATTTCAAAAGATTATGCCAAGGAAAGATCTAAACTATTAAATCTAAAAAAGTCGTCTAATTCATATGATGCAGGTAATTTAGAGAATGGAGATACTATTTATCTCACCGTTGCCGATAAATATGGAAATATGGTTTCACTTATTCAAAGTAATTATAGAGGCATGGGTTCAGGTATTATTCCTGATGAAGCTGGATTCATGTTGCAAGATAGAGGTGAGATGTTTAGTTTAGATGAAAATCATAGAAACTCATTAGTTGGAGGCAAACGACCATTTCATACTATCATTCCAGCTTTTGTTACAAAAGATAACAAACCGTATATAAGTTTCGGTCTCATGGGCGGCGCAATGCAGCCACAAGGACATGCTCAAATTGTAATTAATATAGTAGATTTTGGAATGAATCTCCAAGAAGCTGGAGATGCTCCAAGAATAAGACATATTGGTTCTACTCAGCCCACAGGAGAAAAAATGTTAGATGGTGGTTACCTTAGCTTAGAAAAAAAATTTTCTGATTCGGAAATTAAAAAACTAAAAAAACTCGGACATAAGTTTCAATATGATCTTGGTGGTTTTGGTGGTTATCAAGCAATAATGTATAAAGATGGTGTATACATAGGTGCATCTGAGAGTAGAAAGGATGGTCACGCATCAGGGTATTAATTAATTACTAGATATAAAGTATCATAGGCACATGCAATTAGAGTCATTTATTCCACCTTCAAGGGTATTGATGGGTCCAGGCCCATCTGACGTAAGCAAAAGAGTACTTGATGCAATGGCTAGACCAACAATTGGTCATTTAGATCCAGAGTTCATATCCATGATGGATGAAATAAAAAAACTCTTGCAATACGCATTCATAACTAAAAACGAATTAACATTTGCAGTTTCAGCACCTGGAATGGCTGGCATGGAATGCAGTTTCGCTAATTTAGTTGAAGAAGGTGACAAAGTAATTATTTGTAAAAATGGTTTCTTTGGAGAAAGAATGAAAGAAAATGTTGAGAGGTTTGGTGGCGAACCAATAATGGTTGATGATGAATGGGGTAAAAAAATAGATTTGAATAAAGTTGAGGAAGCTCTTAAAAATCATCAAGATGCAAAAATAGTGGCATTTGTTCATGCTGAAACATCTACCGGTGTAATGTCAGATCCAAAAGCTCTTACAAAACTTGCACATGACCATGAATGCTTATCAATTGTTGATACTGTTACAGGGTTGGCCGGTGTCCCTTTAAAAGTTGACGAGTGGGAAATTGATGCAATTTATTCAGGTACTCAAAAATGTTTATCAGCATCACCTGGATTATCACCAATAAGTTTTAGCAATGCTGCAAAAGAAAAAATCAAAAATAGGAAGACTAAGGTTAAAAGTTGGTTTTTAGATTTAAATTTAATTATGTCTTATTGGGAAGGAGAAGGAGGTAGATCTTATCATCATACAGCTCCTATAAATGCCTTATATGGACTGCATGAGGCATTATTAATTCTTCAAGAAATTGGAATTGAGAACTCATGGAAAAAGCACATGGATAATCACTTATTATTAAGGAAAGGTCTAGAAGATCTTGGAATAGAATACCTTGTAAATGAAGATGACAGACTACCTCAATTGAATTCAATCTACATTCCAGATGGAGTTGATGATCTTGGATCAAGAAAAAAATTACTTAATAACTTTAATTTGGAAATTGGGGCAGGCTTGGGTGCTCTCGCAGGTAAAATTTGGCGAATAGGGTTAATGGGACAATCATCTAACAAAAAAAAT
>CACPCZ010000020.1 GCA_902632555.1 uncultured SAR86 cluster bacterium | reverse complement strand
AATTATTTGGAAAGAAGTTGTTGAAAATCAGCTACTGATATTTCTTCGAGCTTTCTTTGATCCATACAAAGCTCAAATATCTCATTTGACTTGAATTCGTCATATGTTATAGATAAATTATCCTTAAATTTCTTTTCAAGAATCGGAATTCCTTCTTTTCTTCGTCTTTTATGACCGATTGGATATTCGACTTCTACTTCGTTTGTTGCTGTGCCGTCTTTGAAATGGACCTTTATTCGATTAGCAATAGATCTTTTGTCAGCTTCAAGATATTCTTTTGAATATCTTTTATCTTCATTTATTATCATTTTTTCTCTAAGCTCATCAACTCTTGGATCTTTTGCAACATCGTCTTCGTAATCCTCTGCAACAAGATTTCCTTTTAAAAGTCCAATAGCGACCATATATTGCAGACAATGATCTCTATCAGCAGGATTATTTAATTCTCCGACCTTTGAAATAATTCTAATAGCTGATTCATGTGTTGTTATTTCGATTGATTCAATTTCATTGATCCTATCTTTTATTTCACTATGAAGACTGACTGCTGCCTCAACTGCAGTCTGCGCATGAAATTCTGCAGGAAAGCTTATTTTAAAAAGAATATTTTCCATTACATAAGTTTCAAATGGCTGCGGTAAAGATAAGCTGTCCCCCTTGAATAAAACATCTTCAAAACCCCAAATAGGTGCAGAAAGAGCTCCAGGATAACCCATCTCACCTGACATTGTGATCATGGCTAATCTTACTCCTCTGCTTGTTGCATCTCCTGCTACCCAGCTTTTCCTTGAGCCAGCATTTGGTGCATGTCTGTATGTTCTTAGGCTTTGCCCATCAAGCCAAGCTTGACTAACAGCATCTTTAATTTGATCAATTGAGCCGCCTAACAATTTAGTTGCAACTGCTGTTGATGCAACTTTTACTAGTAAAACATGATCAAGTCCTACTCTATTAAAGCTATTTTCTAAAGCTAAAACTCCTTGAATTTCGTGAGCCATTATCATTGATTCCAAAACAGTTCTCATTTTGAGAGGCTCATCTCCATTGGCGATCTGTTGTCTGGATATAAAATCACAAACCGATAATATTGCTCCTAAATTATCAGATGGATGTCCCCATTCAGCTGCCAACCAAGTATCGTTATAATCGAGCCACCTTATAATACAGCCTATGTCAAAAGCACCTTTCACGGGATCTAATTCATAGTTAGTACCAGGAACTCTTACTCCATAGGGAACCTTGGTATCTCTTACTATTGGGCCTAGCATTTTTGTGCATGCAGGAAACTTTAGCGCTAACAATCCACAACCAATTGTATCTATGAGACAATTTCTTGCAGTATCTAAGGCAAGATCAGATTTTATTTCATAATTTGAAACATATTCTGATATTTCTGTAATGAGTCCGTCAAAGCCTGGTCTGACGTTTAGATCAACATTTGATGACATGCTTATGTCCTATCAGCTATATCAACCCAATCTGCTGATTCAATACCTATAAACTCAGCACTTGGTCTAATAATCCTATTATTTGCTCTTTGCTCCATGCAATGAGCTGTCCAGCCTGAGACTCTAGACATCACAAAAATAGGCGTAAATAATTTTGTTGGTATGCCCATGTAAAAATAAGCAGGAGCGTGAAAGAAATCTGCATTTGCAAACATTTTCTTTTCATCTGCCATCACTTTTTCTACCTCTTCAGCAACTTGATATAAAGTATCATTTTCAGCCAGACGTGATAATTCTTTTGCGTATTCTTTAATTACATCGTTTCTTGGGTCTCTAATTGAATAGACAGCGTGACCAAATCCCATAATTTTTTCTTTTTTTGAAAGCATATCTATGATTTTTGATTTAGCCTCATCTCTTGACGTCCAATTTTCAATTAATTCCATTGCTTTCTCATTGGCGCCGCCATGTAGTGGGCCCCTCAAAGATCCAATTGCTGCTACTACACAAGAATGTATGTCAGACATTGTTGAAGCACAAACTCTTGCAGTAAAAGTAGATGCATTAAATTCATGTTCTGCATATAAAATTAATGAAACATCCATAACTTTTTTATGCAACTCAGATGGCTCTTTCCCATGGAGAATATGCATGAAATGGCCAGCCATTGTATCTTCATCATTTTTTAAATCTATATCTAAGCCCTCATGAGAAAATTTGTACCAATATGTAACAATAGATGGCATGGTTGCTATCATCCTATTGATTGAGTTTAGCTGATTATCAAAACTGCCCTCAGGCTCTAGATTGCCAAGCATTGAAGTACCAGTCCTCATCACATCCATAGGATGCGCCGAAGCTGGTATCTTTTGCAAAACTTCCTTTAATTCATTTGGAAGGTCTCTTTGTGATTTAAGAAGACTTTTATATTCACTCAATTCATCAACATTAGGCAATTTGTTGTACAAGAGCAAATATGCAACTTCCTCGAATGTAGCTTTTTCAGCTAATACCTCAATTTTATGACCTCTATATGCAAGTCCTTCTAGTTGTCCAACGGTAGATAAGGATGTTTCACCAGCAACTTGGCCTCTTAAACCAGCGCCTTCTAATTTCTTTGTCATTTAAATACCTTTATTAAGTTAATCTGAGTATTTTGCATCAAGCTTTTTTTCAAAGTTGTAATAATCTAAAACTTCATATAATTCTTCTCGGGTTTGCATTATATCTAAGAGATTCTCTTGTGTCCCGTCTTTAAATAATGAATCATAAACTTTTTCAGCTGAGGAGCTCATAGCTCTAAATGCCGTTAGAGGATAAAGTATCATATCTACTCCAGCAGATTCCAATTCATCTTGAGTAAATAAAGGTGTTTTTCCAAATTCTGTAATGTTTGCCAAGAGAGGTGAGGAAAAGTTTTTCTTGAACTCTTTATATTGATTAATATCCGTCACTGCCTCCAAAAAAATTCCATCCGCACCATTTTCAATGTATTGACCACACCTATCAATTGCGCCATCAATACCCTCAGATAAAATTGAATCAGTTCTAGCCATTACAAAAAAAGAACTATCATTCTTTGAGTCGACTGCAACTTTAATTCGATCGACCATTTCTCCAGTTTTAACAATTTGTTTATTTGGTCTATGGCCACATCTTTTATCAAAAATTTGATCTTCTATGTGGACTGCAGCGCAACCAGCAGATTCCATTGATTGAATAGTTTTTTTTATATTTGCACTAGAGCCCCATCCAGTATCAATATCTACTAAAAGTGGAATCGATGATGCGTCAGTGATTCTTTGTGCATCAATTAAAACATCTTTCATTGAGGTTACACCAAGATCAGGCAGACCATAAGATGCAGCAGCTACTCCGCTTCCAGATAAATAGATTGCTTTGTGACCAGCTTTTTCTGCAAGCATTGCTGAATATGCATTGATAGCACCTGGTATTAAAAGTGGATTACTATTTTTAAGGGCGGTTCTAAATTTTTTTCCAGAAGACATATCTAGTAATATTTTACTCCCCTAATAATTCGGTCTTTATTATTTTTTCTTCTCCATCTATTGGTATCTCTGAGACTGTAAACACAACCACAATATTCTTGTTGATAAAAATGCTCTCTCTTAGAGATTTCAATCATTCTTGATGAGCCGCCCTGTTTTCTCCAGTTAAAATCCCAAAAATTTACATCATCATATCTTTTGGCAGATCTCAAACCAGATCTATTAATTTGGTCCATATCTTTCCATCTTGAAATCCCTAATGTTGTTGCAAAAATATCAAAGTTATTTTCATGAGCATACAAAGCAGATCTTTCAAATCTCATATCAAAACATTTTGTACATCGTTCACCTCTTTCAGGTTCATTTTCAAGACCCTTTATACGCTCAAACCAATTATCTTTATCATAATCCCCATCAATACAATGAAATCCAACTTGATCGCAGAATCTTCTATTCTCATTCTTTCTTATTTCGTATTCATCTATAGGATGAATATTTGGATTATAAAAATAGACAGTAGTTTTTATTTTTGAAGCAGCTAAAGCTTCTATGATTTCTCCAGAACAAGGGGCGCAGCAACTGTGGAGCAATAATTTTTTACCATTGAATGGTAATTTAAGTTCAGGTCTTTTGAAATTATGTAGTTTAAGTGACTCGCTCATTTAAGATTTTTGACACCATATGGCACATGACCTGATGTAGTTGTTTCATTAGCCACCATGATATGCTTTTTTTGATCATCAAAAAAGATGTCTGCATCAAAAGACTTCAAAAATTTGTTTTTTGGCATTCCACCAAGAAATAACGATTCGTCTATCCTAACTCCCCATTGTCTTAAAGTTTTTATAACCCTCTTGTCTGAAGGAGCAGATCTTGCAGTAACAAGAGCCGTCCTAATTGGACACTCATTTATTTCAAAATCGTTTTGTATTTTATTAAGTTCAATCAGAAATGATTTAAAAGGTCCCTCTTTTAAAATAGTATTTGAATTAACTTCGTTATCAATAAAGGCTTTTAAGCCCTTTTCTTGGAATACTTTTTCCGATTCATCAGAAAAAATAACTGCATCGCCATCAAATGCAATTTTAAGCTGATTTGATTGAGTTTCTTTTTTATTGTTTCCAGAATTAGAAACAATTGTTGCAGCAGCAACATTACTTTTTATTGCAAGTTTTACATCTTCTATGCTGCTAGATAGAAATAAATGTACGCCAAAGTCTTTAACATACCTATGCGGACTTTCACCTCCACAGAAAGCAGCTCTAGAAATATTTAATTCATGAGCCTCTATTGAATTACGTATTCTTAATCCTGTATCTGAAGTATTTCTTGAAAGCAAGATCACTTCTATGCGATCAGTATTTTCATAAAGTTCATTAATTTTTAAAATCTTTTTAACTAATCCAAAGGCCTCTCCTGGTTCTAATGTTTTATCTTCATTTTCAATTTGATAGTTCTCATAAGATTTTAGGCCATCTTTTTTATATATCTCATGACTCTCATCAAGATCAAAAAGAGCTCTTGAAGAAATTCCAATTATTAACTTTGAATTATCAGTATCCATAAACTTGAAATATTTATATTTCTTATATTATACTGTATATACATTCAGTATTTAAATTGCTATGAAAGAAATTACAACACAACAACAACGAGTACTTGATTGTATTCAAATTTATATTAATAAAACAGGCTTTCCTCCAACTAGAGCTAATATTTGTAAAGAATTGGGCTTTAAATCTCCTAATTCAGCTGAGACTCATCTGAGAGCGCTAGAGAAAAAAGGTTTTATATCTATAGAAAGTGGTACCTCAAGAGGGATTTCCATAATTAATAACGAGCAAAGTGATCCAACTGATGGAAATAATTATCCAGTCATTGGTCTTGTTGCAGCTGGATCTCCAACTCTTGCCTCAGAAAATATTGAAAACAAAATTAATTGTCCAAATGGTTTTTTTAATTCTGATTTCGACTACTTCCTAAAAGTAAAAGGTTTGAGCATGAAAGATGCGGGAATTATGGAAGATGACCTTGTTGCAGTTAAAAAAACTAGTGATGTCAAAAATGGTGACATCATAATTGCTAGAATGGATGATGAGGTTACTATAAAGTATTTTAGAAGAA
>CACPCZ010000019.1 GCA_902632555.1 uncultured SAR86 cluster bacterium | reverse complement strand
ATCCTATAAAATAATTTTTACTTATTTACTTACAATATTGTTTATTCCAAGTATGTGTGGTGAACAATCAGAAGTTGATGAATACAGAGTTGAATTACTAATATTTAAATTTAAAAATGTAAAAACGGATGAAAAATTTATAGAGGAAATTGAATTACCAAATGAATCAGTAATTGATTTAGCAGAGCCTAGACTTTACTTAAACAAAGATGCTTTAAATAATTTTTCCAAAGATACATCCTTCTTTTCAAATTTATTAAAAAATATTAATCCTGTAAACATTAGGAAAGAAAAATTTATAGAAAATAATACAAATATTCCAAATCCTAAAACCTGGTATAGAAAAAATACTGATATCGAAATATTAAACAATTTATCAAAAAAAATTGATAATAATGATGAACTACTTCTCCTCAGTTCAAATGCATGGATTCAATCAATAGATGATGAAGAAGAAAGTAAATACGTTTTTTTTAAGGATTTAGATAAAGAGTTTGGAATTTTTTTACGGTTGTATAAAAAAAGATTTATTCACATTAATCTAAAGGCATATCTTGGTATTGCAGATGTATTAATAAACGAAAAAACAGAAGATTACATTCAACAATATGAGCTTAAAAATATGAATTTAAAAAATATAAAAGATAATGTTGATATAAAACTATATTTGCCTAAAGAATTAAACTCTGTTGAAATTTTACCCAAAGATTCAAAAAAAGAAATTCAAAAAAATATTTCGAAAATAAACAAGTTTATAGATATCGATCAAAGAATATTTAGTGAAGAAATACATTTTTTTGATCATCCAAATTTTGGAGTAATAGTATCCGTCTCTCGAATTTAATTAGTAGTAAGCATTGTCATCAATGCTGTGATCAGTAGTATCTTTGACACCTAAGACTTCAGGTATTTGTTCAACTAAAGTTTTTTCAATACCATCTTTTAAAGTCACATCAACCATGCCGCATCCTTGACACCCTCCACCAAATTTAAGAACAGCCTCACCTTTATCATTAAACTCAATGAGACTTACCTCACCACCATGAGATTCAAGCATTGGATTAATTTCATTATAAATAACATAATTAATTCTATCTTCAACTGGACTATCAGATGATATGTTAGGTAGTCGAGCGTTTGGAGCTTTAATTGTAAGTTGCCCACCAAAAGTATCATTATCAAAATTTACTTCAGCGTCTTTTAAAAAGGGAAGACTTCTTTTTTCGAGATTAACGTTAATTAGGTCTAAATTTAATATCATATCATCTGGCATGGCCTCATCTGGTTTACAATATGCAAGACAAGTTTCAGCTTTAGGTGTGCCGGGATCAGAAATGAATATTCTTATTGATAAATCTGTCTCATTCTTATCTTGTATCAATTTGGCAAGATATTCCTCTGCTGATTTTGTAATTTTGATTATTTCACTCATAAAATATGTGGTTTAGTAGAATTATAAGTTCTTTTTTTGGAATTAGAAAAAAAAATGATCTACATAGAGATCTTCAAAAAATTTCTCTAGCAAGATTGGTTGTTTTATTTTTTGTACTCAATATTCTATTCATAAGTTTCGTTATCTTAATTACAAAGATTTTTATATAACTTATGAATAAATTTGAGGTTTTTAAGAAAGAAATATCCAGTGAATATTTCAATGAAATTCCTATTCATTTAAGTCCATCAACCTTATATAGATCAAGATGTGAATTTGCTTTTTCTAATGAAAGGTATGTTATGTATAAAGATAATAAAAAAGTTTACATGAAATCTTATTCAGTCGCTTCTTCACCAATAAAAAAAATAATGCCTATAATTTTAAATGAGATTAATAATTCTAAAAAAGTTAAAGAGAGACTTTTTCAGGTTAATTTTAGATCAAATAATCGAAACGATTTGTTAATTACACTTATCTATCATAAAGAAATTACTGAATCGTTAATTTTGAAGGTTAAGGAGATATCTAAAAATTTAAAAATATCGATACTAGTTAGATCTAAGAACTTTGTTCACCCCACCAATAATTATTATTTAGAAGAAACTATAGACAATATTAGATTATTTCAAACAGATTTATCATTTTACCAGCCAAATAAGTATTTACTTAATATGATGATAAAAAATGTTAAATCATTAATAAAAAAATCTGAAGACTTACTAGAGCTGTATTGTGGAATAGGAACTTTCACTCTAAATTTAACAAAAAATTTTAATAATATTTTAGCGACAGAAAATAATCGACAATCAATTAAATGCCTTGAAAAAGGTATTAAAGAAAATCATATTAAAAATATTTATAGAGCAAGGCTATCTGCAGAAGAAGTTATAGAAGCTTTTTGTGGAAAAAAATTCTACAGAATGAAAGAAATAGACTTAAAGAAAATGAATTTTACGCATGTTTTGGTTGACCCACCAAGATCTGGTTTATCTGATAATGTTATTGATTTTATTTCAAGGTTTTCAAATATAGTCTATATTTCATGCAACCCTGAAACTTATATTAAAGATATTAAAAAATTAAAAAAACATAACATCAAAAAGTTAGAGATATTTGATCAATTTCCTAATACCAAACATATGGAATTAGTATCTTTATTAACTACTAATTAAGTCTTTCGTATTCGATCCAATCTATCAAAAGTCTTTTTTTATCAGGATCATTTATAAAGTTTGAACAAGTAGAATCAATACAAAAGTCTTCCGATTCCAATCTCCCGCCATCAAAATTACCACCTACAGCAACATTAATGATTAAGTAAAATTGTTTATTGTATGGATAAGAATATTGATTTAAGGGATATAAAGTTGGATCTATTGATAAATGAGGAGATATTTCATTGTCAATATAAAAGTCTATTTTATCCTCTTGAAAAATTAATGTCATAGAATGAAAGTAGTCCTGAAAAGTATTTTCATTTGAGCTAAAAAACTCACCGACAATATATTTGTTATCAGGCCATTCTGTCCCAAAGTGAACTGCAGAGCTAATAATATTATTTTGTGCTGGTGACCCATCAACTGGATAAGATCGACCTTTTGCTTCTAACAAATCTATCTCTCCCCCACTAGGCCATGGTGAGCCATCAAATGGAAGCATCCATATTGCTGGCCACATTCCAGTTCCCTCAGGCAGTCTAAAACAAAAAGAAACTCTACTATTAACATCAATAGGAAACCTATCTTTTGTCATAATTTTTGCAGACGTGAAGCTTTGCAATACATTGTCACTTCCAATATTTTGTTCAAAAATAGGTTGAATCTTCAAAAAACCATTTTCGATAAATAAATTATCTTTATCATTACGGGTATAATTTTGTCTTTCATTATTTCCGTTGCAACCACCTCCATTGTCATTACAACCTTCATCATATGACCATTTTGACGAATCTAAAGTCTCATTGTTAAATTCTTCTATCCAAGATATAGAAGATGATCTTGCAACACAGTTATCTCTTGATTTTCCTTGAGGAGGTATATATGTATATGAATTATTATTATCTGTTAAATCAATGGAAGAATAGTTTCCACCTCCACCACCACCGCATGAGATGATAAACAAAACACAAAATGGAACAAAATATCTCATTAATATTTAAATAGTTATTATTTATTTAATTTGAAAATTATCTGAGAGAGTTTTCATCTCTCCTCTAAGAACAAACATTGCTATTAAATTCGGTATAGAAACTAGCGCAACAACAACATATGCAATATTCCAGACGACTGTAGTATCTATAACTGCTGCGAGAATAAAACATAGAACATAAAAATTTCTATACCAAATAACGCCTTTCTCTCCAAAAATATATGCCGTCGATCGGTCTCCGTAATAACACCATGTTATTGAAGTCGAAAAAGCAAATAATAATAATGCTATAGCTACTAGTTTTCCACCATATTCGCCCATAATTCCATTTGAAAAAGCTTTAGCAGTTAATTCAGCAGAACTAACTAATGACTTACCTTCAAAAGTTACAGAATCTGATCTGGATTGATCTACTTTTCCATTATTTATTTGTAAAGATCCAGTGAATAGATCTTTATTAGAATTCTTGATAATTACATCCTCGGCAATTGATCTTAGGTGTATTACAGTTACATTATTATTTAATATGTTGCCATCCTGAACGTCTAAAGTGCCATTAAATTCATTAACTTTTGAGTCAATATTTTGAACATACTTTGTTAATTCAGCAATTTGATCAGGATGAACAAATTTACTATTTTGGTCTAGCTCATCACTATAATTACCATCCAATATAATCATGTCTGTTTTAGAAAATTTTGTATCAAATTTTTCTGTCCAAACTCCGCTGGATAGAATTACTAAAGCAGTTACGCTACATACAACCAAAGTATCAATAAATGGTTCAAGTATTGATACAACTCCTTGGTCAATTGATTTGTTTTTCGAGGATGCATGAGCAATTGGTGATGATCCTTGACCAGCTTCATTTGAATAAAGACCTCTTGCAACACCATACTTCAAACTCATTGCAAAACTAGCTCCAAGAAAACCTCCCATTGCAGCTGAACCTGTAAAGACCTGACCGAAAATTGCATTAAAAGACGGGATAATATTTTGATAATTCTCTAAAAGAATTACCAAAGCTCCACCAAAATATATAAGACCCATAATTGGAATAATCTTGCTCGCTACAGAGGCAATTCTTTTAATGCCGCCTATGATAATAATCCAAAGCAAAATCCCTAAAAAAATACCAGTGAACCACTTAGGAACTGAAAATTCAGTATTCATAACAAGTGCAATATTATTAATTTGTGGCATATTGCCTGATCCTATAGCTGTGATCATCATCAAAAAAGCGAACAAAATTGCTACTGTTTTAGCCGGAAAATTAAAACCAAATGCACTAGATTTTAGACCATGCTCAATATAATACATTGGTCCACCTGAAATCGAACCGTCACTAAGTTTAGTTCTATACTTATGACCTAATGTCACTTCGACATACTTTGTTGTCATACCAAATATTGCTGTTATCCACATCCAGAAAATTGCAGCAGGACCACCAGTCCATATTGCAAGAGCAACTCCACCAATGTTACCTGTGCCTACAGCACCAGACATAGCTGTAGTCAATGCCTGAAAACCAGTTGTTTCGCCGTCGGAATCAGAGCTAGTAGTTTTACCAGAAACTATATTTAAGGCACTTCTGAAATATTTAAACTGTGGAAAACCTAAATAAATAGTAAAAAAGATGCCTGTACCTATCAGCAAGGCAGGAAACCACCAAGATCCACTTAAATTACTATCTAATAAAACTAAAAAATTGTTAAACTGTTCCATTTGACTATTCCGAATAGGTTTCTATTAGGTCAGTATAACCACCAACTAAACTATCATCTATGAAAATCTGAGGTACTGTCCTTGCAGAAGGATTGCGCTCTAACATTTCATTAAAAACTGCTGGATCATCGGCATTATAAACTTCGTACTTTATTCCTTTTTGATCAAAAAAATTTATGGCCATTACACAATAAGAACAATTTGATCTTGAATATATTTCAACTTTTTTTTCCATAAATTCATTATAATGAAAATATGTCATTATTTAACCTTAAAAATAAATCTATCTTAATAACAGGGTCTTCAAGGGGAATTGGTAAATCAATAGCCTGTCAATGTGCAGAACATGGAGCTAGTGTAATTATTTCAAGTCGTAAAGAAAAAATGTGCAAACTTACAGCCGAAGAAATTAACAATAGTATTGGGTCAGAGGTTGCATTTTCTATTCCTGCAAATATAAGTGATGAAGTACAGTTAGAAGGATTAGTAAATAAAACCAGAGAATTGATCGGAAAAATTGATGTTTTAATTTGTAATGCAGCAACTAATCCTTTTATGGGTTCGATGTTAGATATGCCAACTGAAAAATTTGATAAAGTTATGAATAATAATATTAAGTCTAATCAAATTCTTTGTAATCTTGTGCTTCCAGAGATGATAGAAAGAGAAGATGGATCAATAATAATAATATCAAGTATAGCAGCCATTAAAGGCAGTCCAATTCTTGGTGCGTATAATATCAGTAAAGCTGCTGATGTAATGATTGTTAAAAATATTGCTGCTGAATTTGGTCACAAAAATATCAGAGCAAATTCAATTGCTCCTGGGTTAATCAAAACTGACTTTGCCAAAGCTTTATGGGAAAATCCTGAGATACTTAAAACGGTTCTTAGCTCAACACCAATGCAAAGAATTGGCGAGCCTGATGAAATTGCTGGAGTTGCTGTTATGCTTGCTTCAGAAGCGGGTAACTATATAAATGGTCAAACCATAGTAGTTGACGGAGGAACTACGATATCTTGATTGAATTTTTTAATTCGCTAAAAACATAATTCAATAAATGACCTTCGTTGATTTGTGGTACCTTATAATATTCAATTCTAAAATTATTAATATCATTTATAAGATTTGATATTTTAAGATTATTAAACTGTGCATTTTTTATGTTGCTGTAGTTACCTGAGAGAGTCTCGGAGAGTAACTTAGATTTAAGGAGAATTTTAAGAAATTCAATTAAATAATTTAATTTTGTTATTAAGTCCAAATTGAGATTATTTAAATTTTTAATTACTAAATTTTGATCGATTTTATTTACAAAAAAATTACTTAGAATATCTATAAAATTTTTAAAATCATTTTGTTGATCATTTTCAATAGCATTCAAAATTGACAATGGAGTGAAATAACTTGGGAAATCATGAGCAGAATAATCTGTGATTCCTTGGGCACTTAACCATGAATTAAGGTCTGTATTAGAAAGAGGTGCAACATTAATCGTTTGACATCTGCTATATATTGTATCGAAAAGCGCATTTGATCTATCTGTAACTATTATTATGAAGGAATTTGGGGACGGCTCCTCTAATGTTTTCAGTAAAGCATTCTGTGCCTCTTTATTCATTGTATGTGCATTAAGAATTAA
>CACPCZ010000018.1 GCA_902632555.1 uncultured SAR86 cluster bacterium | reverse complement strand
CTCCAGATTTTCTTCCACTTAAATAACGAGAGTAATTTTCTATGCCTTGACAATAGCCAAGCTCTCTCATCATTTCAATATCATAATTCGTCCTTTCTTCTAGCCTTTGAGCTTCAACAAGCTTATTGCTGTTTCTTAAAAATTCTAATCTTGTTTTTAGTTCAGACTTAATATCAGGAATACAATTAGTTACTGTCTCTTTAGGTGTAACATAATGAGTCTTTGGAAAGATAGTTACACGAGGAACCTCATTGATAACAACACCCGTTAATGGATCAAACCACGAAATCCTTTCAATTTCGTCTCCAAAAAATTCAATTCTTAATGCATCTTTATCTGAGTCAGCTGGATAAATGTCTACAGTATCTCCTCTTACTCTAAAAGTAGCTCTTCTAAAATCTAGATCATTTCTTGTGTATTGAAGTGCAGATAGTCTTAAAACTAAATCTCGTTGAGAGATCATATCGCCCCTATCGAGATGAACTACCATCTTAAGATAAGATTCAGGAGCACCTAAACCATATATTGATGAAACTGTTGCTACAACAACAGTGTCCTTTCTTTCGATAAGAGCCTTTGTTGCGGATAATCTCATTTGCTCTATGTGCTCGTTTATTGATGCATCTTTTGCGATGTAAGTATCTGAGGTTGGTACATATGCTTCAGGCTGATAGTAATCATAATAAGATACGAAATATTCAACTGAATTATTTGGGAAAAAATCCCTAAATTCTCCGTAAAGCTGAGCAGCAAGCGTTTTGTTGTGAGCCATAACAATTGCAGGCCTTTGAGTTTCTTCAATAACTTTAGCCATGGTGTAAGTTTTACCGGAACCAGTAACTCCAAGAAGAGTTTGATGAAGTAATCCATCATTTAATCCCTCAACCAAATTATCTATAGCCTCTGGTTGTGAACCTGCTGGTGAAAAATTACTTACAACTTCAAGTTTTTTTTGATTCTGATCATTCATCTTTTTCTAAAAATTACTTATAATGCACAGCTGTTAACGTTCCTCAGTAGCTCAGCGGTAGAGCAGTTGACTGTTAATCAATTGGTCGTTGGTTCGATCCCAACCTGAGGAGCCATTTTACATTTATTCTAAAAATTTTCATTTAAGAATTCAAAATAAAGAATTTTTTTAGTAAATTAAAAATATCCTCTCTCGTTTTAAGAAATGCTTTTTTTGATTGTATGCTGCTAAAGTTATCATTGTCAGGATCTTCATTTGGCCAATGTAAAGCATTTGTAGAATCGGGTACTAATGGACATACCTCTTCAGCGCATAAGGTTATTACATAATCAAGTTTATTCATAAATTCTTCATCAATACTATTAATTGACTTGGTTTCATGTGAAGAAATGTCGATTCCTACTTCATGCATTACCAAAATAGCATCATTGTGAACAGTTTGAGCAGGTTCTGAGCCCGCGCTTCTAATATCATAAGATTTTGGTAGCATATCTCTTGCAAGCCCCTCAGCAATTTGGCTCCTTCCTGAATTACCTACACATAAAAATAAAATATTCATTGATCAAAATTGTGGATTTCTCAATATAAATGTATCTTATAACTAATAAGGATATATTTAAAAGTGTTAAAGAACATTACAGTTGAAAAGATGTTGGGCGGTTTAGATGGGCAGCTTGGTGAAGATGATTATACGGAACCACTTGAGATATTAATAAATTCAGCAAACAAAAATAATAAATTTAATGTATTCGGTTCATTTGCTTTTAAGAATCAATTAAAAGACAGATTAAAAGTTAGAAAAAAAATAACTAGTTTTCTTAAAGATAAGGAGTTGCAAGAACCAGCTGATCCTGTTTTTGTTACTGGCCTCCCGAGATCAGGAACAACATTTTTATTTAATCTACTATCAATGGATGCTAATAATAGATCTCCATACTATTGGGAAATTATGTCTCCTTTGCCATTGGCTTTAAAAAAAAGTCAAAAAGTATGGAGACAAAGAAAAATTAATTTAGAGCTTAGGCTTGCAAGAACAATCATTCCAAAATTGCGATCAATGCATCATATTAGAGCAGAAACACCTGAAGAATGTGAATTGATTGCAACAATCAATGTACGAAGTTTTGTTTACATGTGTTTTGCTGATGTTCCTGAATATATTGAATATCTTAAAAATTGCAGTTTTGAATCAGTTTTTTTATGGCATAAGAGATTTTTTCAAATGCTTGAACTAACAGGCAGACCTAAAAGATGGTTATTGAAAGATCCAAGTCATATCGGCCATATTCCAGATATTTTAAAAGCATATCCAAACGCTAAATTTATAAATATTCACAGAGACCCAGCTGAATCAGTTGGATCATTTTGTAGTTTAACAAAAAACATAAGGTCAGCTTTTTCAAAAAATATCAATCCAGAGAATATTGGTAGAACGGTGCTAGATTTTTGGCAACATAATTTAAACAAAGGAATCGAAGATAGAAAATTACTTGCTCCAAATCAGATTATTGATATAAGTTATAGTGAATTCATTAAAGATCCACTTAGCGCCATTAAAAACAGCTACTCTTTTTTAGGTCTAGATATTGATATTGAGACTGAAAATAAGATGGAACAATACCTAATTGATCAAAAAAATATGCAAAAACAAAAACATATATATTCTCTAGAAGAGTTCGGATTAACAAAAAACGATGTTAAAGATCAATTTAAGAACTATGTGATGAATTACGAATTTTAATGATAAAATCACAAATTAAATTCAGGAAAATTTTTTGAGTAAATATAAAATTTCAACTTTTTTAACTCTTGCGTCATTAGTTTTATTAATAAGCTCATGTGCGGAAAATACTAACATTAAAGAGGTTAAAAAACCTATGGAGAAAACTATGACAAAAGTTACTATTACAACTTCTTTTGGTGATATTCAATTAGAGCTTAATGACGAAAAAGCACCTATTACAGTAAACAATTTCAAAACAATTGCTCAATCTGGATATTATGAAGGAACTATCTTTCATAGAGTTATCAATGGCTTTATGATTCAGGGCGGTGGCTTAACTGCTGATATGAATAATAAATCCAGTGGAACAAGCCCTATACAGAACGAAGCAAACAATGGTCTTCCTAACGATCGAGGAACAATTGCAATGGCAAGAACAATGGATCCTCACTCAGCCACAAGTCAATTTTTTATCAATCATAAGGATAATTCATTTCTAAATCATACTGGTGAAAACTCACAAGGATGGGGTTATGCTGTTTTTGGTTCTGTAACCGAAGGAATGGATGTTGTAGATCAAATTGCTGAAGTGTCTACAGGTTCATCAGGAGGCCATCAAGATGTACCTGAAGAGGTTATAACAATTGAGTCTGTTACTATTAGTGAATGAAGCCTCGCTTTATATCAGATATACATCTAAGCGAAAATAATCCTCATTTAACTAATGCGTTTAAAAAATTTCTAAATGAATCTAAGGAGGCATGCACCCATCTCTTCATATTAGGTGATTTATTTGAAATTTGGATTGGTGATGATTATGATAATTCTTTCATTCAAGATATAAAGCAAGCTCTTATTAACTTTACTTCAGATGGTCCGGAAACATTTCTGATGCATGGCAACAGAGATTTTTTAATTGGTGAGACTTTTGCAAATGAAGTTGGAATTTCTATACTTTCTGATCCTCATACATTAAATATAAACGGTATGAAGACAATCTTAAGCCATGGAGATTTCTTATGCACCGATGACGCTGATTATATAGAATTCAGAAATGAAGTTAGGTCTAAAGAATGGCAGAAAAATTTCTTATCTAAAAGCATTGATGAAAGAAACGAAATTGCAAACTCGTTAAGATCTGACAGCAAGGATGCTACTTCTGAAAAGTCTCTTGAAATAACAGATGCAAATCTTGAAACAGTAAATAATTTCATTCAAGAAAATAAACCAAGTATTTTTATCCACGGTCACACACACAGACCAAAAATACATGAACATATTTCAACTAAAAGAGTCGTTTTGGGCGACTGGGGCCAGTTTGGTTGGTGCTGTTCTATTACAGATAAAGACATAAATTTAAAAGAATTTAAAATCTAAAAACCATATTGTTTTAAATTCAAATATACTGTATATTTATACAGTATTTAGTAATTCCTATGAAAGTTGACTATATCGGAAAAATTTCTGAAGAAAATCTGCCGGCAATATTTGTGCCCTATTTTCTTGAATCAGTCCATGCAGGGTTCCCCAGCCCTGCTAGTGACTATATTGAAAGTCCAATAGATCTCAATAAACATCTAATCAAGAATGGAGCTGCAACTTTTTTAGTACGGGCTCAAGGACAATCTATGGTTGGATCTGGTATAACAGATCAAGCAGTTCTAATAGTTGATAGAAGCATCAAGCCATCTCATAACAGTATTGTAGTTGCAACAATAGATGGTGAATTTGTATGTAAGAGATTAAAGCTCAAGCCAAGAATGTGTTTGATGCCGGATAATCCTGATTACCCTCCTTTGTTTATAAATCATGGCCAAGAATTAGAAATAGTAGGAACTGTTACAGCAGCTATTAATAAATTCTAATGGCTTTTGCTCTCGTAGATTGTGAAAGCTTTTATGCATCCTGCGAAAGAATTTTCCGACCAGATTTAAAAAATATACCTATTGTCGTTCTCTCTAATAATGATGGTTGTGTAATCGCGAGAAGTACAGAAGCAAAAAAAATGGGAATTAGGATGGGAGTCCCTTGGTTCAAAGTTAGAGAGAATTTTTTAAAAAAAAATGGTCAGGTATTCTCATCTAATTTCACATTCTATGGAGATATATCAGCAAGGGTGATGAATATACTTGAAGGTTTCGTTCCTAGAGTGGAAATATATAGTATCGATGAGGCATTTTTAGATTTTGATACTTTAAAGCAAAACTATGATCTGTATAACTTCAGCTGTCATATAAGAACTATTGTAAGACAGTGGACTGGAATACCAGTGAGAATTGGAATCGCTCCAAATAAAACGCTAACTAAAATAGCAATAAATGAAATAAAGAGAAGAAATGTTCCAACATCTGTGCTGTGTCTTTTGAATGAAAAAGAAATTCGAAATGCTCTTGCTCACACATCAATAAATAAAGTTTGGGGTGTTGGAAGAAGGCTTACTGAGCATTTAAATAAAGTAGGTATTAATACTGCATTAGATCTTGCACAGATTAATCCTCAAAATATTAGAAAAAAATTTAGTGTTGTACTTGAAAGAACAGTTAGAGAGCTTCGGGGCGAGAGATGTCTTAATATTGATGATGACATCTCTTCAAAAAAACAAATTGTTGTAAGTAGAAGTTTTGGCCAGAGGATTTCTAATTTAAAAGAGCTAAGACCAGTTGTAAGTAATTTTGCTGTAAGGGCAGCAGAAAAGTTAAGAAGTGAAAAACAGAAATGTTCTCAAGTTTCTGTTTTTGTTAGAACCAGTCCGTTTAATAACAAAAAACCTCAACATTCCGATTTAAGAACGATCGGACTTCTTACCCCTACAAATGACACTAGAGATATTCTCATAGCTGCAAAAAAAGGGCTGTTACCAATCTTTAGGCCTGGCTATGATTATGCGAAGGCAGGGATTATTCTAAATAAATTTTCTGATGAGCAAACTAAACAATACTCTTTATTCAAAGATCCCAATGAACCAAAAGAAAATACAAAATTTATGAAATATATTGACCAAATGAATGCTTATGAAACACAAATTTATTTTGCATCACAAAATACTAAGAAATGGTCTCCTATGAAGCAAAATATGACATCTCCAAAATATACAACAAACTGGTATGAGTTACCTTTAGTAAACTAAGACTATATAAGATCGATGGAGAATTCTTTAAGAATATCAATATCTACAACAGTTAGCGCCTTTTTATTAGTTCTTTTTAAAAAAACTTTAGGTGGACAATCATTATCATATGCCTCTTTCCATCTTTCAGCACAAAGACACCAAGAGTCACCGTTTTTAAGGCCAGGAAAATTAAACTCAGCTCTAGGTGTTGATAAATCATTTCCTCTATTCTTTGAAAACTCAAGAAACTCTTCTGTAACTTGAGCACAGATAACATGTAGGCCTCTGTCAAGTTTATCAGTATGGCAAAAACCATCTCTAAAAAAACCTGTTATAGGATCTGAGCAGCACTCCTCAATTTCTTCGTTGAAAACATTGAACTGTTTTTCAAGCATATTATTTTTCGAACTCGCAAGTCATTTTAGCAACAACTTCACCTTCTACTTTTAAGTTAACTTTAGCTCTGCCTTCCATTGTGCCAGTAACAGTACATTGCTCAATGCTCTCTTCAACAATCATACGAACAATCTGTTTAAGTTCATTAACTGACAATTCGCTTACTTTTCTAGCGTCAGGCTTTTCATCAGCAATTATAAGAAATGGAACTAGAAGTGTGGTTAATAAAATATATTTCATAGGGACCTCATTTGATTAATTTTCAATTGTATAATTATTGTAAATACTCTTAAGTATCAATCAACAAAATAAATGAATAAATCAAAAATTCTTTACAATAAAAAATGTTCAATTTGTAGCTATGAAATTGAACACTACAAAAAGAGATCTAATTTGAACTATGTTGACTGTAGCAATATGGATGATAAGTATCTTAAAAAACTTCATGTAAAGTTTGAGGATGGATCAGAGCTTTCAGGTATTGAAGCGTTTATTTTCGTCTGGGAAAGAACAAATGGATATCATTGGTTAGCAAAATTGGTCAGCATGCCTTTAATTATTAATATCGCAAAATTTTGTTATTCCATAATTGCGATTTTATTATTTTGGAGATTTAAAATATTTGTTAAATGAGAATGATAATCAAAATAATTATCATTAAAAAAATACCTAATATCAATAGTTTACATTTAAATTAAATAAATTATAATTTGTCTTTTAGAATTAACTTTTAGGTAATTTAATGGAAAATTTACAAATAAAATCTAACAAAGTTTGCAATATTTTAAATGAAATTATGGAATATGAATTAGCTGGAGTTGTCAGATATACGCACTCCTCCATGATGGTAAGTGGACCATACAGATTACCAATTGTAAGTTTCTTAAAAGAGCAAGCTTCTGAGTCACTTCTTCACGCACAACAAGCGGGTGAAAAAATTGCTGGCTTAAATGGACATCCAAGTCAAAAGATTGCAAAAATTGAAGAGACAAATAGACATTCAATAAAAGATATACTTGAAGAAAGTTTAGAGCATGAATTGCATGCATTAAATCTCTATAAAAAATTACTTTCTTTGGTAGAAAACAAATCTATATATCTTGAAGAATATGCCAGAGCTCAAATTAGTGAGGAGGAACAACATTCACTAGAGTTAAAGATTATGCTGAAGGATTTTAGTTAAAGTTTTTTAAAATATCTTTCATGATGAACTTGAGATAACTCTAAGAGCTCTTGATTAATTTCATCCTTAATAGTTTTAGAATCAAACTCTACTAAACATTCAATGCCAAAACTTTCAATATCAAATTTTTGAGATCCAGCCGCTCTCAATAAATCAAAAATCCATGTTAAAGGATCCAGCGCATGATTAAAGTTGATTGCCTTTTCTTCAAGTTTTGATATCAATAAATTTTTATCAACAATTTTAAATCTTCGTTTAAGAATTTTAATCTTAAATTGTTCAAGTCGATCATTGATGATTTCTCTTTCTTCAAGAGAATATTTTGTCCAGCTAACAATTTCATGCGAAAAGCGCTTACAACCTTTGCAGACTTCGTCACCAAAAGTAGTGGAGCATATCCCAAGACATGGTGTAGACGATCGTTTTTTTTGTAATTTGCGCACGTATTAAATAATAACTCATTTTTTAATAAATTTTAGGTATTTAGTGGCTATCTTTAACTATAAGGGTAAAATATGGCCATCGGAGACCAGACGATGTTGAAAGACTATAAAAAACACGTCGAAGAAAGGGCTGAACAGAATATACCACCTCTTCCTTTAGACGCCGAACAGACCTCAAATCTGGTGGATTTGCTTAAATCTGAGCATGAGGAATCTGATCTACTGCTCTATCTATTAAAAGAGCGAGTTCCGGCTGGCGTTGATCAATCTGCATATGTAAAAGCAGCTTTTCTTGCCGATATCACTGCTGGGAAAACAGCTAGTCCCTACATAAGCAAGACTGAAGCAGTAGAAATTCTAGGAACTATGTTAGGCGGCTATAATATTGAGCCTCTGATTAAATGCTTAGAAATAGATGGGCTCGGTCAATCTGCTGCTGCTGCTTTAAGTAATACCTTATTAATATTTGATGCTTTTAATGAAATATTTGATCTTTCACAGAAAAACAAATACGCCAAACAAGTTATTGATGCATGGGCTGAAGGTAAATGGTTTACTGAAAAATCAGACATCGATGAACAGATAAGACTCACAGTCTATAAAGTCCCAGGTGAAATTAATACTGATGATTTATCACCGGCTACAGATGCATGGTCAAGACCAGATATACCACTTCATGCCCTAGCAATGTTTAAGATGCCAAGAGAGGGTCTTGAAAGACCACTAGAAACTATTGATGAATTGAAGAAAAAAGGTAATCCGCTTGTTTTTGTTGGAGATGTTGTAGGTACAGGCTCATCGAGAAAATCGGCAACCAATTCTGTGCTTTGGCATATGGGGGATGAAATTCCACACATTCCAAACAAAAAAGAAGGAGGCTTTTGTTTTGGCGGAAAAATAGCTCCTATTTTCTTCAATACTTTGGAAGATTCTGGTGCTTTCCCTATTGAGATGGATGTAACAGATTTAGAAATGGGGCAAGAAATCATTCTTGAGCCATTTAATGGAAAAGTTCTTGATGCCAATACAGACAAAATCATTACTGAATTTGAATTAAAAACTGATGTTATTTTAGATGAAGTAAGGGCAAATGGAAGAATACCATTAATTATTGGGCGACAGCTCACTGATAAAACTAGAGATGTGCTTGGCATGAAGCCAACAGATATTTTTAGAAGACCTGATTCACAAGATAAATCTGATAAGGGTTTCACTCTTGCTCAAAAAATGGTTGGTAAAGCATGTGGGGTTAAAGGAGTTAGACCGGGAGTTTATTGCGAACCAAGAATGACTACAGTAGGTTCTCAAGATACTACTGGCCCAATGACAAGAGATGAGCTTAAAGAGCTTGCATGTCTTGGTTTCTCATCCGATCTAGTAATGCAGTCTTTCTGTCACACGGCAGCGTATCCAAAGCCAGTTGATATTGAAACTCAACATACTCTTCCAGATTTTATAATGAATAGAGGTGGCGTTTCCCTGAAACCTGGAGATGGAATAATTCATTCCTGGCTAAATAGAATGCTTATTCCAGATACTGTTGGTACAGGTGGTGATAGTCATACAAGGTTTCCAATAGGCATAAGTTTTCCTGCGGGATCAGGCTTGGTTGCATTTGCCGCTACTCTAGGAGTAATGCCACTTGATATGCCTGAATCTGTTTTAGTTAGATTTAAAGGTGAGATGCAGCCTGGAATTACCCTGAGAGATCTTGTTAATGCAATTCCTTATGCTGCAATTCAGAAAGGTTTGTTAACAGTCGAAAAGGAGGGTAAGAAAAATGTTTTTTCTGGAAAATGTCTAGAAATTGAAGGTTTACCAAATTTAAAAGTTGAACAAGCTTTCGAATTGTCTGATGCATCTGCTGAGAGATCTGCCTCAGGATGTACTGTTCGTCTGAGCAAAGAGCCAATTATCGAATATTTAGAGTCAAATATAATAATGCTCAGATGGATGATTGCTAGCGGTTATGGAGATCCAAAAACGATTGAAAGAAGAGCTCAGGCAATGGAAGAATGGATAAAAAATCCTGAGCTTCTTGAACCAGATAAAAATGCAGAATATGCAGAAATTATTGAGATTGATCTTAATGAAATTACTGAGCCACTTTTAGCATGTCCTAATGACCCTGATGATATAAAAACACTTTCAGAAGTATGTGGAGATAAAATAGATGAGGTATTTATTGGATCTTGTATGACAAATATAGGACATTTTAGAGCTGCTAGTCATCTCCTTAAGAAATATGATGGAACTAAGGCAAAACTCTGGATATCACCTCCAACAAAAATGGATGAAAAACAACTAAAAGAAGAAGGTGTTTTTGAAACTTTCGTAACCTCGGGCGCCAGAACTGAACTACCTGGTTGTTCTTTATGTATGGGTAATCAGGCTAGAGTTCTTGCTGGAGCAACTGTTGTGTCAACATCAACAAGGAATTTCCCAAATAGGCTAGGTGATGGAGCAAATGTGTATTTAGCATCTGCAGAATTAGCTGCCATAGCGTCTATTGTTGGTAAATTACCAACTCATGAAGAATATATGAAATATATGAATGAAATTAATCCTTTCTCAAATGAAATATATAGGTATTTAAATTTTGATGAGATACCAGCATATGTAAACAGTGCAAATTCAGCGGAAATACCTGCAATAAATATAGTTAATCCGCGTTAACCTCTCGCCTTTGATTTCTCCCTCTGAATTTTTAATTCATCCTTTCTAGAGTTTTCAAGTTCTTCAAGATAATTTTCTACAAGAGGTGTAATGTATTTACCAGTAAATATAGATGTCTCAAACTCTTTTATTTCTGGATTACCCTCTTGAACCGCTTCAACTAAATCATCTAATGTTTGATAAATTAACCAATCTGCATTAATTTCGTCAGCAACTTCTTGATCTGTTCTTTTAGATGCTATTAATTCTGAAGTTGCAGGCATATCAATACCATATAGGTTTTGATACTTTATTGCTGGTGCTGCTGATGCAAAATAAACCTTATTGGCGCCAGCTTCTCTGGCCATCTCAATTATTTTTTTGCTTGTTGTCCCTCTTACAATTGAATCATCAACAAGTAAAACATTTTTTCCTTGAAATTCTAAATCTAAAATATTTAATTTTCTTCTAACTGATTTTTTTCTTTCTTCTTGGTATGGCATTATAAAAGTTCTTCCAATGTATCTATTCTTAACAAAACCTTCCCTGTATGGAACATTCAGATCAACCGCTAACTGATGAGCAGCAGTGGTTGAGCTATCTGGAATTGGAATTACAACATCAATGTCATGATCAGGCTTTGATTTATTTATATTAGCAGCTAGCTTTGATCCCATTCTCATTCGTGCTTTGTAAACAGAAATTTCATCGATCTTTGAATCGGGTCTTGAAAAATATACATATTCAAAAATACATGGTCTTTTTTGAGAATTATCTGAGCATTGTTGAGAGTGAAAAGTGCCTTTCTTATCTATAAAAATTGCCTCTCCAGGATCAATATCTCGCAATTTCTTGAAACCTTGAGATATGAATAAAGAATCTTCAGAAGCAATTATGTATTCATCTCTATTTTTTCCTTTTCTAATTCCAATTGATAATGGTCTTATGCCATTATTATCTCTAAATGCAAGCAAGCCGTGACCAGTTATTAAAGCTAAAACTGCATATGCTCCATCGCATCTAATATGAGTTTTAGTAACTGCCTTGAAAATATGTTTTGCCGAGGGATAAATTTCTCTTTGTTTTGCAAGCTCATGCGCAAATATGTTAAGTAAAACTTCAGAATCAGAATCTGTCTTTAGGTGTCGCATCTCTGCTCTAAAAAGCTCATTTGAAAGTTGTTTTGAATTCGTTAGGTTTCCATTATGCGCTAGAGTAATTCCATAGGGTGAATTTACATACATGGGTTGAGCAAATTCTTTACCTGCTCCACCAGCAGTTGGATATCTGACGTGGCCAATACCAATGTTTCCAATAAGTTTGTCCATATGTCTTTGTTGAAAGACATCTCTGACATATCCCATTGATTTCCTTGTAATAAGTTTGTCATTTTGATCGCATACAACCATACCGGCAGCATCCTGACCTCTGTGCTGAAGCATTAAAAGCGCATCATATATTTCAGCAGCTACATTTGTTTCAGCCGAAATTCCAACTATCCCACACATTAAGAATCCCCTTCTTGAGTGTTTTGATTTTCTGGCTCTGGAATCAACTCCTCTTTTGGCTGAAGAGGTTCAATTATATCCAAAGCTTCCTCAACAATATCTTTATTATCTACTAATTCTCTAAAATATGCTTCTATCATAGGAGCATATTTTTCAATAATCGGTGTTATTTTTGAGTTATTAATCAGATCGGTTGTTTTTAGACTATTTGGTAAAAGCAAAAAAATTACAAAAAGAACAATCAGACCTCTGCTAAGTCCAAATAAAACTCCAAGAAATCTATCAAAACCTGATGCACCTGACCATTTAACAAGCTTACTAATAAACTTAATGAAAATTCCACCAAGAAATATAAATACTACGAAAACAACTATATATGAAAGAATTTTAGAAATTTCTGGATTCCCTATATATTCATTGATTTTTGGAGTTGCTAAATATTCCAAACTTATTGCAGCTATAAATGCCGCAATCCATAAAAACAAAGACAAAAATTCTTTTGTAAATCCCCTTGAAAAAGAAATGAGACCAGATGCAACTAAAACTACAAGAATGAACCAATCT
>CACPCZ010000017.1 GCA_902632555.1 uncultured SAR86 cluster bacterium | reverse complement strand
CCTTCATAAGAACTATGTTTGTGAGGGTTAAATAGTTCTAATGAATAAGGTAGCAATTTTTGGCAAAAAAGGTTCAATTGCCAAGTATGATTTAACAATAAATAAACCTATATGGGTTGGCGATCTTCCTAGTGGTCAGATCCCGTACATAATAGGGCAATATCAAAACTATGTAATAGTATTTAGCTGGAAATGGTTTGGATCAAAGATGGTTCATTGTTTTTCAGAAGATAGTGGAAAGATGAAGTGGTCACACTATGAAGAAGTCATTCACAGCTCAATGATTCCTTTTGTACCTCACACATTAGATAATCATATGTATTATTTAGCTTCATCAAAGGAAATTGCAAAAATGTCATGGGACACAGGAAGATTTATTTTTAGAAAAAGATTTAAAAAGTCTATTTTTAAACAATATTCAGTAGTAATAATTTCTGATGAAGTTTTTTTAATTTCGCAAAAAGATGCTTTGAAAGTTGATAAGAATACTGGTGACGTTGAACCATTTCCTGAATTAGCAGATAAACTAAATTTAAAAGATATATCTGCAACACTTGGTGAAGGCGTATCTTTTATGTCTTCTGTTTATCAAACACACCCTCAAGCTTCAGATGGCGGCACTTATGCTGGAGATGCTGGTGGTGGAGGAAATTAATATGAGTGAGGGGTTTGTTTTATCTGATAACATTCTAAAAAATGATATAAATGATAATAAATTTGACAGCGCATACTCTTACAAGGCCTCAAAATCTCTGAATGATTTAGATTTATTTACGAGAGGACAACCTTTCGATTTTTATAAAGAATTAAGAGAAAACGCACCAATATACTTTCATCAACCAATGCCTACAGATCCAGAACCGGGTTATTGGGTTCTAACAAAATATGAAGATATTAAGTATGTATCAATGAATCCAAAAATTTTTTCATCACAATACTCATCTGGAAATTTATTAACCCTTGGCAATGAGGAGAACAGACATCCAAAACTTTTCAAATCTACTATTGATCACATGCTTAATCTAGATGGAGAGATGCATCTTGGTCTTAGAAAAGAACATATGCCTTTTTTTAAACCGGGCCATGTTGAAGAATTACAAAAAAAAGTTTCAATAAAGGTTACTGAACTTTTAGATGCCATTGCACCAATGGGAGAATGCAACCTTGTCCACCATGTATCACAGCAATTACCAATCTTTACATTATCTGAAATTCTGGGCATTCCTGAGGGAGATAGACAGAAGTTAGTTTCGTGGATGGAGTTTTTAGAACTTGCTCAATATTTCACCTACGAAATGATTAAAGAACAAAACGAAGGAAAAACTGAATCTACTCCTGATCCAGCTATGATAGAAATGTTTAATGCCATGGTTGATGAGATGTTCGACTATGGCAGATTTATTTTAAAAGAAAAAAGAAAAAATCCTTCAGATGATCTTCTTAGCGCAATAGCCAATGCTGAAATTGAGGGTGAAAAATTAACAGATGAGTTTTTAGACGGATCCTGGTTATTAATTATTTTTGCAGGAAATGATACAACGAGGAATACCATGAGTGGAGGAATAAAGTTATTGCATGAAAATCCGAAACAAAAAGAGTTATTGATGCAAGATAACGGATTACTGACAAATTTTATTCACGAAACAATAAGATGTGTTTCACCAGTCATTCATATGCGAAGAACTTCTTTAGAGGAGACAGAGATAGGTGGTCAAAGAATAGGGCCATTTGAAAAAATTTCTTTATGGTATGGAGCTGCAAACCGTGATCCAGATATCTTTGAAAATCCCAATGAATTTAATATTTTAAGAGAAAATGCTGATAAGCATCTGGCATTTGGTATTGGAAGGCATACTTGCTTAGGTAAGCCAATAGCTTTGATGCAATTAAAAGAGTTTTATTCTCAATTTCTGTCAAGATTTAAAGATTTTGAATTAAATGGTGAATGGAAAGTTGCTCCTAATAATTTTGTTCATGCAATTCAAGAGATGCCAATAAAATTCACTCCTGAATGATTATTCCATACCGATTTAAGGTTATTTTTTTATCGTTTTTAGCAGTATTTATTTGCTACATAGATAGAGTTAATATTTCAGTAGCAATAATTCCAATGCAAGAACAATTTGGTTGGTCTGAATCACAAGTTGGAATTATTTTAGGATCTTTTTACTTTGGATATATGATAACCATGATACTTGGTGGATATTTAGCAGATAAATACGGTGGTAAAAAAGTTCTTGGATATGGTTTATTAATATGGTCATTTTTTACAATTATTACGCCTTTTTTTGCATATCAAGGACTATGGTGGTTGATTTTAATAAGAATCTTGATGGGCTTAGGAGAGGGCGTAACCTTTCCATCGTGGCATGCCATTTATGCAAGATGGATACCATTTAAGGAGAGAACCAGAGCCGTTGGTTTTACAAACAGCGGAATTGCAGCAGGAACATTGTTTGGATATGCTGTTGCAGCTTTAATCATAGCCAACTATTCGTGGGAGTGGGTATTTTATACGTTTGGAGTCTTAGGATTTTTTTGGTATTTTTTTTGGAGCAAAAGTGTTACATCTTTTCCAGAGGATAATAAAAACTTATCTGAAAATGAACTTGAACTAATAAAATTAGAGGCACCTGCAAAAGTTTCTGCTTCATCAATACCATTACTCAAACTAATAAAGAATGGACCTTTTATGGCAATTACCATTGCTACATTTTGCAACAATTGGTCTCTTTATACATTTTTATCTTATTTACCAAAATATGTTAATGCGCCTATTTCTCAGGGAGGTATGGGAATAGACTTAGGCTCAAATACATTTATATACTCAATTGTAATTCCCTGCTTAGTTGCAATGATTGCACTCATATTAGGTGGTTTTTTAGCTGACGGTTTAATTAAAAGAGGCTATGAAGTTCTCAAGGTTAGAAAGACTGTTAATTCAATAGGATTTTTTGGATCTGCATTTTTTCTTTACTTAATTTCTTTCGAAGATTCTCTAATAAATGCTGTTATTTTGCTGTGCCTTATTAATATTTGCTCTGGTATCTGCGCTGGAGGATTTGGCGTGAATCATGCAGATTTAGGTCCAAAATATACTGGCTCATTAGTTGGAATAGCTGGAAGCATTGGAATGATTGCAGCAATTCTTGCTCCAATAGTTGCTGGATTCATCCTTGAAATTACAAACTCATGGAGCTCAATTTTTTATATATGCTCCTTCGTTTTAATTTTTGGAGGCATCTTTTATCTTGTATTTGCAAGTGCAAGTAAACAGTTTGATTAAACGTTTAAAATTAGTTAACTGTAATTTCTTGAAAGAAATCAAAAATCTCTTGGCTCGATCTATCTCTTGCAGTTCTCCATTCGGTTGTCCTTGAATCATTAAGCAGATTCTTTTCTTTATCAAATACTAAAAGTCTTGGGATACCTTCTGCAGCCGGAATACCATATTCTTCCATAAGGTTCATATTTATCTCATATCGTTTAACGTCAATGTATAAAACATTAAAATTTTCTTTGATATAAGATTTTATTTTAGGAATATTCATTGTGCCTGCAAAAATTCTGCAATCAGGACACCAATTAGCACCAAACATTAAAATAGGTTGCTTATTATCTGAAATTGTTTCGTTTAAAAATTTATTTAAGCTTTCAACACTATAAACCGTTCCATCATATGGAAGTGGAAGGGGAGTCATTAATTTATCATTTTCATTTAGCATGATATTTCCATGAATATTCATACAAAATAAAAAAAAGTATGAAATGGTAAAATATTTGATTAAACTCTTAAACATATTATAAATACTTATTATGGTTGTAACTTTATTTAATAATAGGGAGAGTATAAAGTGATCTGGTTGGTTAGAGTATATTTATTTTTGATGTCTTTCGTTTACGTTTTAATCGGTGGATGGGCAATATTAGATCCTCTTGCAAGCGCACTAGATTTAGGATGGCCAAGTTTTATGGATGCAATTGGTCTTTCAGTTAAATCAGAAATAGGATACTCAGAAATTGCTGGCATATATGGTGGTTTAAATTTATGTATTGGGCTAATGTGTCTGGTCGGCATTTTCAAAGAAAATATTGGTATTTTTTCTGTCAAAGTTATAACTTTTCTAGTTGGATCAATAGCACTTGGTAGAATGTTATTCTCTTTGCTTCCAACAACTCCTACTTTTTATAATACTTACTTCATTTTTGAGATTTCAGCTTTTGCAATTGGAATATTGCTACTTTATTTTTATAAAAAACTAAATCAATCCACTTAAATTCAATATATAGGCAACATACCCAAAGAGAAATAGTATTCCGATAGCTCGTATCATAAGTATCGACATTTTCTGTGAAGAGTAATTAGTTGCCAATATCACAAAAAGGACAGACAGACTTATCATTATTAAATAATCTCTTTCTAATAATATTTGTTCGAGTTTGACGCTAGAAAAAAGACCAACTATTGGAACTACTAAAGTAATATTTAATACATTTGAACCAATTACATTTCCGACAACCATATCTGTTTTCTTTTTAATTAATGCGCTTATAGTTGCAGCTAATTCAGGCAGGCTTGTGCCTATTGCGATTATTGTTAAACCAATTACTAATTCAGATATATTTAAAAGAAGTGCGATTTTTTCAGCATAAATAACTGCATAATTTGAACCAACAATCAGAGAAATCAAGCCTAAAATCAACAATGCCACAACACGAAATGAATTTTCTTCAGACAAAGATACTTCTGAAATAAAATTTTTTGTTGATCTGTTTTTAAATGTTACATATAAAAAATAAGCAAAAACTATCAACATTAAAATGCTTTCAATTGGTGTTATCTGTAAATCTATCAATGAGTATCCAAGAACTAACGCTGACAATATAAATGGTAAAAACTGAATGAACGGTGTTTTTTGAGGTTTTAAAGAAATACCAATACACGAAACACCAAAAATAAGTGCAATATTTGAGATATTTGAGCCCACAACAGCACCCATGGCTAATGCTTCAGTCCCATAAATGATTGATGAAATGCCTACAAATATTTCGGGTGCAGATGTTCCTAATGCAACAACTGTAAGACCAATTGTTAACTCACTTATTCCAAGATTTTTTGCAATTATGGACGAATTATCGACAAATTTATCAGCACCCCAAATTAGAACAGATAACGATAGCCCTAATAATAGGAAATTTATTAAAAAATCCATAAATCATTTTACCTTAGTTATTAATTAAATATATTATGTTTGTTTAATTACAATACAATATGTATATCTTCAAATAAGAGGCTTTGATTATGAAAATTGAGAATTTATTTAACATAGAAAATAAAGTTGCTGTTGTTACAGGTGGATCAAGAGGAATAGGAGAAATGATTACTTCTGGTTTTCTTGCTAATGGAGTAAAAGTATACATTTCTGCGAGAAAGGCGCCTGCTCTCATAGATAAAGCAAAGGAACTCTCAGAGAAATATGGAATAGATTGTATTCCAGTACCGTGTGACCTCAGTAGTATGGAAGGCATAAATGAGTTTGTAGACATTATTGAAAAGAAAGAAGAGGGCATTGATTTTTTAATAAATAATGCCGGTGCAGCATGGGGCGAACCTCTTGAAAGCTTCTCTGAAAAGGGCTGGGACAAGGTTATGGATTTAAATGTAAAATCAATTTTTTTCCTAACTCAAAAATTTAAAACTCTTTTAACAAAAAATGCCACTGAAGAAGATCCATCAAGAGTTATAAACATTGGTTCCATTGATGGATTAAATGTTCCTGCGATGGAAACATATCCATATGGTGCATCTAAAGCAGCAGTTCATCATCTTACAAGAGTTTTAGCTGCGAAATTGGTGAAAGAAAATATCTTAGTTAATGCTATTGCTCCAGGTCCTTATCCTAGCAATATGCTGGGCGCAGCAGTTAATCATGATTATTCAGAGATAGCGAAAAGAAATCCAAGAAATAGAGTTGGAACTCCTGAAGATATGGCGGGCCTTGCAATATTCTTATGCTCAAGGGCAGGGGCCTATACTGTTGGTGAAACAATTACTTCTGATGGAGGTATTGTTAAAACCTCAACTCACAATTTAAGTTAAATTATCTTTGTGCGTGTTTGAAAGCTCTAACTATTAAGTCTTTCATCCAAATATGACCACCATCACCTTCGTCATTTTTATGCCATATTAAAAAGTATTCCATTGAAGGAATATCAATGGGTATTTCAGCAAAAGGCATATTATTTCTATTTGCAAAGCTTCTTGTTCCCATTAGAACAAGATCAGTAGATTGAATTATTGTTGGTGCAATTAGAAAGTGTTGGCATCTGAGAGTTACTTCTCTTCTATGACCTAGCTTTTCGAGTTCTGTATCAATTAAATGAAGGCCTCTTCTTCTGTTTGAAACATGCAAGTGTTTTTGATCGAGAATATCATCAACAGTAACATCTTTTATTTTGGACAATTCATGACCTTCTCTATACATAACCACAAAGTCATCTTCAAAAACTTTTTCAGAATTTATTTCATCAGATCTAGGAATAATTGGATCAACTACAAAATCTAAATTGTTTGTAGCAAGCGCATGAACTTGATCACTCCTTTGATAAGCATAACTACCAACTGATATATTTTTTGAGTCCCCATAAATTTCTTTCATTATGAATGGAAGAACTCTTCCTTCAGAAACATCTCCCAAAGATAGTTTAAAGTTTCTTTTTGAAGACTTAGGATCAAAAGTATCGGGTTCATTAACACTTTGCTGAATTAGAGTTAATGCATTTTGCACATCTGAAATCATATTTTCAGTTTTTTGAGTTGGAACCATTCCAGATCCAGTCCTTACGAATAGATCGTCGTTAAACTTCTCTCTTAATCTTGATAAAGCATTACTAACTGCTGGCTGAGTAATACCAACAACCTCAGCTGCTTTTGTTAAGCTTCCTTCAGTGTAGATAGCATTTAAAATTACAAATAAATTTAAATCAAATGAGCTAATTTTCATATTAACGATTCCCCCACCGTTATTTTAAGTAATAACAATTTATCTATAATTTCGTGTAGATTTGTACCTTACATACAGCTATTATAGAAATAAGTAGTTATATACTATTCACAATACTTATAATAGTAACAAAATTTTTGATATAACGGGAGACCTAAGCACATGATGCCTGAATTAAGACCAGAAGCTGTCGATTTACTTGATAGAGTAAAAACTTTCATTAATGATGAAGTAAAACCTAAGGAGCATGTTTTCCATGAACAAATCAAAGTGGGTGAAGATAGATGGAATCAATATCCATCTGTTATTGATGAGCTAAAAGATAAAGCTAAATCTTCAGGTTTGTGGAACTTATTTTTGCCTGAAAGTGAATTTGGTGCTGGTTTAACTAACTATGAGTATGCTCATCTTGCTGAGCAAATGGGTAAAAGTCATATAGCCTCAGAAGCAATGAATTGCAGTGCACCAGATACTGGAAATATGGAGGTTATTGCAAGATACGGTAATGATCAACATCAGGAAGAGTGGTTAAAACCTCTTTTAGATGGAGAAATAAGATCAGCATTTGGAATGACAGAGCCTGGAACAGCATCAAGTGATGCAACAAATATGCAGGCAACAGCAGTTTTAGATGGAGACGAATACGTTATTAATGGTGAAAAGTGGTGGACGTCGGGTGCCGGTGACCCTAGATGCAAAATCATAATATTTATGTGTGTCACCAATCCAGATAACCCAAAACATCAACGTCACTCTATGATATTGGTGCCTATGGAAACAGAGGGAGTTGAAATAAAAAAAATGATGCATGTTTTTGGTTATGATGATGCTCCTCATGGTCATGCTCATATGAAATTTACGAATGTGAGAGTGCCAAAAGAAAATTTATTGCTTGGTGAGGGCAGAGGTTTTGAAATTGCACAAGGAAGACTTGGACCAGGAAGAATCCATCATTGTATGAGAGCAATTGGAGCTGGAGAAGTTGCGCTTGAACTTATGTGTAAAAGAGGCATCGATCCAAACAAAGTCGCATTTGGTAAGAATCTTGCGCAATTAGGTGCAAACTTTGATTATATTGCTGAATCTAGAATTGAATTAAATGCTGCAAGATTTTTGACGTTAGACGCCGCTGTTAAAATGGACACAGTTGGTAATAAAGTTGCTGCAAGTGAGATTGCCCAAATAAAAGTTTTTGCTCCAAATGTTGCTCTGAAAATAATTGATCGAGCAATTCAAATTCATGGTGGAGAAGGCGTATCTCAATTAACTCCACTTGCATCAATGTATGCGCATATGAGAACACTTAGACTCGCAGATGGACCAGATGAGGTTCACAGAAGAGCAGTTGCTAGATATGAATTGGGCAAATATATGAGTCAATAGGTGTGCCTAAAAACTTAATTTTTTACGATACAGAGACTACCGGAATTCACAAAGATTTTAGTCAAATAATTCAGTGTGGTTCCATTCTTACTGATGATCTTTTAAACATAAAGGATCAACAAAATATTGGAAGTGCTCCATTGCCATGGGTTATACCTCAACCAAAAGCAATGCTTACCAATAAAAAAATTAATTCTTTCAATTCAAATGTTTCGCATTATCAAATGATGAAAGATATTCAATATCAATGGAAAGAATGGTGTATAGAGATGCCATCAATATTCATAACATACAATGGCCATGCATTTGATGAAGAGTTAATCAGAAGACAGTTCTGGTGTAACTTACTTGAACCTTATATAACTAATACCAATCAAAACGGAAGACTTGATCTAATGCTCATGATTCACAACATAGCACCATTTTTTTCAAAAGAAATACCTATTCCTTTATTTGAGGAAGGACCAGCTTTGAGTATTAAACTTGAGCATCTAGCCGATGAACATGGCATCGATGTTAGTGACGCTCATGATGCAATCTCGGATTGCAAGTTTATGATCGGCTTGTGCCAAGTAATTAAACATCAAATCCCTGAAGTATTTGAATCTTTTTTGAATATATCCACTAAGGAGGGTATTAAAAATCTTCTTTATTCTGAAGATTTTCTCGCTTTAGGTGAAGTATACAGGCGTCACCCATTTAAATATCCTGTTGTTATTTGTGGAGCAGATAACTCAAGGCCAAATGAAATTTGCTTCTTTGATTTGAGCTTTGATCCCGATGATATTCTTGATCTAGATTTTTCAGAAATTAATAAAATGATTCAATCTGGAAAAAGAGATTTACCTCTTAAAAAATATAAGATTAATAAGACAATTCCTATTTGCTCTAGCAAACTTCTTAAAAAAAATGATCATTTTGACATTACTCATGAGGAACTCCAGAGACGTGCGAACGTTGTAAAATCTAATGAAGACTTCTTTGCTAAAGTCTCGCAAGCTATGGAGGATAGGATCATGAATTATCCTGAACCGAGTTATGTTGAGGGTACTATATACTCAGGTGGATTCCCGTCCTATCGAGATCAAGATTTGATGAAGGAATTTCATCTTTCCGATGATCCTCAGCAACGAATTAAAATTTCAAGAAATTTTGAAGATGAAAGATTTCGTATTTTAGCTGAAAGAATTATCTGTAATGAATATCACACAGACATCCCTAACGATATCAAAGGGAGATATGATGAGCTTGTAAATGAACGCGTGCAAACAGAAGGAAAATGGGGTTCGGTTGAAAAGGCGCTTCAAGATATTGAAAAACTTTTAGATGAAAGGGAAGACAAAGAAGATCTTGAAATTCTTATGGCAACAAAAGAAAAACTTTTATCAATGCAGAAGTAATAATGAAAAAATTTAATAGTTATTTTTGTTTTTTTATTTTTATGACCTTTGTTAACTCGTCTTTTCTAAAGGCAGATTTTTTAATAGATGATTTTGATTTAGATGATGTTCTTAAAAGTGGCAGGAACTTAATGAAGCTTGATTACGGATTACATTACCTTGAAACAGAACAAAATTCGCAAAATACATTATTTGTTGGCGTTCATGGAGGTGATAGTGAGGGGTATGAATGGATATATCCTCTTATCACCTTAGATTCATCGAATACTTTATCCTCTTTTTATAGATATAACGATGACTTTTGCCCAAATAGAGCATACTTAAAACTAGCTAGTGAAATTTCTTATATTTTAGATTCAAAAAAAAATATCACTAATGTGATATTGATGGGCCATAGCTATGGAGGCATGATAGTTGCAATGTTTTCAGATAGATGGGTTAGTGAAGTCCCTCTGACAATTCATACTGTAGCAGGACCGCTGTCAGGACCAATCTCGACTTCTTTTAAATCAAGTCTTTTCAGAAGTATATGCGAGTATTCACCACCGAAGCTTATGAGAGATAATGTGAGCTTTTTTCAATGGAGAACTATAAAAGAATTAGATGGGGCTTTTAACAGTTTAGATTATGATCCTCAAATCATTGATCTTAAGGGAAGCACAATAATAAGGTTGCCTGAAACTTACAATGGTAGAAGGCTTGGTCACAACTGGTCGTTAAGCTGGGTAGCAGAAGAAATCACAAATTAAATATTTGGTGGGCGAGGAGAGATTCGAACTCCCGACTTCCTGCGTGTCGAGCAGACACTCTAACCAACTGAGTTACTCGCCCTAAGGTTCGTAATTTTACACAATAAATGCAGCTAGTCCTTATTTTAATTAAATAACTTTTATCCTATAACTCGGCAAGATAGTCATCTAAACGAGTTTGATTCATTACAAATGAAGACTTCACCATTTGCGCTTTGGTCTTTACGGTATCTAAATTTGAAGAATCATCTCCAACTTGTATCACTCCAACCATTGCCATCATTGAGTGAGGAGTGCATTGGTATGCATAAACACCTGGCTCGGTAAGTGTAACTGTAATATCTCTGCTTAGTTGACCATTCCATGGGACTGCGTTAGCAGGAATCATTCCTGGTAAAGAAGCAGAATTGTGTGCGGCATCAGTCGACTCAAACGTAACTGAGTCACCAACTGCCACTTTAAGAACTGCAGGTTCAAAAATCATAACACCGCCTGGTCCTTGGTTGAGCATTTTTACGACGTGATTTGCGCTAGCAAGCTCAAATTGAACCAAAAGCAATGGAATCATAAGTAGATATTTGTTCATTATAAATCTCCGTTTTGCTACTATTTTAATTATTTATAATTAAATATCAATAATATTTATAATATTAAATATTTCCTGTTGGAATATCATTAAATTAAAGATATATTAAACACATATTCACCTCATATAAGGAATCACAAATGCATATTTTCAGAATGAATTTTTTATTAATAATATTATTGTCTTCATTAGATATGTTAGCTTCATATTTTCCAGCTAACTCATGGGAAATTTCTTCACCTGAAGAACAACAAGTGCGTTCAGATAATGTAAATGCATTAATAAATTTAGCTTTCCTAGATGATTCTACTCAAGCAGTTGTAGTTGTTAAAAATGGCAAAATTATTTCAGAAAAATACGCAGATGGATATGATAAAAACTCTCATGGAACCTCATGGTCAATGGCTAAAAGTTATTATGCTGCTTTGATTGGTATATCAATTGATAAAGGTGAAATAAGCAGCTTGGATGACAAAGTTGGTAAATATTTAGATTATTTTAATGATGAGAGATCTGAAATAACAATAAGAGATCTTTTAGATATGTCGAGTGGACTTGATTTTCCAAAAGATGAACATGAGACAATGTTTTTTCAAGAGGATCACTTAAAGTATGCAATGAATGTTGGTGTTGAAAAATCAGCAGGCCTAAAATTTGAGTATAACAACGTTAATTCAATGTTGCTTGGAGATATTTTAATTGCTGCAACAGGAAAAAAAGCTGACACACTTTTGAAAGAGAGAATTTTAGATCATATTGGCGTCAAAGATTACAAGTTATGGAAAGATGAAAATGGAAATGTTCTTACATATTGTTGTGTCGATATGTCAGCTAGAGACTACTCAAAAATTGGATTGTTATTTTCAAGAAATGGAAACTGGGATGGCAAACAATTAATATCAAAAAAATATGTTGATGAAACATTTCAAGTAGTCTGGGACATTACACCAGAAAGATTCACAGAATTAAAAAGAGGTTATTCGTTGCACTGGTGGGTTTCTGCATACGAAGAAGATTTTAAAATATTTAATACTAGTGGAAAATTTGGTCAATTCACATTTGTTGATAGAGAAAATGACATAGTTGTTACAAAAATTACAAAATATAGTCAGCAAGATTCTGGTGACATTCAAAAATGGGGGATTATGAAGTATCTAAGATGGGCTGGTGTTGAAAATGCAATCAAATTAGGCAGAATCTTAATTGAAAATGGAGCTGTTGAATCAGGTTCTGATGTAATTACACCATTTACTGATGAAGAAGGTGAATCTAAAGAGTTTAATGTGCGATATGGAGATTTTATTAGTGCAATAGAAAACTTGAGTTGTAATTGTTATCCGCTCGAGAGATTCAATTAAGAACTATTAATCTTTTTTAGAAAAGCATTTTTGTCTTTTGCCCATTCTTCAAAATAGTAACCATCATTACCTTGTTTATTTAAGTATTTTATAAAGTATCTTCCATTCTCATCTTGGTAGCCTTCATGGAATGGTTTTCCGGTTTCCTGATTTAGTCTTTTGTACCTATCATCCATTATTTAAGTCCATACAAAGAGAATCATAGGTATAGATGCTAAAATAATCAGCACATCCATAGGTAATCCCATTCGCCAATAATCAGTAAATTTGTAATTACCCGGCCCCATAACAACTGTATTACATTGATGTCCTATAGGAGTTAAAAATGCACAGCTTGCGCCAACTGCAACCACCATCAAAAATGGCTCAATTGCATATCCAAGCTCAACAGCTATGCCAGTAGATATTGGAGCCATTATGACCGCGGTTGCTGCATTATTAATTATGTCC
>CACPCZ010000016.1 GCA_902632555.1 uncultured SAR86 cluster bacterium | reverse complement strand
TCCAGCAGAAGAAGCTCCTGCAGAGGAAGCTCCAGCTGAAGAAGAAGCTCCAGAAGAAAATAATGAGGTAAAAGTTTCTCTCAAAGAAAAAACCCCATCTCAAATAATTAGTAACTTTGAGAATCAACAAATGAAAACTGATATTCCTGAATTTAGACCAGGAGATACTGTTGTTGTCTCTGTTAAAGTAAGAGAAGGAGAACGCACAAGACTTCAGGCATTTGAAGGTGTTGTAATGGGTGTAAAAAAGGCAGGCTTAAACTCATCATTCATTGTAAGAAAAATATCTAGTGGTATTGGCGTAGAGAGAACATTTCAAACTCATAGTCCAATGATTGACTCAATAAAAGTCAAAAGAAAAGGTGACGTTCGTCAAGCAAAACTTTTCTATTTAAGAGAAAGATCAGGAAAATCTGCAAGAATCAAAGAAAGACTAGAATAATCAAATGCCTAATAGTGTAAAAGAAGATTCAGATCTCGGATCTTTTTTTAATTATTTATTCATAGAAAAAGGTTTGTCAAAAAATACCATTAATGCGTATAAAAATGATATTTATGAATTTTCATGCTGGATGAAAGATAAACACATTGGCGATTATAAATCAGTAGCTGAAAATCATATAAACGAATTCATAGCTCATCTTTTTAAAAAAAACTTAAAGAGCTCATCTGTAAATAGAAAAATATCTTCTTTAAAAAATTTTTATCTTTTTCTTTTAAAAAAGAAACAAATAAATGCTTCTCCATTATCTGAAATTATTAGTCCTAAGAAAGAGCAATATTTACCGTCTTCAATGTCTGAGAATGAAGTAGAAAAATTGCTTAATAGTCCAAATACGTCAATTGATATAGAAAATAGAGATAAGGCAATGATAGAAATGCTATATGCCACTGGTATGAGAATATCGGAATTAGTAAGTTTAAAAATTACAGATATTGACCTTGAAAGATCTGTTCTGAAGGTTCTTGGAAAAGGATCAAAAGAAAGACTTATTCCCTTCGGAGAACAAGCTTTGGATTCATTAAACTCATATTTAAATAAAAGAAAAAAATCTATAGCTAAGGAAGTTTTTATTTCCAATAGAGGCACAAAAATGTCTAGAACAACATTTTGGCAGAGAATAAAGATTTACCTATCAAGAGAAGGTCTTGATAATTCTATTTCACCTCACACCTTAAGACATGCTTTTGCAACACACCTTTTAAATAGAGGCGCTGATTTGAGATCTGTACAATTGCTATTAGGTCATAGTGACTTATCTACAACTCAAATATATACTCACATTGCAAAACAAAGATTAGGTGAAGTTTTAAAAAAACATCATCCAAGAGGCTAAATGAAATTTTTATTTATAACATTTTTAAATTTTTTATTTTTTTTAAGTGTAAGTGCTGACGAGCTTGAAATAAAAGAAAAAATTACATCGATATTACCAGAGGGTGCAAAAATAGAGTCCATAGAAAAATCTGAATTCACAGGAATTTATAAGGTTTTTTATGGTGATGTTCAGCCTCTTTACGTCTCTGAAAATGGAAACTACTTTATATATGGTGATATGTTTAGCATTAGCTCAAATAGTGTTACAAATCTCACAAATATTGATATTTCAATAAAGAGAAAAGAATTAATTGAGAGCTTGGATCCTTCTAAGCTTATTTCATTTCAATCAAAGAATGAGAAATATAAAGTTACAATATTTACAGATGTCGAATGTGGCTATTGCAGAAAACTTCATAATGAGATTGAAGAATATAACTCACTAGGAATTACTATAAATTATGCTGCATTTCCGAGGTCAGGTATTGGTACCAGTGCTTTTACAAAGATGGTAGGTGCTTGGTGCTCAAATAATCCACAACAAGTTCTTACGAGTCTTAAACAGGGCAATGATCCAAATTTAGATTTTTGTGACACTCAACCGGTTTCAAAGCACTATGCAGTTGGAAGAAAGATTGGCATTACTGGAACACCTGCAATTATTTCTGCAAATGGTCAGTTATATCCCGGTTACATTGCTCCAGCAGAGCTAATAAAACTTTTAAAATCATAGTATGAAAAAATTAAAAATTGGAATTTGTGGATGGGGAAATGTTGCAACAGGACTTTACAAAACCATTTTAGATAATCAAAAAGAGATTGAATCAAATAGCAACACTAAGCTTGAAATTGTTGTTATTGGTGCAAGAAGAGACAATCCAAAATGTGATCCAAAAAATACTGTTATTGAAAGAGATATATTCAATGTTTTAAATCATGAAATCGATGTAATTGTAGAATTAATAGGTGGAGTAGAAGTTGCAAGAGAATTGATATTGAAATCAATAGAAAAGGGCATAAATGTTGTTACTGCAAATAAAGCAGTTTTATATCATCATGGAGATGAGATTTTCTCTCTAGCTGATAAAAAGAATGTTTTTGTTTTATATGAGTCATCTGTATGTGCTGGGACCCCAATTATTAAAATGCTTCATGAAGAGTTAGCTGCTAACAAAGTAACGAAAATTTCTGGCATGCTAAACGGAACATCAAACTTTATTTTAAGTGAAATGGAAGAAGGAGCTGATTTCGAAGATACGCTTAAATTTGCTCAAAAAGAGGGATATGCAGAGGCAGATCCATCTTTCGATATTGAAGGTTACGATGCAGCTCATAAGATTGGTATTCTGTCATCAATTGCTTTTGGCACAAGCTTGCCCCCAGATGATTTTTATATTGAAGGTATTGAAGATATAGAGACAAATGATTTTATATATGCAGCAGAAGAAGGTTTTTCAATTAAGCATTTTGCAGTTTCGTCATTGTCACAAGAAAGTATCGAATTAAGAGCTCATCCTGTTTTAATTAGTAATTCTAAATATCTTGCAAACCTTACAGGTGTTAGAAATGGGATAGAAATTGAAACAGATTTGATTGGAAAATTGCATGTGGCAGGCTCAGGTGCTGGTCAAGCTTCTACAGCATCAGGCGTAATATCAGACTTGATATACATATCGAATGTTAAAGATAAGGTTTCATCAGAAAATAGACATAAAAGTTCAAAAAAAATTCTTAAAATTGATGATCTTAAATTTGAAAATTATATCCATATTAAAACCTCAATATCAGAGGATAATATTGCATTAATAGAGCAAGTTTTCGACAACTATAAAATCTTCATCAAGAAAATAAAATGTAAAGAATTAAGTAAGAATAAAAATGCTGTAATCATTTTTACCGATCTTCATTCTGAAAAAGATCTAAATAAATGTATTTCAGAAATTGAAAAGTTAGACAAAATTGTATCAGTAAAATCAATAAGAATTGAATTATAAATATGCTATTTCATAGTACTAGGGGAAAGGATAAGAATAAGACTTTTGAACAAGTCCTTATGCAAGGTCTTGCTGATGATGGAGGCTTATTTATGCCAGACTCATGGCCAATTGTAGATTTAGAGCGTATGAAGAATTTTGATAGTTATATTGATGTTGCAAAATATATAGTGCCAATGTTTACAGATTCATCATATGCCAAGGACGAAGTTCTTCAAGTGTTAGATAGCACATGGCACGATTTTGAATCTAAGCATTTAATTGAGATTAACAATCTTGATGACAAAAATTTTGTATTGGAGTTATTTCATGGTCCAACTCTAGCTTTTAAAGATTTTGGATTACAGTTAGCAGCAGCTTTTTTTAATAAAACGCTTGAATCTCAAAATAAAACAGCAATTGTTTTCGGTGCTACTTCAGGTGACACTGGATCAGCTGCAATTGATGCATGTAAAGAGTTTAAATCTATTAAAAGCTTTATTCTGATTCCTGAGGGAAATATGTCTAGTGTTCAGAGAAAACAAATGACAACAGTAGATAAATCAAACATCTTTCCTATCATGGCAGACGGAACTTTTGATGATTGCCAAGATATAGTAAAGAGAGGTTTTAAGGAAAGATCATTTATATCAAACGATCAATACCTTCTTGCAATAAATTCTATTAACTGGATAAGAATAATTGGACAAATTTGCTATTACTTTTATGCGTGCTTGAAAATAAACAAATTTGATCAGCCTATAAATTTTTCAGTTCCTACAGGAAATTTTGGAAATGTTTTTGCATGTTACGCATCTTCGAAAATGGGAATGCCTCTTTCAAAAATAGTCGTTGCAGTAAATTCTAATGATATTCTTCATAGATTTTTTAAACATAATGATTATTCTAAGCAAGAGGTTGTTGAGACTATATCACCCAGTATGGATATAAGCGTTGCAAGCAATTTTGAAAGGCTAGTTTATGATTTTTATCTTGATTCAGATTCAGCTAAATGCAGAAAACTTTATTCTAATTTTCCTAAAGAACCCATAAATATTGACGAAAATATTTGGAATAAAACCGAAAACTTATTTTTGAGTTATAGCTGTAATGATGAAGAAACATTTGAATGTATGAAAAATTTTAATAATAAATTCAATCGATTCATTGATCCACATACGGCAGTTGCGTACGAGGCTGTTGAAAGACTCAAAGATAAGCTTCATCACAAGACTGTAATTTTAGCAACTGCACATCCTGCAAAATTTCCAGATGTACTTTTGAAAGCAGGACTTAGTTTAGAGGATGTACCTGAGAGATTAAAAAAGGTTTTAAACAAAAAAGAAGTTGCTGAGAACTTGAGCACATCTGATAATTCAATTTTTGATTACATCAGTAAAAATAACTAATCTATGGATATTTTAGAACTTAAATCAAGCTTAAATTCTTTAAAAGAGAGATTAGATGAAATAAACAGAGATGTTTTCAAAATTGACTCTAAGAAAAAAAGATTGATCGAAATAGAAGAAGAATTATCTCAAGAAAAAGTATGGTCAGACCTAGATTTGTCACAAAAATTAAGTAAAGAAAAGACAAGTATAGAAAAAGCAATCTCAACGTATCAAGTTGTTGCAGAAAAGCTTTCTGATTCTGAAGTGCTTTTAGATGTTTCAATAGAGGAATCAGATGATTCATCGTTGAATGAAATTTTAAAAGAGACAAATGAAATTAATCAAATGATCGAAGAACTTGAATTCAATAGAATGTTCACAAACAAAATGGATAGCTCATCTGCCTATATAGAAATTCAGTCAGGTTCAGGTGGAACTGAAGCTCAAGATTGGGCTGAAATGTTGCTCAGGATGTATAGTAAATGGGCTGAGGGAAGAGGCTTTGGAACAAACTTAGTTGAAATTTCACATGGTGACATTGCTGGAATTAAATCTGCTTCATTGCATGTTGATGGGGATCATGCATATGGTTGGCTAAGAACTGAGACAGGTATACATAGATTAGTAAGAAAATCACCATTTGATTCAGGAAATAGAAGACATACATCTTTTGCCTCAGTTTTTATTTCACCAGAAATAGATGATTCCATTGAGATAAATATAAATAAAGCTGACATAAGAACAGACACCTACAGAGCATCTGGGGCAGGTGGTCAACATGTTAATAAAACAGATTCTGCGGTTCGTTTAACTCACATCCCGACTGGGGTTGTAGCGCAATGTCAGAGTGATAGATCACAACATAAAAACAAAGAAAATGCGCTAAAACAATTAAAATCTAAACTTTACGAGTTAGAATTACAGAAGCAAAATGAAGAACAACAAATGTTAGAGGACAGTAAGTCAGATATAGGATGGGGCAGTCAGATTAGATCTTATGTATTGGATCAGTCAAGAATTAAAGACTTGCGCACAAATTTTGAAACAGGTAATACAACAGCTGTTCTCAATGGGGACTTAGATGAGTTTATGATATCGTCATTAAAAGCAGGAATATAGATGAATAATGATAATCTTGGTGGTGAAAAGGCCATCATTGAAGAAAGGAGAAAAAAGCTAGAGCAGCTTAGAGATAAAGGCGAGGCTTATGGAAATTCTTTTAAGCCTAAAAATAATGCAAAAAATTTGCATGAAGAGTATGGAAATTCTTCTAAGGATGAACTTTCAGAGAAAAATATCAAAGATATTTCTATTGCTGGACGTATTATTCTAAAACGAGTGATGGGAAATGCTAGTTTTGCAACTTTAAGAGATTCAACAGGCGATATTCAGATATATGTAACAAAAAATAACGTTGAAGAGAGCGTTTATGAAGATTTTAAAACCTGGGATCTTGGAGATATTGTAGGTGTATCAGGCTCTCTTTTTAGAACAAAAACGGATGAATTAACAATAGATGTCTGGGATCTAGAAATGATAACCAAATCCTTAAGACCAATGCCTGAGAAATTTAAGGGACTGACAGATGTTGAAGCTAGATACAGGCAAAGATATCTAGACTTGATGACAAACAATGCTACTAAGGAAGTATTTGTTAAACGAACAAAAATAATCGATTCAATGAGAAAAATTATGAATGAATCAGGGTATCTTGAGGTTGAAACCCCAATGATGCATCCTCTAGCAGGTGGGGCTGTGGCAAGACCATTTGTTACTCAGCATAACGCTCTTGGGCAGGATTTGTACTTAAGAATTGCTCCTGAACTTTATTTAAAAAGATTATTGGTTGGAGGTTTTGAAAAAGTTTTTGAAATTAATAGAAGTTTCAGAAACGAAGGCCTTTCCACAAAACATAATCCTGAATTCACTATGATGGAGTGGTATCAAGCATACGCAAGTATGGAAGATCAAATGAATTTAACTCAAGAAATTATTGTAAATGCTGCTATTGCAGCTAATTGTGGTGAAACAATTGAGTGGGGCGATCAAAAAATCAATCTAAATAATTTTTCTCAATTTACATTATCAGATTTAGTCGTGAATCATAATAAAGAGCTATCAAAAGCAGACTTGAATAACAAAGATAAATTAGTCGAATTTTTGAAATCTAAGAAAATTAAGATTGAAAAAAATTGGGGTAAGGGCAGAATGCTTTTAGAAATTTTTGAAGAAACCGTTGAAAATAATTTAATAGATCCTTCATTTGTTACCGAGTATCCTGTTGAAGTATCTCCTCTTTCAAGAAGGAATGAAGAAAACCCAGATTTTGCAGATAGATTTGAATTATTTATTGGGGGAAAAGAATTTGCTAATGGTTTTTGTGAGTTAAATGATCCCGATGATCAAGCCTCAAGATTTGAGGATCAGGTTGCTGCAAAAGAATCTGGAGATGATGAGGCAATGGATTATGACAAAGATTATATAACAGCCCTAGAGCATGGAATGCCACCGGCGGTAGGTGTTGGATTAGGAGTCGATAGACTTGTAATGTTACTTACCAATCAATCTTCAATAAGAGACGTCTTACTGTTTCCTCAATTGAAATCATAAGATTTTTTTTACCATCTAAATTTATCAAAATTCTCTGGGTTAGCCCAACCCTTAGGGTTATTCCATGACCGCTTATTGTTATATGTTTTTAAGTTGTATGAATAACACTTAAGCATGTTATTTTGATCTCTTAATTCAGTTTGAAATCCTAGTTTTAACATCATTTCATCATTTTTTGTATCATTTTTAAAATCTGTAAAAATAACAATTTTTTGACTGAGTAAATTTTTAATTATTCCAATATCGCTTTCAGAAACCTTTATATCATCCAGCAAAATAAAAAGATCACAATTTTCTGGAGAGTCCTTATTAAGTGATGGATAAATATTTATGTTTTCAACACTAGTCTTCTCTAGCCGTTTGATTAATTTTGAAATATCTTGACTGGTTAATATTTTGATTTTTTCAGGCTCTTCATCAGCAACGATATTACATATATAACTGTAAAGAGTTTTTTCTTTTTTAATCATTTCATTAAATGTTTTACCGCCTCTCTTTCAGATAACAATTCATCAATTGAGATTTTGAGTTTTTTGCTTGCATAATCAGATAATGCTAAATCTCTTTTAATCTCAATTACTCCGTCATCTAATCTCATTAATGGAAATCCACAAATTAACCCTTCTGGGACGTTGTATGAACCATCACTAGCAATTGCAGCACTAAAACAATCATTTGAGGAGGAGGGATGTTCACATGCCATTACAGTATCAATTGCTGCTTTTGCTGCAGATGTGGCAGATGATGCGCCCCTTGCATCAATAACTGCCTTACCTCTTTGCTGAACACTTGGTATGAAAATAGAATCAATCCAATCTTGATCATCTAAAACAGCATTACCAATTTCACCTTTAATGATGACATTTTCCGCATCAGGATACATTGTTGGGCTATGATTTCCCCAAATAATCATATTAGCAATTTCTGAAATATCATTGTTAGTTCTCTTTGCAATAATTGACTTTGCTCTATTTGAATCGAGCATTGTCATTGCCATCCATAGTTGAGAATTATTATTTGCAGCATTTTTCCCAATTAATGCATTTGTATTTGCTGGATTTCCAACTACTAAAATTTTTGCCTCATCTTTTCCATATTTTCCTATCGCAGAGCCTTGATCAACAAAAATTCCGCCATTTATACTCAAAAGGTCAGATCTTTCTTCAATTTTTTTCCCGTTATAGACTATTCCTCTTGGAATGCTACCAACAAGCAAAAACCAATCACCATCTTTTGCAGCTTCTTCAAAATTAGATGTATAACTAACATTTCCCATATTAGGAAAATACGAATCCTCTAATTCCATCACAAGTCCCTTGAGCTTATCAACTACTTGAGGTATTTCCACCAAAGATAGATCTACTTTTTTATCTCCAAAAGTTCTTCCATCAACTAATCTTGGTATTAATGAATATGCAATTTGACCGGCTGCTCCAGTTACAACTACTTTTACAGTTGAGCTCATTTTATTTCCTTTTTTCGGTAATCAATAATAGTTTAATTATATTCTTAATTTAAGATGTAATCCTTATTTTTATATCATAGTAAATGAGATTTTTTTTGATTAAAATATATTTCTCTTTCATAAAATATTTCACACATACTGGAGAAGAATTATGAGCATACGATTTGATGACAAAGTTGCAGTTGTTACTGGGGCAGGTGGAGGCATTGGAAAGCAACATGCTTTAGAACTTGCTAAAAGAGGTGCCAAGGTTGTTGTAAACGACCTCGGGGGAAGTGTTGACGGAAGCGGAGCAAGTGATGCAGCGGATCAGGTTGTTCAAGAAATCAAAGATGCTGGTGGTGATGCAATTGCAAATGGCGCCAGCGTAACCGACATTTCTGCTGTAAAAGAGATGGTACAGCAGACAATGGATGAATGGGGCAGAATAGACATTCTTATTAATAATGCCGGTATTCTTAGAGATAAAAGCTTTCATAAAGTAACTCTTGATGATTTTAATTTAGTAATGGATGTACATTTTCAAGGTACATTGAATTGCACTCACAGCATATTTCCAATTATGAGAGAACAAGAATATGGTCGTATTATTTTTACAAGCTCTTCAAGTGGTGTATTTGGAAATTTTGGTCAAACAAATTATGGTTCAGCAAAGATGGCGATGGTGGGACTAATGAATACTCTCAAACTAGAGGGTCAAAACAAAAATGTTTATACAAATTCAATAACACCAGTCGCATATACAAGAATGACTGAAGGTTTAATACCTGAGGATTTTGGAAAAAATCTTCAGCCTGAATTTGTAACACCTGCAGTAATTTATCTTTCTAGTGAGCATGCACCTAATGGAGCAATTATGGCTGCAGGCGCCGGTGTTTTTTCAAGAATATTTATTCACGAGACTATGGGTGTCTCTTTAGGCATGGGAGAAGATATGACACCGGAAAACATTCACGCAAGTTGGGATAAGATATCAGATATGCAAGATGCTAGGGCATTACAGAACGGTGGTGAACAGACTCTTAAATTCTTTGAACTGATAAACAAATAAACTTATAAAGAAAAACTTGGCCTTGCAGCAATATTATCGATATAAGTTTTTAAGTTTTGATAATCATTGATGTCAATTTTGTTCAACCTTACAAGAAACTGAAGAGATGTAACCATTTGAATGTCTGCATATGTAAATTTTTTGCAAGTTAAAAATTCTTTATCGCATATTAATTCTTCATAATGTTTGAGAGAGTTTACTGCTAATTCTCTTTGAGCAAGGCCGAATTCATTATTTTGATTTTCTAATTGACTCATATGAGGATGAGTATGTCTAAATCCATGCATCAATGGCATCATTAACTCAAACGAAACTCGTGAATACCACATTTCAATATGCGCAATTTCCATTGGGTCAGAGCCAAACATATTAGGTTCTGGGTATTTGCATTCAAGGTATCTGCATATAGCGGTGGTCTCAAGAATTACTTCACCGCTTTCTAATTCGAGAGCAGGAACCCTCGAATTAGGAGCAATTTTTTTATACTCTGGTGTTTTATGTTCTAATTTACCAAGATCAAGGTTTTCAATCTGAACATTTTCAATGCCTTTTTCGGCAATGAATATCAGTACTTTCCTTGGGCTTGGAGCTACTGGGCTTGAATATATCTTCAAATATTATTCCCAGTTTAAAGCACCACCAACTTGATATTCTGTCACTCTTGTTTCAAAGAAGTTTTTCTCTTTCCTTAAATCAATTATTTCTGACATCCAAGGGAAGGGGTTGCTTACCCCTGTAAACTCTTCATCTAATCCAAGTTGTGTTAGCCTTCTATTTGCAATGAACTTAAGATATTCTTCCATCATTGCCGCATTCATTCCTAATACGCCTCTTGGCATGGTGTCCCTTGCATATTGTATTTCCAGCTCAGTACCTTCGAGAATCATTTGTGCAGCATCTGATTTCATTTGTTCATCCCATAAGTGAGGATTCTCAATTTTTATTTGATTTATTACATCAATACCAAAATTTACATGCATTGATTCATCTCTTAATATGTACTGAAATTGTTCTGCAGTTCCAGTCATCTTATTTCTTCTTCCCATTGAAAGTATTTGTGTGAATCCACAGTAAAAGAAGATGCCCTCAAGCACACAGTAAAAAGCTATTAGATTCCTGAGCAATTGTTTATCAGTTTCCTCAGTTCCGGTTTTGAAATCAGGGTCTGATATCTCTTGAGTGTATTTAAGTCCCCATGATGCTTTTCTTGCAACGCATGGAACTTCTCTGTACATATTAAAAATTTCTCCTTCATCCATGCCAAGTGATTCAATGCAATATTGATATGCATGAGTATGAATAGCTTCTTCAAGACTTTGTCTTAAAATATATTGTCTACATTCTGGATTGGTTATCAGCCTGTATAGTGCAAGAACAAGATTGTTTGCAACTAGTGAGTCTGCTGTTGAAAAGAAACCCAAATTTCTTTTTACGATAACTCTTTCGTCTTCTGTTAATCCGTCTTCAGACTTCCAAAGTACAATATCATTCGTCATATTTATTTCTTGAGGCATCCAGTGATTAGCACTGCCATCAAGATATTTTTGCCACGCCCAGTCATATTTAAATGGAACTAGTTGATTAAGATCGGCCTTGCAATTGATCATCATTTTTTGATCAACCTGAACACGGCCTGCGTTTGCCATCATTTCATCTAGTTCTTCATTGCCTGCTGTCTCATCTATTGCATTTACTGCTTTTCTTGCAGCCTCTGCTCTTGAACCTTCTCCAATATTCACATTTGTTTGTGGTGCTTCTGGCTCTGTAGTCTGTTGAACAGCTGGCTTTTCTTCCGCTACTGCTTCCGCTGTTTGTTTTACAACCTCATTATTTACCTGAGGTGATGATTGAGGAGTTGAATTTTCCTCTTTTCCATAATCGTCCCAATTTAACATATTATTTCTCCTTAATTTATTGGCAAGCCTCACAATCTGGATCGTCCAGAGAGCAGGCTGTAGGAACTGGAGCTGGTGCTCCTAATTCTTGTGCGGATGACTGACCTGCATCAGAACTTACCGCGTTTAATTTTCCCTGTTGTACAGTTGATTTTTCTGTTGATGTAGCTGCAATAGACCTTAGATAGTATGTTGTCTTCAGCCCAGAGTACCAAGCCATTCTATAGGTGATATCTAGTTTTTTACCATCAGCATTTCCAATATATAAATTCAATGATTGAGCTTGATCGATCCATTTTTGTCTTCTGCTTGCAGATTCAACAATATACCTTGGCTCTACCTCAAACGCAGTTGAAAAAAGTTTTTTAACCTCGTCTGGAATTCTTGAAATTTCAGAGAGGCTGCCCTCAAAATACTTAAGATCATTGATCATTACATCATCCCATAAACCAAGATCTTTTAGCTTTCTTACAAGATGAGGATTGACTATGGTAAATTCGCCTGAAAGGTTCGATTTCACATATAAATTTTGGTATGTAGGTTCGATCGACTGGGTCACGCCAGTAATATTTGATATTGTTGCTGTAGGAGCGATGGCCATAACATTAGAGTTTCTCATGCCATCTTTCATTACTTTCTTTCTGAGAGACTCCCAGTCTAAAGATTCTGATCTATCAACATTAAGATAGTCACTTCCTCTATTCTCTGCCAAGATCTCTATTGAATCTTTTGGTAAGATACCTTTGCTCCATAGGGAACCGTCAAATGATTCATATTTTCCTCTTTCCTTTGCAAGTTCTGTCGATGCATAAATTGCGTTATAACTTATTAGCTCCATACTTTTATCTGCAAATTCAACAGCTTCATCACTGCAGTAGGGTATATCTTGGAGATATAAAGCATCTTGAAATCCCATTAGCCCTAGTCCGATTGGCCTGTGTTTAAAATTTGAGTTTTTCGCAGTATCAACTGAATAATAATTAATGTTAATTACGTTATCTAACATCCTTATAGCTGTAGATACTGTATTTTTTACTTTCTCTTCATCTAGGGCTCCGTCCTTCATATGATTAGCAAGATTGACTGAACCAAGATTACAAACTGCGATCTCTTTTTCAGCACTTGTATTTAATGTTATTTCTGTACATAAATTTGATGAATGTATTACGCCAACATGTTGTTGAGGTGATCTGAGATTACAGGAGTCTTTGAATGTGATCCAAGGATGTCCTGTTTCAAACAGCATAGTTAACATTTTTCTCCATAATTCTTTAGCTGGTATTGATTTATGTTGACCCATTTCTCCTTTTTTTGCTTTTTCTTCATACTCTTCGTATTTTTCTTCAAAAGCTTTACCTATTAGGTCATGCAAATCAGGTGTTTCACCTGGTGAAAATAGTGTCCAATTTTTATCTTGTTCAACTCTTTTCATGAACAGATCCGGTACCCAGTTTGCAGTGTTCATATCATGCGTTCTTCGTCTTTCGTCGCCTGTATTTTTTCTGAGCTCAAGAAATTCTTCTATGTCTAAATGCCAGGTTTCTAAATAGCCACACATTGCTCCTTTTCTTTTGCCTCCTTGATTAACTGCAACAGCTGTATCATTAGCAACTTTAAGAAAAGGAACTACGCCCTGACTTTTACCATTTGTGCCCTTAATGTAGGAATTCATTGCTCTTACCGGTGTCCAGTCATTACCAAGACCACCTGCCCATTTTGATAATAATGCGTTATCTTTCATTGCTGAAAATATTCCATCTAAATCGTCTGGGATTGTTGTTAAGTAACAAGATGAAAGCTGCGGTCTTTTGGTTCCTGAGTTAAAAAGCGTTGGTGTAGAGCTCATATAATCAAAGCTTGATAGTAATCTATAAAATTCTATCGCTCTTTCTTCTCTGTTGTCCTCTTCTAATGCAAGCCCCATAGAAACCCTCATAAAGAAAACTTGGGGTAGTTCATATCTTACATCGTCGCAATGTATGAAATATCTATCATAGAGAGTTTGAAGTCCCAAGTATGTAAACTGATTGTCTCTTGTAAAATCTATTGCAGCACTCATTTTATCGAGATCAAATTCTTTAAGTTCGGGATTCAAAATGTCAAGCTCGATACCCTTATTTATGTACGCTTTGAAAGCCATTGGATAATATTTCTCCATTTCTTGATATGTAGATTCTTCCGCAACACCAAGGAAATTTAGTGCTTCACTCCTAATTTGATCCATTAGTATCCTCGCAGTTACGAAAGAGTAATTTGGCTCTTTCTCAACTTTCGTTCTTGCAGACATTACTAGACTCGTTCTCATGTCAGAAATCGATACCCCATCGTACAAATTTTTAAGTGCCTCATCTAATACTTCGCTTACTGATACTTCATCTAGGCCTTCACATGCATCATTAATTAGACCTGCAACTTTTTCGACATTTAAAGGAACGACGGTTCCATCATTTTTAGTAATATTGATATTTGGTGTATCTGGTAAATCAATACTGAGTTTTTCTTTCTTTCTCTCTTGAGTCCTTTCTGCTCTGTATAAAATGTATGATTTTGCTACATCAAGCTCTTCAGATCTCATCAATTGTAGTTCTACCTGATCTTGTATTTCTTCAATATGAAGTGTTCCACCAGAGGGCATTCTTCTTTGGAAAACTTCGACTACATTTTCTGTAAGCTCATTAACCTTCTTATGAATTCTTTCGCTTGCTGCTGCATTTCCAGACTCTGTTGCTAAAAAAGCTTTTGTAATTGCAACTTTTATTTTATCGTCCTCAAAAGCAACTACCTTGCCATTTCTCTTAATTACTCTTAACTTACCTGGCGCAGTTGCTTCAATATCTGAAATTTGTTGATTTGCTGTGTTCTGTTTTTCTTGTTGTTGTACTTCCATTTCTTATTTTTTGCCCACTAATACATAAACTACATGAGTTTTACCTTTTAAACTTTCTTTGGAAAAATCTAAGCGTGTCTGCAGTAACGGTAACTTTTTTCTCCTAACGACTAATATACTAGTTGTGGACAAAGAATCAAGTAAAAAACACAATATATTGTGATAATTTTATTTTTTTCCACCATATAGTGTATATATCGTGTATTTTTGTTGTTGGAAATAAGTGAATAAATTGTGGATAATTATCAATTAGGAGAATTTATTTATGAAAAATTTTTTATCAATTGATCAGGGAACAACTAGCTCAAGATCAATAATATTTAATTCAAAATTAGAAAAACTGTTTGATTCACAAATTGAGTATCAACTATCTTATCCAAATGATGGTTGGGTAGAGCTAGAGCCTCAAGATATTTTGACTACTGTGAAAACTTCTATTAAGAATGTTTTAGAAAATTGCAAAGAAATAGAAGCTTGCGGTATAACAAATCAAAGAGAAACAACGATAGTTTGGTCAAAGGAAACTGGATTACCCATTTATCCTGGAATTGTATGGCAGGATAGGCGAACTAATGAATATTGCAATGAACTTAAAGCTAAAGGTCATGAAGAGCTTATCAAAAGTAAAACAGGATTAGTTCTAGATCCTTATTTTTCGGCTACAAAAATTAAGTGGATATTAAACAATGTCGATGGAGCACGTGATTTAGCTAATGAAGGCAAATTAGCTTTTGGTACAGTTGATGCATATCTAATATATCAATTATCAGAAGAAAAAAACCATTACACAGATGTAACAAATGCCTCAAGAACACTTCTTTATAATATTCATGAAATGGGCTGGGACAAAGAGCTCTTATCTATATTCGATATACCTGAAAATATGCTACCTGAGGTTTTGCCTTGTGATGGAAATTTTGGAACCATAAAAACTTCTGATATGAATATCCCAATAAGAGGAGTTATTGGTGATCAACAAGCAGCCCTCGTTGGACAAAATTGTTTTGAAAATGGGGACATGAAGTCCACATATGGTACTGGATGTTTCCTAATGGTGAATACAAAAAATAAACCTGTTGCTATAGATGATGGCCTTCTAACCACAATTGCTTACAACATTAATGGAGAAACATCATATGCCATTGAGGGAAGTATTTATTCATCTGGAAATATTATTCAATGGCTAAGAGATAAATTGATGTTTTTTGAAAATGCTAAAGACAGTGAAATTTTTCTAAATACAAATGGAAATTCGAACGGTGTTTTATTTTTACCAGCATTTAATGGCCTAGGGGCACCATTTTGGGATTCAGACATAAGAGGTGGCTTTAGTGGGATTACTCAAGATACGACAATTCATGACATTGTGACATCAGCCTTTCAATCAATAACCTTTCAAACAAGAGAAATTACTAAGATACTCGAAAAAAATGAAATTCATATTAATAAATTGCTTGTTGATGGCGGAATGGTTTCTAATGGTAGGTTTTGC
>CACPCZ010000015.1 GCA_902632555.1 uncultured SAR86 cluster bacterium | reverse complement strand
ATGAACCAGAACCAAATGTAATTCCTAAAAAAAACTGTGGAGCAGGAAAAAATCTTTTTGTAAGAGGGTAAAGAACAATTAAAAATGCAAATAAAATAGCTATTTTCATAGTGAATGGATTAGTAAAAAATAAAACAAAAAGAGAGACTAAACCTAGAAATATAAAAAATCCCCATGCTTCATATATGCTCAAGGCTCCCGTGGCCAGAGGTCGTCCTACGGTTCTAGATACCAATTTATCTATTTTGTAGTCACTAATATCATTTATAACACAGCCACATGATCTTACTATTACAGAACCTATAACAACGATAATAAAATTTTTAATGCCTATTTCATGACTTATACCTGCCAATAATAATCCTAACATCGAAGGCCAAAGCAGAAGATAAGTACCTATTGGTTTATCTAATCTAGCAAGCTCTAAAAAAGATTTTATTTTATTTTTTGAAAGCATTAATTAAATTAAAAATATTTCCATTACAGATAAAGGGTAGTTCTTAACATAGTATTTGGCCTTTCTTCCCCAATATTCTTTTTTATTTTGAGAAAAGGTTGAGAAGACTACTTGATCTTTTTTAAAAACTCCTTTTTCAAACAATATATCTCCAAGTGGTTTTGTATTTAATTCGCCAAGCTTTTTGAGGCCATTTTGAATAGTGACTTCTGGGATGAGAGATCTTGCAAAGACTAATGGATTTTTATCAGCTAGAAGAATAACTTCTCTAATTTTAACCTCGCCATCAATATTATCTAAAAAATATCTATCATTAATATCTACTTCTCCAACACTGTCTCTCAAAAGTTTTAGCTCAAATTTATGTTTTGATTTTATTCTCTCTGTAATTGGACCTTGTTCAAGAAGCCAGGATTTTATTTTTTTATTACAAAGGACACCTTCCATATCATTTTGGTTAATCCATTTAGAAATATGTTTAAGGTTCATTAATATAAGTATTCAAATCTGATATTATAGCCTCCTTGATTTAAAGCAAATAACAATATTTTTAATAAGTATGGAATATAAAAAATGGGAATGTATTGTCTGTGGGCTAATTTACGATGAAGAATTAGGTTGGCCTGAGGATGGAATTGAACCAGGAACTGCGTGGGAAGATGTTCCAGAGGATTGGCTTTGCCCTGAATGCGGAGTAGGAAAAGAAGATTTTGATATGATAGAGATTACATGAATCAATTAGATCCACCAAAAAATCTTACCAGAAATGTCTTAGTGGGGATGTTTGCTGGAGTATTCATAGCCTCACTATGTTTTTATTTTCAAGACATAATATCGCAATCAATTTTTTTTGGCATTGAAAAATATCTATTTAATCTCGGTGGCCAGATTTTTAAAAATCTCCTCTTATTAATAGTAGTTCCGCTAGTCTTCTTTTCATTAGTGTCCGGTATATCATCTCTATCAAATATGGTGAAGCTTGGATCAATAGCCTCAAAAACAATATTACTTTATTTATTTACTACAGCTTTTGCAGTAATGATAGCTATATTCTTTGGATGGGCTTTTAACATCTCTGGTTATGAAGGCGAAGTCGCATCTTTTAGCGCGCCTCCTGGTGAAGCAAGTTTATATGATACTGTTTTAAAGATTTTCCCTAGTAACATTTTTGGAGCTTTTGTTGAAAATAACATGTTAGGAATTGTTTTCATAAGTGTGCTATTTGGCATTGCCTTAAACCTTACAGACAATCTCACAGACAATCTTTCTAAAAATTTCGAAAAATTAAACATAGTTTTTATGAAGATAGTTTTAATAGTTATGAGTTTTGCACCAATTGGAGTTTTTTGCTTAATGGGAAGTTATGTGATGGACCATGGTCTAAATATCTTTGGAGATCTGATTCAATACGTCTTATTATTGATCTTCGTTTTACTGTTTCATTTATTTTTTACATATTCGATAGTCTTAAAATTATTCGCTAATTTAAATCCAATTATTTTTTTTAAAAAAATGAGAAATGTTGCTCTATTTGCATTTACCACATCATCAAGCGCGGCAACTATTCCAGTAACACTTAAGACAGTTACTGATGAGCTTGGAGTTAAAAAAGATGTATCATCTTTTGTTATTCCTGTAGGGGCTACTATAAATATGGATGGCACCGCGATTATGCAGGGCTTAGCGACTATGTTTATTGCAAGCACTGTTGGTGTTGACCTATCAATGATTCAATATATTCAGATAGTTTTACTTGCAATGGTTGCTTCTATTGGAGCGGCTGCTGTTCCCTCTGCTGGAACTGTTACATTAGCTCTGATTTTGAGCTCTTTAGGACTGCCATTAGACGCAATTGGCTTAATATTAGCGGTTGATAGAATTCTCGACATGATACGAACTTCGGTAAATGTTTCTGGTGATGCTGCGGTAGCTTGCGTTGTTGCAAATTCAGAAGAACTTTTAGACAAAAACATATTTAATAAATAGCTAAAAAATACGCTTTTATTTCAAATAATTTGCTAGAATGCTTTATTTAAATTAAGGGGTTCTATATGGATAATTTAATCATTCCACCAGCTCTAGGAATATTGGGTATGGTAATGGCATTCGTTGTTTATAAACTTGTCATGAAATATCCCGATGGCGAGGACAAAGTAAAAAAAATAGGCGATCAGATTCATGCTGGAGCGCTTGCTTTCATGAAAACTGAGTATAAATATTTGTCCATATTTATTGCGGTGATAGTAGTTTTAGCTTGGTATGCATTAGGGCCTTATACCGCTATATCTATAATTGTTGGAGCTATATGCTCATCCGTGGCTGGCTTTATTGGCATGTATGCAGCAACCAAAGCAAATGTTAGAACTGCAACCGCCGCACAAAAGGATGGCCCAGCAGCGGCTTTATCAGTATCTTTTTACGGTGGTTCAATAATGGGTCTATGTGTTGCATCATTAGGTTTAATAGGTCTAGGAGGCTTATATTATTTCTACATACCAGCTGAAATTGATCCTCATAAGCTTGAAGGTTTTGCTATGGGAGCTTCTGTGGTAGCTCTTTTTTCAAGAGTAGGTGGAGGAATCTTCACAAAGAGTGCAGATGTTGGAGCTGATCTTGTTGGTAAGATAGAAGCTGGTATTCCAGAAGATGACCCAAGAAATCCAGGTGTTATAGCAGATAATGTAGGTGATAATGTTGGCGATGTTGCTGGAATGGGATCTGATATATTTGAGTCATATTGTGGTTCTATGATTGCTTCAATAGCCATAGCATATACTCTGGGCAATAAAGACATGATGATGCTTCCTTTAGCTTTAGCATCAACAGGCTTAATTGCTTCAATAATTGGAATATTCATTGTTAAGCTTCAGTCTGCAAAAGCACCTGCGAGCGCATTAAGATCTGGAACCCTATTAGCACCAGTAATATTTGTTGCAATGGCTTATTTTATAATCGCTTCTTTTGATGGTGTTGGAATGAATGTATGGTGGTGTGTTATTGCCGGAGCTGTAGGCGGGGTATTAATCGGACTTATTACAGAATACTACACTGGTGGAAGCCCAGTAAGAAAAATCGCTGAATCTGGAGAAACTGGTTCAGCAACAGTTATGATTTCAGGATTATCAGTTGGAATGCAATCGGTTGTAATACCTATTGTTATTCTGGCTCTGATAATTCTTACATCAACTCAATTATCAGGTATTTATGGAGTAGGAATAGCTGCAGTTGGAATGCTTGCAACTGTTGGAATAACAATGGCAATAGACGCATACGGACCTGTTGCAGATAATGCAGGTGGTATAGCTGAAATGTCAGGTATGGGCGAAGAAGTAAGAGAAATAACAGATTCTCTTGATGAATTAGGAAATACTACCGCCGCAATTGGAAAAGGCTTTGCAATTGGAGCCGCAGCTTTAGCGGCCTTAGCTATAATTTCAGCTTTTTCAGCTGTGGTAGCGGTAGCAAACCCTGAATTTTCGCTAGCTCTGACAGAGCCAATAGTTTTAGTTGGAATGTTTATTGGAGTTTGCATACCTTTCTTGGTCTCTTCGATTACTATGACAGCTGTTGGCGACGCAGCTTTTGAAATGATTAATGAAATCAGAAGACAATTTAGAGAGATATCTGGACTAATGGAGGGGACAGCAGAACCCGATTCAGAAAAATGTGTTGAGATTGCTACCAAAGCAGCCTTAAAGAAAATGATGTTGCCAGGAGTGATAGCGGTATCAATGCCAGCTGTTGTAGGTTTTGGTTTAGGTGCACAAGCTTTAGGTGGAATGTTGGCAGGTGGACTTCTTGGTTGTGTATCACTTGCGCTTATGATGGCTAATGCTGGAGGTGCCTGGGACAATGCTAAGAAATATGTTGAAAAAGGTAACTTAGGAGGTAAAGGGTCTGATACTCATGCAGCTGCCGTAGTAGGAGATACAGTAGGAGATCCTTTCAAGGATACATCCGGACCTTCAATGAATATTCTTATTAATGTTATGGCAATTGTTAGTTTAGTTATCGCACCATTATTAAGCATATAAACAAATTATCTATTTATAAAATCCAGGGTTGTGTCCCTGGATTTTTTTTGACTAAATAAGAATATGAAAAAAAATATTCTTATTATTGGCTACGGAGATATAGGAAAACGCCTAACAGATATTCTTGATAGTGATTTATATAATTTCCTTTTAGTTTCAAGAAATAATAAATATAACTCAGATGATTTCATAGAATGGGATTGGTTATCAAAAAAAGAGTTTGTTCATAATTTTCAAAAAATAGACGTTGTAATATTTTTCCCAAAGCCTTCAAGAAATGACGAATCTGGATACGAGGACGGATTTAAAAATTCTACTGAAAATCTAAATAAGATAATTTCAAAACTTCCTATTGATACATTTATTTCAATTTCATCAACAAGAGTTTACGACAAAGAGTCAAAATCATTATGCAAAGAAATCGATCCAATTGATCCAATTGAATTCAGAGGCAAGTTAATAAAGGAATACGAAGAAAAACAAATAGAGTTATATAATGATAAATTAATTATTTTAAGATTTTCTGGTTTATATGATTCTCAATCTGCAAAAATGTCAAATAACCACTTACACAGGGAAAATGCCGCCAAAATCATAAAGTTTTTCATAGAAAATGATTTTTATTTCAAATCTTATGAGATTTTTAATTGTTCCGAAGACAATTCAAATGGGAAAATTTCAAATAAAAAAATAAAAGACTTAGGCTTTAATTTTAAAGAATATAACTAGAAGAAAACCTTTTTGCAAAATACAATAAAAATATGATTAAAAGTATGACAGGCTTCGGGCAGTCCAGACATGTTGATAAAGATACAGAGGTACTTGTCGAGCTAAAAAGCCTAAACCACAGATTTCTTGAAGTTAATTTAAAGTCTGCTGAAATTCAAAGTGAGGACGAAGAATATTTTAAAAAAACTATTTCAAAAAAGTTAAAGAGAGGTAAGGTTGATATACATATAAAAGTAAACACATCCAGTAATGGAAAATTAGAAATCAATAGCAAACTTTTAGCTGAATTCCAAAAAGTAATTAAAAATGAATTATTGATTTCAAATGAACTAACACTTCGAGATATAAAAGATATACCAGGTATTCTGAAAATAACTAAGTTTTCAAAAATAAAACTCTCAATATTAAAAAAGGTTTTTAATAAAGCTCTCGCTAATTTTCTTGAATCAAGAATTGAAGAAGGTCGTAAGATTCATAAAGTACTAATAAACAAGATCAATATAATTCAATCAAAACAAAAAAAAGTTTCTAAACTTTGTAAAAGGGATCTTGATAAGAGAATAAAGATCTATAAAAAAGGAGTTAAAGACATAATAGAAAAATATGATGAAAATAGGCTCAATCAAGAAATTACTCATCTCGCCATGAAAGCGGATGTATCGGAAGAACTTGAAAGAATCGACTTTCATATACACTCAATTAAAAAAGAGTTAAACAAAAAAAATTCTAGTGGTAAAAAAATTGATTTTATTCTTCAAGAACTCTTTAGAGAATCAAATACTCTCACTGTAAAACTTGATGAGCCAGAAACAAAAAATATCGCTTTAGAGATCAAAGTATCTGTTGAAGAGATGAGAGAACAAATTCAAAATATTGAGTGACATGGATAAAGCCAAGCTAATCATATTTTCTGCTCCTTCTGGTGCTGGTAAGTCTTCACTTATAAAACAATTGATTGAAATGAGTGAGAGTCCTCTAGAGCTATCAATATCTGCTACAACAAGAAATCCAAGGGATGGAGAAATCCATGGCAAAGACTATTTTTTTATTTCCGATGAAGAATTTAATTCATTAAATGATCAAGATGCTTTTTTGGAGTCCGCTAATGTACACGGTTTCAAATATGCAACCTTAAGATCATTTGTCGAAGAAAAAATTAATTTAGGAATTAGTGTAATTTTAGATATCGATGTTCAAGGTTATAAGCAAATCATTGAAACCTCCCAAAAATTTACTTCAATTTTTATATTGCCACCTTCAATTAAAGAGCTTGAGCAAAGGTTGTTAAGTAGAGGCTTAGACTCAAAAGATGTTATTTCAAAAAGATTGAGTAATGCTATTATTGAACTAGAATCTGCAAATTTATTTGATTTTGTTGTACTCAATGATGATTTTGACAAAACTGTTGAGGTTTTAAGTTTAATTCTTTTTGATAAAGGTTTTAAATATAACAATGATCACGCAAATGAAATTTTGAGAGAATTATTGGATTAATGAACTATTTGGAATTAGAATACTCAACCCAGGAGATATATTATGGCAAGAATTACAGTTGAAGATTGTTTAGAAAAAATTCCAAGCAGATTTGATCTCATTCTTATGGCATCAAAGAGAGCTAGACAGCTTTCAACAACCAGTAGAGATCCACTCGTAGAATGGGATAATGATAAGCCTACTTTGGTTGCTTTAAGAGAAATAGAAGAAGGCCTGCTTGATAAAGAAACTCTTGAGAGAACTTTAGAAGAAGATGTTCTTTTAGATGAATTTTCTACTCCAAGTAATCAAGAAAATGAAAATATAGGCTAAATGATTATCGGGAGGTTATCTTGAGTGGTCAAGTTCTCCCAAGTACTTTAATTAGTAATTTTGATGAGCAATATTACTTAAAGCTACCTCAAATATTTTATAAATCTGCCAAATCATATTTAGATCATAAAGAAATAAAAAAAATACAAAAGGCATATACTTTTGCTTTTTATTCTCATGATGGTCAACAAAGGAGAGATGGCTCAAAATATATAACTCATCCTGTTGAAGTAGCCCAAATTTTACTAGATCTAAGAATGGACCCAGACACTATATGTGCTGCTCTAATGCATGACGTTCTTGAGGATTGTGACGTTAATAAAAACAATCTAGTCAAACTTTTTGGTGAAGATGTTGCTGAAATTGTTGATGGAGTAAGTAAACTTGGAAAACTAGACATTAATGCAAGAATAGATGCGGATGCAAATAATCTTCAAAAAATGATGTTAGCAATGTCAAAAGATGTTCGAGTTGTTCTTGTAAAGATATGCGATCGTTTACACAACATGAGGACTATCGAACATCTACCAAGATCAAAGCAGATAAAAAAATCAAAAGAGACAATTGATTTATATGGCCCATTAGCCTTGCGAATCGGTATGCAAGACATAAGATCTGAGCTTGAAGACCTCGCATTTAGATGTATTCATCCATTGAGAGCATCAATGCTTGAAAGTGCCATAAAGAAATCAAGTGGCGGTAGAAAAAAGATCGTTACTAAGATAAGAAAAGAACTAAAAAAACACCTTAAATCAAATGATATTCAAAAAGTCTCTGTCAAAGGTCGTGAAAAAAATATCTATAGCATCTATAGGAAAATAAAATCAAAACATAAACCTTTTTCAGAAATCTTAGATGTTTACGGCTTTAGAATCTTGGTAGATTCAATCGATGATTGTTACCGGGCGCTTGGGATAATTCATAATTATTTTTCTCCAATTGAAAACAGATTTAAAGATTATATTGCTATCCCAAAAAGTAATGGTTATCAGGCTTTACATACCAGTCTATTGGCTTTAAATGCATTTCCAATTGAGGTTCAAATTCAAACAAGAAGCATGTCAGAGATTGCAAGTTTCGGAATAGCAGCTCACTGGCAGTATAAAACAAAAGATAGTGATGACAATTCTGAGCTAAGGGCTACCAGATGGCTATCAGGACTAGTAGATCTTCAGAAAAAAACAAGAAGTCCAAAAGAGTTTGCTCAATCAGTTAAAACTGATTTAGATTCTAATGAAGTATTTTTGTTTTCACCTAAAGGAGATGTTTATGCTTTAAGAAAAGGCTCTACTCCAATTGATTTTGCCTATGAAGTGCATACAGACTTAGGAGATTCTATTATTGGATGCAAAGTTAATAGAAGTGAAGTCCCTTTAAATATTGAGCTTGAGACAGGTCAAACTGTTGAAGTAATAACATCAAAGACCCAATCAGAAGTTGATCCGTCATGGTTAAACTACGTTGTAACAAGTAAAGCAAGGAGCGCAATAAGATCGAGATTAAGGAAGCAAAAAATTTCTGATGCAAGAAAGGCTGGCAAGATAATGCTTGAAACTGAATTAAAAAGAGGTGGGAAAAGCTTAACAGAATACAGAGGAGGCGCTTTAAAGAAAATTTTAGATTCAATAGGAGTAACATCCTTAAATAAACTTTTGACAGACCTCGGTCTTGGAAAGAGAACAGGAAGTATTATTGCTGAAAGATTTTATTCTGGTCTCCAAATAAGAGAGGGTATTGAGGAACCTAAACCAGTTTTAATAGTAGATAATAAAATTGAAAGTGTCACAGTAAGATTTGCAAAATGTTGTTTACCTGTTCACGGCGACAAAGTGGTAGCGCACTCAGATACCGAAAGGGGCATGGTTATTCACCATAAGAGATGTAAGCAAGTAGCCCCTTTTATAAAAAAAGATGCAAGATATATGCCTGCTATATGGGGTGAAAACAAAAATGATCATGTTTATAAAGTTAACATAGACGTAAATACAAAGGACAAGGTTGGGGTTTTGTCTGATCTTGGCTCAGTTTTTGCAAGGTCGGGTATTAATATCGGATCAGTAAATACAAAAACTATAGATAAAAAATTTGCTGGATTTGAAATTGAAATCGAAGTTGAAGACAAACATGAACTTAGAGCAATTATGCAAAAGGTTAGAGCGCAAAAGTTCACAACAAGCTGTAAGAGAAATATTAATGAGAAATAGTAAAAAATTTTTAATTATTTTATGTACAATTCTCATAGCACCTACATTTTTATATTCAGAGGAGTCAAAGAAAATGCCTAAAGAAATTATTTCAACCGAGAATGCGCCACAAGCAATTGGCCCATATTCTCAAGCAGTTAAAACTGGTAACCTAATATTTATATCAGGACAGATACCTCTTAATCCAAAAACTGGAGACTTAGTTGACGGCTCTATAGAAGATCAAGCTAATCAAGTACTGAATAACATCAAAAGTATCTGTGAAGCTTCAGGTCATGGACTCGAAGACATAGTAAAAATAACAATATTCCTTACTGATTTAGGAAATTTTGCTGTCGTGAATGAAGTAATGAAAACTCACTTTAAAGAGCCTTATCCAGCAAGAGCAACAGTTGAAATATCTGGATTACCCTTAGGAGTTGATGTCGAAATTGAGGCAATAGTTTCAACGAATGGCTAAAAATCTTTTATCTATAAACGATTTAACTAAAAAAGATATTTTAGAGCTAATAAATTTTTCGAATAATTTTATCGATGAAGAAGGAGGCTTTAGAAAAGAAGATCTTTTTCCTGACAAAATAGTTGCAAATGTTTTTTGCGAGCCGAGCACTAGAACAAAGATGTCTTTCGCGGTTGCAGCAGGAAATTTAGGTTGCAGTGTACTAGACTTTGATGTTGATACCTCTTCTGTTCAAAAAGGGGAATCAATTTTTGAAACTATAGATGCATTAAATCTAATGGGAGTTGATCTTTGCGTCCTAAGGCATCCTGAATCTGTAATTAGAGATCTCGCTGAACATCTCCCAAAAATGGCATTTATTAATGCTGGAGAAGGCTCCATTTCGCATCCAACACAAGCTTTGTTAGATTTGAAAACAATTATTGATCATAAGACAAGTTTAGATGGATTAAAAATAGTTATTGTTGGTGATCTTGATCATTCAAGAGTGACATCATCCTTTGTAGAGGGGATATCTAATTTTGATTTAGACTCACTTGTTTTTTGTGGCCATCCAGAAATGTGTCAAAAATATCAAAATACTGATTTTGGAATTTATGAGCCTGACATAGACAAAGCACTTAAAGATGCTGATGTAGTTATGACTCTAAGAATCCAATATGAAAGGTTTGAAAAAGATCTAAATTTAGATCTTGATTCATATAAAAGCGCATATCAGCTGTCTACAGAAAAACTTGGTTATGCTAAGGGTGATGCAATTATTATGCATCCCGGCCCAGTAAACTACGTTGAAATTACAGAATCTGTTTATGATTCTGAAAATTCTGTAATTAGGCAGCAAATTGCAAATGGTGTTGCAGTTAGAATGGCAGTTTTATCAAGATTTTTGAGCAGCTAAAATATTTCTTACAGTCTCAACTATAGTCATAGTATTTTGATCAATCTCAATATTTACACTAGAACCAACTGAAATCATATCAAGATTTGTAACTGATAATGTCTCTGGTATTAAATGAAGATTAAAAGATTCTTTATTAACTTTTCCAATTGTTAAGCTACAGCCGTTTACCCCTATGTAACCTTTTTCGATAATAAAATCACTATATTTTTTTGGATAACTTATAACAATATCTTTTGTAGATTCTTTATTAATAATTTTTTTAACTTTTCCAGTAAAATGAATATGACCTGACATCAAATGTCCGCCAATTTCAGTTGAGGGCGTTATTGATCTTTCTAGATTCACAATAGAACCTAGTTTTAATTTGTTTAAATTCGTTCTTGAAATAGTTTCTTCAATTACGTCAAAGCTTAATCCATCTTTGCCATCATTAAGTGATGTCAAACATATACCATCTACTGATATACTCGCACCTTTCTTTAAATTTTTATTAAAATTTTTAGGTGGAAGTATTTTTAAAGCAATTGAGTCTTTCTTATTCTTTAGATCTACTACTTTTCCTTTTCCTTGAACTATACCTGAAAACACTTATGCACCCCATGCTTCTCTATATGCATTTAATTTATCAAGATAATCACTAAACTTGCTATCGTCTTTTACAAAAGAAATAAGTGTTTCTAGATTAACAATTGACTCAACTTGCATATCAAAATCATCTCTTAGTTCCTGACTAGATGATCTATTTGATTGACCTTTTTCCTGTCTATCAAGACCAACTATAAAAGCCTTTGGCGAAGCAGATAGGTTCAAAATTGTTTCGATTGATTCTCTTCCAGCGGTTCCTGCAGATAGAACGTCATCAATTATTAATACATCTCCATAAGGCTTTTCGCCAATAATATTTCCTCCTTCACCATGATCTTTTTCTTCTTTTCTATTAAATGATAATGGATATATTTTTCCACTTTTGCTGAGTAATGTTGCAACAATTGATCCAAGAAAAATACCTTTATATGCAGGTCCATAAATGCAATCAAACTTTAGACCTTTATCATTAATAGCATCAACATAACATTGAGCAAGCTCAAAGAGGCTACAGTTACTCAGCATCTTAGCTGCATTGAAAAAATATGGACTAGATCGACCAGATTTAAGGGTAAACTCACCAAATTGAAGTGATTTTGATTCTATTGCTAAGTTTAAAAATGATATTTGATAATCTTTCACTTATTCAATACAAGCTTTTTGCCTTTTAATTATTTCGCTGATAGCTGAACTACCTAATTCAAGCATATCATCAAGTTCACTTTTTGAAAAAGGAGCATCTTCTGCGGTTCCTTGAATCTCAATAAGGTCATTTTTATCATTCATTACTATATTTAAATCAGTATCAGCAGTACTATCCTCTTCATAATTTAAGTCCAATAGAACTTTATTATCTTTTATGCCAAGGGAAACAGCGGCTATATATGATTTTATTGCTCTTTGATCATCGTGATGATTCTTGATGGCTAGAAATAACGCAACACATCCACCAGTTATTGATGCAGTTCTTGTTCCGCCATCAGCTTGAATGACATCACAATCAACATTGATAGTTTTACCCTTGAGGTATTTTAAATTAACTGCCTGTCTGAGAGATCTTCCAATTAGTCTTTGTATTTCTTGTGTTCTTCCGCTTTGTTTACCTCTGGCGGCTTCTCTACCCATTCTTTCGTTAGTAGATCTGGGCAACATCCCATATTCACCTGTAACCCATCCCTCATCAGAGTTCTTCATCCATCTTGGAACACTATTTTCAATTGACGCATTACAAATAACCTTTGTGTTGCCAAATGTTATCAATACAGAACCTTCAGCATGAATGTTTATATTAGGTTCAATAGATATTTCTCTCAGTTGGTTATGATTTCGATTATCTTGTCTTTGCATTATTTAAGTCTTCAGGATAGTTCTTCTTTAACGAGCTCACTTACCATGCCCATATCAGCAGAACCAGCTAAACTCTTTAAAAGACCCATTACTTTACCCATATCCTGCATTGACGATGCTCCACTATGAGCAATGGCTTCTTTAACTTTAGCTGCTACTTCTTCCTCGCTAAGTTGCGCTGGCTTATATTTTGAAAGAACCTCTACTTCTGATTGCTCTTTATCAGCCAAATCATCTCTTCCACCGCTTTTAAATTGTGAAATAGAATCATTTCTTTGTTTTATCATTTTGTTAATTATTTGAAGAGCTTTTGTATCATCTACCTCTTCTTTATTATCAATTTCAAATCTTTGCACTTCTGAAAGGAACATTCTCAATGTATCTCTAACGAGATCATTTTTATCAAGCATAGCTTGTTTTAGGTCTTGTTTGATATTAGATAAGAGCGCCAAAACTATCTAGATCTTTGTCTTGGAAAAGAAAACTTTCTGTTTGTTTTTTTTGCTCTTTTGACAGCGGCTGCCATTAGGCGTTTTCTTTTTTCTGTTGGTTTTTCATAAAATTCTCTTGCTCTTATTTCAGGAACAATTGCAGCTTTTTCACAGGCGCGCTTGAATTTTCTCAAACCAATATCAAAATGTTCTGTATCTTTTATTATAATTGAAGGCATAATGTGACGCGTAGTTTAGGCTTTTATTTACATTTTTGCAAAACTTTTTATGAAAACTTTAGGCATCGAAACATCTTGCGACGAAACAGCGATAGCAATTTATGATTCAGAAAATGGAATTATTGGTGAGTCTGTTCACAGCCAGATGCAAATACATGCAGAGTATGGTGGAGTTGTTCCTGAGTTAGCATCGAGAGATCATTGTTCAAAAATAGTAAATGTTCTTCATGATGCTTTAGGCGATATAAAATTAAATAGTATTGATCAAATTGCATATACATCAGGGCCGGGGCTTTTAGGCGCACTATTAATAGGAGAAAGTTTTGCTCAAGGATTATCAACCGCACTAAATATTCCACTCATATCTGTAAATCATCTTGAGGGTCATTTGATGTCACCTATGATGGAATTTGATGAGTTGGATATGCCTTTTATTTGTTTGTTAGTTTCTGGTGGTCACAGCATGATAGTTGATGTCAAGGAAAAGGGTGACTATGAGATTCTTGGACAATCGCAAGACGATGCAGTTGGAGAAGCTTTTGATAAGGTTGCGAAAATGTTGGATCTTCAATATCCCGGAGGACCACATATTGAAAATCTTGCAAAAAAGGGCAAAAGTAACACTTTTGATTTTCCTAGACCAATGATAAATTCAAACGATTTAAATATGAGCTTAAGCGGCTTAAAAACTTCTGTGCTTTATACAATTCAAAAAATTGAAAATATGGATGATCAAATAAAATGTGATATAGCAGCATCTTTTCAACAAGCAGTTGTCGATGTTTTAATTGCAAAAATTAAAAAAGCTGTTGATCAGACAGGCAGATCAGATGTGATAATTGCAGGTGGCGTTGCAGCTAATCAGTTTTTAAGAGAAGAATTTAAAAAATTAGAGAATCAATTAAATATCAATGTATATTATCCTCATATGAAGTATTGTGGAGATAATGCAGCAATGATTGCTTTTGTGGGCTCAAAAATGCTTTCAAAAGTTAATGATCATTCTTCAAAAGTAAGGGCAAGGTGGCCATTGGACGAATTAGAGTAATGAAAGACAAAATTTATATAAAAGATTTAAGGGTAAAAACAATTATTGGCATTTTTGATTGGGAGCGAAAGGTAAAGCAAGAGGTTAGTATCGATATTGAGTTTCCATTTGATTGCAAAAAGGCATCCAAAAATGATGATATAAATGATTCAGTAGATTATAAAAAGATTTGCAAGGCTGTTATAAAGCTTGTTGAGGAATCCTCCTATCAATTACAAGAATCATTAATCGAAGCAATTGCAAGCCTTATCAAAGATGATTTTGGAATTGAATCAGTAAAATTAAGAATTTCAAAACCAGGAGCCCTAAGAGGAGCAAAGGATGTTGGTATTATGATAGAAAGATAATGAAATATTTTTTATCGATTGGTAGCAACATCAATGCTGAAAAAAATATAAATCTAGCTTTAAGCGAGCTTAAAGAAATTTTTACAAACTTTGAAATCTCATCCACTCATGAAACAGTATCAGAAGGATTTGAGGGAGATAATTTCCTTAATCTTGTTACCTCTGGTGACACTAGCCTTGAATTTGATGAATTGAATAAGATCTTAAAAAAAATCGAAGATAAATCTGGCAGGGACAGATCAGCACCAAAATTTAGTGCTAGAACTTTAGATATCGATATTGTCCTTCAAATTGATGACGATGAAGTAATTTTTGAAAGCGATGAGATTGAAAAATATAAATTTGTCTCTGATCCATTGAAAGAGATTTTGTAAATGAAAACTAAAAAATTCATAAGGCAATTTCACAGATATTTAAGCATATTTGTATCAATACAACTTTTGCTATGGACACTTTCAGGTATTTATTTTGCATACAACAAAATTGAAATGGTAAGAGGGGAACAATATCGCCTCCCCAAGGAAGTTGAACATAGAATTTTTAATCGACTTGGAACCTCAATAATTGAAACTATTGATAGAGGTAAAAAATCATATAAATCATATCCTGAAAAAGAAATAATTAATCCAATCACTAAGGAAGAGGCAATTCAAATCACTATTCAAAAAACAACTCTTAATCCTATAGGGGTAAGTCTTGTAAAAGATATATCACCTAGATATGAATATAGAGGTGATCTGCCAGTTTATAAAGTAAAAACAGATTCTAAAGATAGCATTAATGTATATGTTGGATATTGGACCGGAGATGTAACTTCTATTAGATCTGACTCATGGAGAGTCTGGGATTTTCTATGGTCACTTCATATAATGGATTACCGCGAAAGAGAAAATATCAATAATATTTTACTAAAAATTTTATCTGTTCTAGCTTTGGTGACTTCGATATCTGGCATTACTCTTTTCTTTGCTAGATCACGTTTTTAAAAATTTAAAGTATATTTTCTTCAATTATTTTCCAAGCTGCCTCTGATAAAGGATATACAAGCATTCCCCTTTCTTCTGCATGTTTATTTGCAGCTGTACCATCTCTGACTCTTCCTAGAATGCCTTGAAGGATACCGGCGATTTTAAACATGTTGTAAGCCATATAGAATTCCCAATTTTTTGATAAATCTTTTCCAGTATTTTCACAGTACATTTCCATGTACTCTTTTTCATTTGGTACTCCAAGTTCTTTGAGTTTAGCCTCATCCCAAAATGCCTCTTGAGTTCTCCACGAGAGACAATGATAACTAAAATCTGCTATTGGATGACCTAAGGTTGATAACTCCCAATCAAGAATTCCAATCACCTCATTATTTTTAAGAATCATGTTATCTAATCTATAGTCACCATGAACAATAGAAGTTTCATCATCATCAGGTATATTATTTGGTAACCACTCAATTAGATTATTCATGGCTTCAATATTATCTGTTTCTGAAGATCTATATTGTTTTGACCATCTCGATACTTGCCTAGCAACATAATTGCCTGGCTTGCCATAGTCATCAAGTCCAATTTTTTTAAAGTCTACACTATGAAGCTTGGCTAAAGTTTTATTTTTGTTTTTATATATTTCTGTCCTATCTTTATTTGTCATTGAAGGAATCATTGGATCCCAAAATAGGTCACCGTCTAAAAAGTCCATAACAAAGAAAGCAGTGCCCGCAACATCGTCATCCTCACATAGCCCATAAGTTCTAGGAACTGGAACATCTGTTTCATATAGAGCAGTCATAACTTTATATTCCCTATCTACAGCATGCGCTGAAGGCAGAAGTTTGCCAGGCGGTTTTCTTCTTAAAACAAGATCTTTCGCATCAGTAGTAATTTTATATGTAGGATTAGATTGCCCACCCTTAAACTGCTCAATTGAATTTATTCTGCCTGCATTGGGAACATTTTCGTCGATCCAAGGTTGAAGTTTTGCAGAATGAATTAAAAGTTTCTCATCAACTTCTTTGGTTCCAGAAAATTTTTCATCATCTAAAGGCTTCATTACAAAGATCTACCCCCATCAACCTTTATTATTTGACCAGTTATATATTGAGAGTGAGCAAGAAACTTAACCGCTTCAGCAATATCCTTTTCTGAGCCCATTCTCTTAAGTGGTATGCTATCAATAACTTTAGCTTTTTGTTCTTCAGTCCAAGTAACATCAGGCGGTTCAAGCATTGCACCAGGGGCAATTGCATTCACTTTAATTTCAGGCGCCAGTTCCCTGGCTAAACCTTTTGTTATCGATTCAAGTCCAGCTTTTGCAGCTGAATATATTGAATAGTTTGCTACGCCTTTAGATAAATTTGTATCAGTGATATTGATGATTGAGCCTTTTGAAGATTTTAATTTTTCTTTTAAGCCTTGTATCAAGAATAATGGGCCCTTAAGATTACTTCCTACTAATTTTTCCCAATGATTTTCAGATATCTCATCTATTGGAGTGGGGTAGAAGGTTGATGCATTATTTATTAATAAATCAATTGTTGGAAACATGTTCTTGACCTCGCTAATAATATTTGCAACATCTTCAGTCTTATCAAGATTGCCTTGAACTATCATGGCAGTATCTTTATTTTCATTATTAATTTCAGAGGCTAACTTTTCTGCATCATCTTTTGAAGAATTGTAATGAATTATGATATTCCATTTTAATTCTTTGAAGGTAATAGCTATTTCTTTTCCAATTCTTTTAGCAGCACCAGTAATAAAAATTGTTTTATTCATAATTGACTAATTATATCTTTATATATTTTATCTTTCTCCTCTTTAACTTTCTCTTTGGAAAATTTTGCAAGAATTGAAAAATCTGCTTCGTTAATCTTATTTTGCAGTTTTGAGATATATTTTTTAGATTCAATTAAATTTGGAAGGACTTTAAGCTCTTTAATAAGCTCACTATTTGTCTTGAAATCAATAGCATATATCAAAGAAAGTTGATCTGAACTGTCTTTGTCCTTTGAGATCATTGAAAGGTTCTTTAAACAGTTACTAGACTGTTGAAGTTTTTTTGGAATTGGAAGATTTTTACCAAGCAAGAAACTATTATTTATTTGAAGCTCACACCATCTAATTAGTTTACTGGGACTAGAATCACAAACAGTAGAATTTAAATTTTTAAAAAAAGGATTTTTTAAATTTAATGAAATAATTTTTTCAAAAAAATTATTAGGGTTTTTATTCTCAAGCGATTTACTAACTTCTGCCCACACCCTATCAGGTAAAAGTTCAGATAACTCATTAGATTCAACAATCTTTTTTACATAATCAGTAGTTGATTTAGATATCTTAAAATCAGATAGATGAGCATAAGAATAGAATCTTGCAAGTCTTATTGCTCTTAATGGATCTTCGTGAAAAGAATCAGAAACATGCCTAAAAATCTTATGCTCTAAATCATTTCTGCCATTGCATGGATCTATGATATTACCATCATCATCTTGGGCAATAGCATTTATTGTGAAATCTCTTCTCAGCAAGTCTTCTTCTATCGTTACGTCCTTGCCATAGTAAAAAGTAAAACCATGATAGCCAGTGCCAGATTTTCTTTCAGTTCTAGCCAGAGCATATTCTTCCTTAGTTTCTGGATGTAAAAAAACAGGAAAATCTTTCCCGATAGGCTTGAAACCTTTTGAAATCATTTCCTCAGGAGAAGATCCAGTGACTACCCAATCATTATCAAAGGCATCAACCCCTAATAAAGAGTCTCTTACAGAACCCCCAACTTTATATACTTTCATTTTTAACACTAATAATTTTTCTATCTTCTAGTCTAATAGCGGTTAATTTTTTACCCCAAACACAGCCAGTATCTAATCCAATAATATTATCTAGCTTAGTTTTACCATTAAGCGCAGCCCAATGACCAAAAATTATATATTCATTATCATCGAGATTTTCAATTGTTTGATTAAACCATGGGATATAATTTTTTTGAGATTTTAAATCTTTTTTATCAAGCATTAGACTACCTGTCTTATCTAAATATCTCATTCTTGTAAAATAGTTAATGATTGTCCTATGTCTTTCAGATCCTTCTAATTTATGATTCCATTGCTTTGGTTCATCCCCCCACATATTTTTTAAAAGAGAATATGATTCTTTTTTTAATACTTTCTGTATTTCATCTGAAAGTTTTTTTGCAGTATTTAAACTCCAAATGAAGGGTATTCCCGCATGAGATATCCAAAAAGTTTCATTATTTTCTTCAATATTAACTTTTAAAAGAAGTGGCAAGCGTTTAATCCAATTATTTATGTCTTTGACGTATTTCGAATCTAATATTTTGTTAAGAGAACCATTCCTTTTTTTATGTTCAATTAAATACATTAAATAAAAATCATGATTACCAAGTACAGCACGGATAGAATTCTTATTTTTTAAACAGAACTTCATAACATCAAGTGACTTAGCTCCTCTATTAACTAAATCACCAGCAAATTTAAAGTTTATTGAGTCTGATTTTCTTAAATTTATTCTGCCTAGAGATTCTCAATCTCTCAGAGTTGTTGGCAACCTTCCCTATAATATTTCAACACAAATAATCTTAAAACTAATTAATGATTATCAA
>CACPCZ010000014.1 GCA_902632555.1 uncultured SAR86 cluster bacterium | reverse complement strand
AACATCTCTTCTGTTACCAAAACTTCTCATAAGAGCTGTAGATAGATTGCGTGGACCAGACCACATACCAATAACAAGATTATTAGCCATGAATTAGATCTATATATAAATTTCTTAATCTTTCAGTAACTGGCCAACCAGTATTTTTGTTTCCTATATATCTATCATCAACAGAAATTACTTGTGTTAGTGAGCCCAAAGTACCTGTAATGAAAGCTTCTTGAGCAGAATAAACATCTGTAAGTGAAAAATTTTTTTCATAAACCTCTATATTATTCTGTTTGCATAAGAGAATAATTTTAGATCTTGTGATGCCGTTCATACAGTAATCTCCAGAACTGGTCCATACCTGATTATTCTTAACGATAAAAAAGTTACATGAATTAGTGGTATTAACAAAACCGTATGGATCCAACATTAAAGCTTCATCTCCACCAGCTTTATTTGCTTGAATGCATGCTATTACACAATTTAATTTTGAATGACTGTTTAACTTAGGATCTTGTGACATAGGAAGACCTCGAACTTGAGGAACAGTAACTAAAGTAATACCATCAGAATTTGGACTTTCCTCGGAATGTTCCATAATTATCACAAAGTTAATTCCGTTATTTGATAATGACGGTTGTTGAAATGGTTTTACCTTGTCTCCTCTGGTAATCATTAATCTTGCATGTACGGCATCGTCCATTTTGTTTATTTTCTGAGTTTCATAAATAGCAATCTTTATATCTTCAGGTGTGATATCAAGATTTATATCAATCGCTTTGCAGCCTTCATAAAGTCTATCTAGATGTTCATCAAGAAATAACCATTTATTATTAACAAGCCTAATACCCTCCCATATACCATCACCAAGCAGAAATCCACTATCAAAAACTGATATTTTAGCTTCGCTTCTCTTTTGAAAAGTGCCATTAATATATATTTGAATGTTTTGGTTTCTTAAGTCTGTGTCTGAGTTTACCGACATAATTAAAATTCTAAATTACCTAGTTTTTTACAAGTTTCATTAAACTCATTTATGGTTTCATCAATTATTTGTTTTACAGGTTTAATTTCATCTATGAGCCCTGTAGATTGACCTGATAAAGCTGGAGCTGCCTCCATATCTCCACCAAAATATAGATCTTGTATTTTCATTAAAGCAGTCATATCCATTTTACCTTTCTCTTCTATGTCTTTTGTTAGATTAGTTTTTAAAGCTCTTATTACAGGTTTAGATTTTTTGTTCAAAATATAAGTTCCATCAATACCAGAATCAATAATTTTATTTTTAAAATTATCATGAACCGGACTTTCTAAACTAGATACAAATCTTGTACCCATTTGAATTCCTTCTGCTCCAGCTGCAAATACTGCTGCCATACCAGCCCCATCCACAATCCCGCCTGCAGCAATTATTGGAAGATCAATATTTTGTTTTATTGATTGAATTAGTACCAAAAGCCCTACTTCAACAGGGCTTTTAAAACCACCTCCTTCAGTTCCCTCTACTACTAAACCATCAACACCTGCATTAGCTGCTTTTATAGCCCCTTCAAGACTAGGAACAGCATGATAAACAGTTATTCCTGCATCTTTTAAAACTCCAATAAATTTCGTAGGATCTCCAGCAGAAGTTGTAACAAATTTAACTCCAGCATCTACACAAAAATTTACCATTGAGTCATCTTTTAAAAATAATAAAGGGAGATTTACACCAAAAGGTTTATCGGTAATTCCAGACATCAACTCTATTTCTTTTTTACAATTATCTATCTCGCCTGAAGATGTCTCTATAATTCCCATACCTCCTGCCTCACAAACAGCAGATGCAAGCTTACTTCGAGCAATCCAGCCCATGGGGGCTTGAATAATTGGATATTTAGAACCTGTGTGTTGTATTACTCTATTCATATAGATATTGTAGCTTTAATTTGATTCTTTATTTTTAACTACATATAGAAATATTTTATTTAAATAATTATTCTAAAACATTAATATATTGTCATAAACTATGTCAATAGTTATAATTTTTGAATGCCTGAAGTCGACGGAAGAATCCTTAGAAGCCAAAAAAGCCAAAATATTATTTTGGAATCTATTATAAATCTAATTATTAATGGTAATTTATATCCTACCGCAGAAGAGGTAGCGAAAGAATCTGGTATAGCTATAAGAACAGTATTTAGACACTTTGATGATATGGAGACTCTCTTAATGAAAGTCGATGAATCCATTAATTTAAAAGTTATCAATGATGAAAAAGAAATAAAATTAGACTCACCATTAAATACAAGATTAAGTCTAATTATTGATGAAAGGATATATTATTACGATAAATATGAAAATATTATGATTGCAACAATAACGCAATTACCAAAATATAAAATTCTTCAAAAAAGATATCCAGAGTATCAGAAACTTTTAAGAAAAAGAACTGAGCGTATTATTCCTGAAATATTAAGCCTTAAATCTACTGATCAGGAGTTTTTAGATGCATCTTTATCTTTTGGGTTTTATCAAAGGTTAAAATTCCAGGGACTAAATAAATCTAATATTGCTGAATCTCTTTACGAGCACTGTAAAAAATTAATTATTACTAATGGTGATTAAATATGAAAGTTGAAAATAAAATTATGCCTAATGAAGAACAAATAAACGGTTTTTTAGAAAATCCTGAATCTGGTCCAATATCGATGGTAAATTTACTTAAATACAAAAATAAAGCTATTTATGAGGATGGTCGTGATACAGATCTGACTGGAGAAGAAGCATATCGTCTTTATGCTGTGGAAGTAATAAATTTCGTTGAAAAATATGGTGGTGAGTTTATTTTTGCAGGTAAAGTTAGTAGATTAATGTTAGGTGAAGTTGAAGATTTATGGGATGCTGTTGCAATTGCTAAGTATCCTAGCAGAAAAGCAATGTTTGATATGACGATGGATCCGGAATATCAAAAGATCCATGTTCACAGAGATGCTGGATTAGAGGGGCAGCTGAATATAGAAACTATTTAATAAACTATTATGAAAAAATTATTAATATTTTTAAGTTTGATTATTGCGATTTATCTTATCGGCCTACTAGTTTTAAATTCTCATACTGTACAAGATAGAATCTTAAATATCGGTTTAAAAAATATATTATCTAATTCGGAGCCTTTTTTAGATAAAGAAGATTCATTAAAAGTTGTTATTTGTGGTTCGAGGTCACCTCTTCCATCTCCTGGACGAGCTGAATCATGTGTTCTTGTTGAAGCTGGTGATGATATATATATTTTTGACATGGGCAATGGGAGTGCTAATAATCTTCAAGAATTTCAGGTTCCATGGATAAATGTTAAAGCAATATTAATTACTCATATGCATTCAGACCATGTGGCAGATTTGCCAGACGCTCATCTTCAGTCTTGGGTTCAAGGAAGAAATTCGCCATTAATGGTATACGGACCAGAAGGAATAAATCTTGTTACTAAAGGATTTGAGTTAGCTTACTCAGCAGATTATAAGTATAGAAATGAACATCATGGTGACGAAATTTTACCAATGACTGTATCCGGATTTAATGCAGTTGAAATAATTGATAATGAATTAATTCCAAATGATACACCAGGATTAGAAATATTGCCTTTTGTAGTAGATCATCATCCGGTCAATTCAGCTTTCGGTTTTAAAATATCCTATAAAGGAAGAACAGTTGTTATTAGTGGTGATACAGTTAATGATGGGAGTGTTCTTAAGTATTCGCAAGAAATAGATTTATTAGTTCATTCAGCTATATCAATAGATATTGTTGAGAGGATGAGAAATGTCTCTCCAACACCTCAATTAAACAAAATTCTATTTGATATTCAAGATTATCATACGAGCATAGAGGAAGCAGGTGAAATTGCTAGAGATGCGAATGTAAAACATTTACTTATTTACCATTCCATACCAACACCTAGAAATAAAATTATGGAAAGAGTATTCTTGAGACCTATTGAGAATGTATTTAAAGACTTCACAGTTTCTGATGATGGAACAATGGTTATTATGCCAGTTGATAATGATGAAATTATTATTGATAAAATAAATTAATGACATTATTTCCAGATAAACTAAACAATGAATATCAAGGTTCCAAAATAGCAATTTATGGCCTTTACCCTGTTTTTGCTTTATATATATTCAGATCACTTGTACACTTTTTATCAGAAAATTCAGGTCTTATTGGAATTGCAACTATAAAGGAACTTCCAATTATAAATTCTATAGATCCTAATAACCTAGTTTATTTGTTTGCATCACTATGGGGAGCAACACAAGTATCATTTACTTTAATTTTATTAATTTTATTTATTAAATATAAAAATCTAGTACCACTAATATACATGATATGCCTTCTTGATCATTGCTTTAGATTGATTTCAGGCGTGCTTCATCCATTATCTGAAGATTATTATATTAATACGCCCCCAGGAGTTATTGGCAATATACCAATACTTATCTACTTTATGTTAATGTTTTATTTATCTTTAAAAAAAGGAAATATATAACATGATTGATTTATATTTTTCATACAGAAGTCCATATTCATACTTAATACTTCCGAGGATGCTTAAGCTTAAAAATAAGTATAAGGTGGATATAAATTTTAAAATTGTTTATCCAATAGCGATAAGAATGCCTGAGTGGTTTGATAATAAAAATATATTATTTTTTATCCCATTTGTAAGAGATTTCAAAAAGAAAGCAAAAAAATTGAAAATGCCCTTAAATATGCCCTTAAAGCCTGATCCGATAATACAAAACACATTAACTGGGAAAATATCTGATAATCAGCCATATATATTTGATGTATGCCATATGGGACAACTAATGAGCAACAGAGGGAAAGGAATAGAATTTGCTTATGAATTATCAACTCTAATTTGGACCACAAAAAATTGGAACACCGACGAGAAATTAAAGAATCTATTAGCAGATTTCGGCGAAGATTTGAATGAAGTAAGACAATCTATTAAATCAAATGAAAAAACTTTAATTGAAGAAATTGAAATGAATCAATTAGATCAAAAAGACGCTGGTCATCATGGTGTTCCATTAAATGTTTACAAAGATAAATATTATTTTGGTCAAGACGATCCATTTGAAGAATTAATAACTGAATTAATTAATGATGGAGTAATTGCGGATTTTGTATGAAGGTATTAAGAACGCCTGATAAGTATTTTAAAAATATAAAGGGTTTTCCTTTTGATCCTATTTATACGAATATTACTGCCAAAGATGGCACTAAAATAAGAGTTCATCATATAGATGAAGGTCCGATGGATGGTCCAACTTTATTGGCTATGCATGGTCAACCCGTATGGAGTTATTTATATTCAAGAATGATACCTATTTTGAATGAATCAGGTATAAGAGTTATTGCTCCAGACCTTGTTGGATATGGTAAATCTGATAAGCCAGCATCAAGAGAGGATTATAGTTATCAAAATCAAGTTGATTGGATGAATCAATGGCTTGTTGAAAATGATTTAAATAATTTAATATTTTTTGGTCAGGATTGGGGAGGATTAATTGGTCTACGAATGATTGTAAATCATCCAGATCGGTTTATAAAAATATCTATGGGCAATACAGGATTACCATATATGCCCAATACACCTCAAAGTGTAATTGATGAAGTAAAAAAATTTAGAAAATCAAAACTTAAACTAACTCCATTAAGTATGTCAAAAGAAATTAGAAAGATGGATTCTGGTAAAACTCATCCCGCTTTAAAGTTCATGTATTGGCAAAAGTTTTGTTGGGATACTAAAAATCTTCCAGTTGGCTTATTGAATTCATCAATGATGGAAGGAAAACCAATGAAAGAAATTAGAAATCATTATATTCTTCATCAATTAGGTTTATCAAAAATATCACCTTATATGAGTGATTTAATGAAAGCTTATGAAGCGCCATTTCCATCTCCTAAATATAAAATGGCATGTAGGGCTATGCCAAGTCATGTACCAATTATTCCAGATGTATCATTAGAGGCTCAAAAAAAAGCAAGAGAATTTTTTTATAAAACTGAAAAACCATTTTTGTCTGTTTTTGCTGGCAATGATCCTATTACAAATAATATGGAACAAGATGTATTAAATATGGTTCCAAATGCAATTAAAGCTGAAAATATTGGTGGAGGTCATTTTTTTCAATGGACTAAAGCAAGAGAATTATCTAAAGTATTAGTTGACTTTATAAAAGATTAAATATGATTGAATTATATACAGCCCCTACTCCAAATGGTCATAAAGTATCTTGTACATTAGAGGCCATGAATCTTGAATATAATGCCAATTTAGTTAATCTTTCAGAAGGAGAACAACACAAATCAAACTTTCTTAAAATCAGCCCAAATGGAAGGATTCCAGCAATAATCGATAAGTCAAATAACAATCTTCATATGTTTGAATCAGGCGCTATTATGATTTATCTATCTGAAAAAACAGGATTATTAATGTCAAAAGACTCAAATAAAAAAGCTAAGACTCTTGAGTGGCTGATGTTTCAAATGGGGGGTGTTGGTCCGATGATGGGTCAAGCAAATGTATTTTTTCGATATTTTCCTGAAAAAATAAAGCCTGCTATTGATAGATATCAAAATGAAACCAGAAGGCTATTTGAAGTTCTGGATAAACATTTATCTAAAAATGAATGGCTGGCTGGAGATTATTCAATAGCTGATATTGCTAATTGGTGTTGGGTTAGAACACATAACTGGTCAGGCGTTAATATTGATGGTCTCAATAATTTAGAAAGATGGAAAAATGCAATGTATGATCAACCAGGAATGAAGGCAGGTATTAAAGTTCCAATTCCAGTAGAAAACTTGTTAAAAGATAAAGATAAAGAAAAAGAGTTTATTAAAAACTCTTCTAAAATTGTAAAAAAATAGGGAGAAATCGATGATTAAATTATATCTAACACCAAGCACAAGAGCGGGTCGTGTTGCATGGTTGCTGGAAGAACTAGATATGGATTACGAATTAGAAATTCTACCATTTACTAAGGAAGGTCTAAAATCACCGGAACATAGAGCCAGACATGCACTTGGAAGAGTTCCAGTTATTGAGGACGGTGAAGTCTCAATTTTTGAATCTGGTGCCATTATTCAATACATATTAGATAAATATGATCATAAAGGATTAAAACCAAGCGTGGATTCTAATAACTATCCATACTATCTTCAATGGTTTCATTACTGTGAAGGTATGGTTATGCCACCTATGAATCAAATAGTAGTTCAAACCGTTCTGTTACCGCCTGAAAGAAGAGATGAAACTGTACTTAATCAAGCCATGAACTTATTGTCTAAATCCTTACATCCAGTCAATGAGTTTTTAGAAAATAAGGATTATCTAATAGGAAACTTTTCTGCAGCTGATTGTATGTTAGGTCACTCATGTTTTATGGCTAACAGATTTGGAACTGTAAGTGATGAAATGAAGAACATTAGAAAATATGTAAAAAATATTGAATCTAGACCGGCTTTTCAAAAGGCAATTCAATTAGGAACTGAAAATAGTGATCCGCTTGGATGACTCCAATGAATAATAAGATTAAAGTTTTTGGAAATGTTGGTTCTCCATATACACAAAAGATTTTAGCTCTTCTTAGATATAGGAATATACCTTATTCTATTTCATGGGGTGATGTTGTACAAAACTTATCACTTTTAGGTGTTGAAGCACCTAAACCAGTACTTCTTCCAACCTTAATTTTCAAAGATAAAAAAAATAAAAAAATATGCAAAACAGATACAACTCCTATAATTCGATATCTTGAAGAGTTATATGATAAAAAGTCAGTAATACCTAGTTCACCTGTATTAAACTTCCTAAATTATTTATTAGAAGATTTTGCAGATGAGTGGACAACTAAGTTTATGTTTCATTATCGTTGGCATTTTGATGAAGATGCACAAAATGCAAAAAAAATGCTTGTTCTTCAACATAAGCTAAATATAGATAATGATTCACTTAAACAATTTGGAGATGTAATAGCTGAAAGACAAATTAATAGACTTTGGGTAGTTGGTTCAAATGATGATACAGCTCAATTAATTGATGAAAGTTATAAAAGATATTTATCTTTGATGGAAAGTCATTTTACAAATCTACCATTCATGTTTGGAGATAGACCCTCCTCTTCCGATTTTGGTTTATATGGCCAACTGACACAATTGGTAGCTTTTGATCCAACTCCTCGAAATATAGCCTATAAAAATGCTCCAAGAACAATCTCATGGGTTAGTATTATGTCTGATCTATCAGGCCTTCATAATAATGGGGGTATTGGAGAATTTTTTGGTATCAAAAATAATAATGCTGAAGCTGATTTAGATTATTTTGAAGACAATAACTCCGGATGGATTAATCAAGAAAGTTTACCGGATACATTAAAGAATATATTTAAAGAGATTGGAAAAGTTTATATACCTTGCTTAATAGCTAACTCAGAAGCTTTTGATAATGGCGAACAAAAGTGGCAAACAAAAATTGATGGATCTACATGGAGTCAAAAAACATTTCCATATCAAGTGAAATGTCTAAAATGGATAAAAAAAGAGTTTAAAAAACTTGATGAAAAGGATCAAGTTAAAGTAAGAGAATTTCTTAAAGATACTGGTTGTAATATTATTTTAAACTAGCTTTTCAGATCTATAATGATAAAAAAAGAGAATAGTTGAAACAGCTGTTAACAAATGCCAAATTCCATGTGCTTGAAATAGTGTATCAGGATTACACGTTTCACTATCAGGCACTCCAGTGAGCCATATTGCAAAAGCTGACATGTATGCAATCATACCAGCAAAATACCATCTATAAGTTCTAGTTCCTTGAGGTTTTTTGTTTGCAAGTAGACCAGGTAACCAAAAGAAAATAATCCACCAATATTCACTTAAATTTCCAAAAACCTCGGTAGGAAAAATTCCAAATAACATTAAAACTAAGAAACCAACAAACCCCGATAAAAATCTCATACTAGGTGTCCAGAATTTATATAAAAATTCACTTATCACCCATAAACCAATTGACACTCCGAAAAGGTCTAATCCAATGCCCATCCCATTTCCAAAAAGACCACGCATCACCGCATAAAAAATGACAACTGAAAAATATACTTTTAATAATGTATTTACACCCCAATTCGACATCTTATAGCAGTTGTAAAGCCATGGAAGAATTATGTACATAACCATACTTAAATTATCAGCCCAGCCACCCCACTCTGTATTTGTTCCATGCATCATCATTGATCCTGGGCCTAAATACACAACAGCAACACCATATAAAATTGTAATTTTATTTAAGCCTGAAAATTCATTGAATGATGTTTCGTTAGTAAGCTTATAAAGAATAAACAAGCCCGCCACCATGAAGCCCAAATTACTTAGAGTGTTTACAGGCTCTCTAAAGGCACCATCACTTACCCGTTCACACCATCTGGAAGCCTCTCCAATTAGAGCTATCGATTCTGGTGATTGAATTAGTTGAAAAACGCTCAGTAAATAAAAAATTAATAAAAAAGCAATACTAACCCCTAGAGTGATTATGAAAGCATTTTCTTTAACAAAGATATTATTCATTTAAGTCAAATTTTAACTCTAAAAATATACAAAAGATAATTAAAAATTATATTGAAGCTTCAAACCCAAATTGCCAAATTTTTTATCAAAATGATGTTCGCTTCTTTGATTAAAAGCTATATCTTCGTATCCAAGAATATTATTTTTATACAAAATACCATAAATCGATAAATCAAAATTGTCATAAAAAAAATTTAACCCGGTTTCAAGTTTGATATTACTATTTTGAAATTTATTTATTTGATCATATTTTTTACTTGTTAAAGCAACAAAATCAGCATTATAAAAAAAATTCATAAAATTATTTAATTCATACTCTTTATTTATACTAATGCCAAGCTTATATATGTAAAATAAATCTCTTTGTGGCAGTCTTGAAAGCTCTGTTTGAATAAGATCGCCAAGTTTTTGGCCATTAATTGTTAGGTTATATAAAAATCCTGATTGAATTTCTTCGATGGGAGTAATCCAATCAAATGTATTTTTACTCGCACCAATGTATAAGATTAATTGATCACTGAAAAAACTATAATTATTTTTAGTAAATTTAAGTTGAAGCTCTTCATTCTGACCTTGTATTTTCATTAAATTATTACCTAAAGAATTATATTTTTCATCGCTGTTAGTTATATTGATGGTTGCATCATCACAAGATCCAATAGTAAAGCTTGAAAAGGTATAACACTGAATAAATTGATCGTCTGCTTTTTGATCTTTAAACATTAAAGAAATAGCTGAGTCTTGGTTAATAAAATAGTAAATTTCAGAAATATAAGATTTAGCTCTTAAATTGACTTCTTTAGGTTCAGTTGTCCTTAATAAATCCAGAGAAAAATCACTTTGATTAAATTTAAATCCATATTTATCATTAAATAAAAGTAATTCAGTTGAATTATTATTATTTTTATCAAAACTATTATTAAATGAATCTAAAAGACTCCAGCTCTTGTCAGTTCTTGATTGATCAAACGAGATGTGCCCTTCCAAAGAAAATGAATAAGGCGATATTAAGCACAAATTTAACAATAAAATGTATCTAGCTATTAGCACAATAGTTAATTATACAACTTTGTGTATCTTTTTATGTATTGTTATAAACTAGATTCAAGTTCTGGAAGAGCTGTAAAAAGATCTGCTACTAGTCCATAATCAGCAACTTGGAATATTGGTGCATCCTCATCCTTGTTTATTGCAACAATTACCTTAGAGTCTTTCATACCTGCAAGATGTTGAATAGCTCCAGATATCCCTACTGCTATATATAGATCAGGGGCAACTATTTTTCCAGTTTGGCCGACTTGGTAGTCATTTGGTACAAAACCAGCATCGACAGCGGCTCTAGAAGCTCCTACTGCAGCACCGAGCTTATCTGCTATAGAGTCTAACAAATGAAAGTTGTCACCTGACTGCATACCTCTTCCACCAGAAATAACAATGTTTGCTGAAGTTAATTCTGGTCTGTCACTTTTAGCTAGTTCCTCTGAAACAAAACTTGTTATACCCATAGAATCAACTGATTGTAAATCTTCTACATCAACTCCTGAATTTGTCATTGCAACAGCGTCAAAAGCTGTAGACCTGACTGTTATTACTTTTATGTTGTCATTAGATTTAACAGTGGCAATGCAGCTACCTGCATAAATTGGTCTTTTGAATGTATCATCAGATTCAACTGAAATAATATCTGATACCTGTTGACTATCAATCTTGGCTGCAACTCTTGGCATTAGGTTTTTACCAAAAGTTGTAGCAGGAGCTAGAATATGAGTGAACTTTTCAGCTATTGTCATAACAAGAGCTGATAAATCTTCTGCAATAAAATTTTTGTAAGTTTCACTATCGCACTTAATAACTTTTGAAACACCATCTAATGTTTGAGATTCAGCAACGACATTATCAACATCATGTCCTGCGACTAGAACTGAAACCTCCCCTGACAAGGAGGATGCAGCAGCAACAGTATTTAATGTAGATGCCTTTAGATTATTATTATCATGCTCTGCTATTACTAATATACTCATTGTATTACCTTTGCCTCGTTTTTAAGTTTGTCCATAAGCTCATCGACTGTTTCAACCATTACTCCAGCTTCTCTTGAAGGAGGAAGTTCAACCGATAAGAGTTCTGTTCTTGCTGAAGTATCAATACCTAAATCAGAAATTTGAATAACATTAAGTTCTTTCTTTTTTGCCTTCATAATATTTGGTAAAGATGCATACCTAGGTTCATTTAATCTTAGGTCAGTTGTAACTATTGCAGGAATATTTAATTTTAAAGTTTGCAATCCACCGTCTATCTCTCTAGTAACATCAATACTTGAACCTTCAAACTTTACCTCAGATGCATTTGTCGCTTGAGGATAATCAAGCAATGCTGCAAGCATTTGACCAGTCTGATTATTGTCACCGTCGATAGCCTGTTTACCAAGTATAATTAAATCAGGACTCTCATCTTCAACAACTTTTTTAAGAACTTTTGATATTGCCAAGGGCTCGAGAAGTGAATCAGATTCAACTAATATTGCTCTATCGGCACCAAGAGCAAGTGCAGTTCTAAGTTGTTCTTGTGAATCAGATTTACCAACAGATACAGCAACAACCTCAGTCGCTTGACCAGATTCTTTTAATCTTACTGCCTCCTCTAGCGCAATTTCACAAAATGGATTGACTGCCATTTTTACATTATTCAAGTCGACATTTGAATTATCGGATAAAGGTCTGACTTTAACGTTGTAATCTACAACTCTTTTTACTGGTACTAATATTTTCATTTTATTGCTTAAATTCCTATAAATTAGTCTAAATTGTACTTATAAATTAGAATATTTAATATAAATAATAGTTATTTATATATTTATTAATTATAAATTCTACTTATAATAGGCTATAATTATAATGTATTTAGATAGGCAATTACAATACAAATAAGATCTTATGCACAGAGAAACTATGGAGTATGATGTTGTGGTAGTCGGAGGCGGCCCCTCCGGGCTTGCTACCGCAATAAAGTTTGCTCAACTCAATCAAAAAAATGGCACTGATTACAGCATCTGTCTTTTAGAAAAAGGCTCTGAGATTGGAGCTCATATTTTATCCGGGAATGTTTTTCAACCAAATGCACTAGATGAATTATTGCCAAATTGGAAAGAGTTAGGAGCACCCTTAAACGTTCCTGTAAAAAAAGATAAACTTCTTTTTCTTTTAGAAAAAATTGGTATACCAGTACCCTCTTTCGTAATGCCACCTATGAATAATCATGGAAACTATGTAATTAGTCTTGGTAATTTATGTAGATGGCTTGGTGAGCAAGCAGAAAATCTAGGTGTTGAAATTTTTCCAGGTTTTCCTGCCAGTCAACTACTTATTGAGGATGATAAAGTTATTGGTGTCCAGACCGGTGATATGGGAATTGCTGAATCTGGTGAGCTCAAACCTGGACATGAACCAGGGATTAATATCAAGGCAAAATATACCGTTTTAGGTGAAGGATGTAGAGGACATCTTGGTAAGCAAGTTATTCATAAGTTTAATTTGAGTGAAAATAAAGATCCACAACACTATGGAATTGGATTTAAAGAAGTTTGGAAAATAAAACCTGAAAAACACGAAGAAGGATTGGTAATCCATACTAACGGTTGGCCTACTCCTTTTGATACTCCCTCCGGTTCATATTTATATCATGGAGAAAATAATGAAGTATATCTTGGTTATGTCATACCTCTTGATTATAAAAATCCACATTTAAGTCCATTTGATGAATTTCAAAAATGGAAAACTCATCCCTCCATTAAGAAATTTCTTGAGGGTGGTGAAAGGCTTACTTATGGAGCAAGAGCATTAATCAAAGGTGGTTTGCAGTCGCTACCAAAAATGGAGTTTCCTGGAGGTCTTTTAATTGGATGTAATGCTGGTACTCTTGTTTTTTCAAAAATTAAAGGTTCTCATACTGCAATGAAGTCTGGTGAAATAGCAGGTCTTCATGTTTATGAGCAACTTCAAGACATTTCTAACGAATCATATGATACAAAAATTAAAAATTCATGGATTTATACTGAGTTATATAAATCTAGAAATTTTGGACCCTTCTTTCACAAATATGGAGCTCTTATTGGTGCTGCTTGTAACGCAATAGATCAATTTATTTTTAGAGGTAAATTACCGTTTACGCTAAATCATCCAACACCTGATTATGCATGTTTAAAAAAATCTGAGGAGATGCCTAAAATTTCCTATCCAAAACCAGATGGTATATATTCCTTTGATAAATTGTCATCGGTATATCTATCAAATACTAACCATGAGGAGGATCAACCTTGTCATTTACAGCTAAAAGATTCATCAATTCCAATTAGTATAAATCTTCCTATGTATGATGAGCCAGCACAAAGATATTGCCCTGCTGGAGTCTATGAGATTGTTGAAAAAAATAATGAGAAAAAATTTGTTATCAATGGTCAGAATTGTGTGCACTGTAAAACATGTGACATAAAGGATCCTTCACAAAATATTAATTGGGTGAGTCCTGAAGGTCCTGGTGGTCCAAATTATCCTAATATGTAATGAACATAAATACGTTATCCATATCACTATCACTTCTAATAATATCGTCTTGTACATCTATTGAAACTCAGGATTATGAAGAAGTACAAATAACAGAAACTAAAATAGATTATGACCAAATTTTTGAAGAATACTTAGATAATGATTGGGAAAAAACTTTATCTGAAAATCCTCTATTTGCTTCATATACAGGTGATAAAAGATTAAATAATAAAATAAATTCAAATAGCATCGAGCAGTTTATTGCTGACAAAAGATCTAACGAGGAATCTCTCAGACTTTTAAGAGAAATCGATTCTACAAAACTCTCTAAAGAAAATAAACTTAATTATAAATTAAAAGAATTTGGACTTCTAAATAGCATTGGAACTCAAAACTTTCCTACATACTATCTAAGGCTTAATCAAAGAGGAGGAATACAGAGCTTTTATGAAACTGGCAATAGATTAGTCTATACAACTAAGAAAGATTACTACGATTGGTTGGAAAGACTTCACCAATTTGTCGATAATATAGATAACTTCCATGAAATCAATAAGAAGGGTTTAGAAACTGGTCATACTCAACCAAAACTTGTAACAAGAGGTGTTATTTCTCAAATCGAATCCATTACATCATCAGACATTGAATCAAATCCATATTTAAAAGTTTTTTTAGAGGCAGATGATAATATTTTAACAACCTCAGAAAAAGCAGATCTCATCAATGATGCAAAAAAATTAATTGAAAATAAAATTAATCCGGCATATAAAAAGCTAAATAATTTCTTAAAAGATGAATACCTTCCCAAGTCACGCAATTCCATAGGTATTAAGGATATCCCTAATGGAAAAGAATACTATGAATTTTTAGCAAAATTCTACACAACTACAAGCTTAACACCAGAAGAAATTCATGAAATTGGTCTAAAAGAAATTCAACGAATAAGATTAGAAATGGATGAAATTATTCAGAGTGTAAATTGGGATGGAGATTTTAATTCTTTTTTAAATTACCTAAGAACAAGTCCACGTTTTTATTATGATAATCCTGAAGATCTATTTAATGCATATTTAATAATGTCAAAAACAATTGATCCACTATTACCAAAGATATTCAAAACTTTTCCAAGAGCACCTTACGGTGTAATACCTATACCAGATGAGACCGCTCCTTTTACAACTACTGCATATTATAATAGCCCTAGTCCTGGAAGACCTGGCTATTTTTATGCGAATTTATATAAACCCGAATCACGACCAAAGTATGAAATACCTGTTTTAACAGTTCATGAAGCTGTACCAGGACATCATTTTCAGATATCAATAGCGCAAGAACTTGAAAATGTCCCAACTTTTAGAAAATATCAAGGCATAACAGCTTTTGTTGAAGGATGGGGTCTATATAGCGAAGAGCTCGGTGAATATATAGATATTTATAATGATCCTTATGATAAATTTGGACAATTGACATACGACATGTGGAGAGCAATAAGACTTGTTGTTGATACTGGAATGCATTATATGGATTGGTCTCGTGATGATGCTATAAATTTATTTCTAGAAAATTCTGCAAAATCTCAACTTGATATAGAAAATGAAGTTGACAGATACATAGCTTGGCCAGGACAAGCGCTTGCTTATAAAATTGGTCAACTTAAGATTCTTGAATTAAGAAATAAGTCAGAAGAATTATTAGGCGATAAATACGATATCAAAGATTTTCATTATGAAGTTCTAAAAAGAGGCTCACTACCATTGGAGTTACTAGAATTTTATATCAACGAATGGATTGAAGAGACTCTCAATTCTTAGATCTCTTACATTTTTCGCTGCAGTATATAACGTTTTCCCAGTCTTTCTTCCATTTCTTTCGCCAATTAAATGGCTTACCACAAACGGGACATATTTTTTTTGGTAAATTTAATTTTTTATGCAATTTTTCCTATTACGTGATTGATATTAAAACTTTTAATATAAAGCTCGTCCTCTAGCTTAAAGTTTTTGCTCAAAGCTAAATCAACTAATTTATAGTATGTATTTCTGTTAATAAAACCTTCGATATTACTTCTTACGTTTACAAGTGGTACTTTTGAATGTTCAAAGTCAACCAATCTTGTCCTATGATTATTATCAAGAAAAAAATCATAATTTAAGTTACTAATTAATTTAATATCGCCATCAATTTCTTCAAAATCAATTATTTTATAGGGAGCCAGCTCAACTTTGACTAAAATTTTTTCAACTGGTGTTACCAAGTAGTATATTTCGCCTTCTCTTTTTAAAACACTTGAAAATAAATTCACTAACTTAGTATTTTTGATAGAAGAGCCATCATAAAACCATTCCCCTTCTCTGTTAATAAAAAATTCATGGCCTATACACAAATCAGGATTCCATTTTTCAACAGGAGGAAATTTCTTTTCAAATCCTTTCAAATTTTCTGTGATTTTAGAAATACTCATAAAAAGATCTTACTAAAATAAATATTGCAATAAAACATAAGATAAAAGACATCAAAAAAGATACATATTTATTTGAGTATATATTAAAGTTTTTATTTTTTGACACTGTGACAATGAAGCTTAAAAACATGAACCACAAACATGAGGTAATAGCAAAATATATTGGATAAACATAGAAATAAAAATCACTTATACCATCTATTAATATTGTAAAAAGAGAAATAAAAAATAAAAACGCTTTTACATTAAATATGTTTGTCACCAATCCATTGATAAAGCTATTAGCATTTGAGTTAGAAGATCCTTTGATTGATGGTAAGGTTTTTAAATCACTTGTGATCATGCTTAAGCCCAAATATAAAATGTAAAGACCACCAATTAAGGTAATCAAAAACTTATAAAAGTTATCTGAAACAATTATTAAAGAAATTCCGTTTACTGCGAGTAAGCAATGAATATAAATTCCTATTCCTATTCCAGTAGCAGCTTTGTAACCCTCTCTTCTGCCATACAATGAAACTTGTCTAAGAACTATAGCTGTATCGGGTCCTGGACTGGTCAGAGCTATTAAATGCGCTAATGCGGACCATAAAAACATAATCAATTTACAATAATAGGTTCAATTTCTAACGATACATTAAAATTATCATAAACTAATTTTTTAATTGAGTTTGCATACTCGACTATTTCAGACTGACTTGCAAGAGAATTTGAAACGAGGATTAAGGCATGTTTTTCATATAACTTTACATTTTTATTTACAGGTAATTGATCTTTGATAAGTTGGATTAGTCTAGCCGCTCCGACCTTTACTAACCCATTCTCTAAATCCCAAATAATCAATTTATCTAGTGAAAATATTTTGTCATTAATATCTTGTTTATACATTTTGATATTCTTAAAAAAACTGCCGGCATTAGGAATTATTTTTGGGTCTGGTAATGTATTTTTTCTTATCTCACAAATTATTTCAGACACTCTAGCTGCTGTTAGACTCTTAGGATCAACTTTGAAATGATTCATATATTGTTGTATAGATTCATATTCTAAATTGAGTTCACAATTATGATTTGTAATAAAATCTATAGAAAAAATTATTAATGAGCTTCTTTTAAAAAAAGAGTTCCTATAAGTAAATTTACAGTCCTTATTATCAAGAGTATGAAATTCACCAGTCCTAAGATCAAAACAATGAACTTTTTCAATTAAATTTGATACTTCCTGACCATAAGCTCCGATATTCTGAATAGGTGCAGCTCCAACTGAGCCTGGAATAAGTGATAGATTTTCGAAGCCTGAAATATTTTTTTCAATGCATGAGCAAACAAAATAATGCCAGTTTACTGATGAACCTACACTGACAATATTCTTTTGATTACAAAAAGATATATTCTTAAAATTTGGTTTTATTACGATGCCATCAAAAAAATTAGGTGGTACTAAATTTGTTCCCTCTCCTATAACTAATGAATCTAAGTCCTTATTTTTCATATACTCATATAGATCTAAAAATTCGTCTTTTGAATTAATCTCAACGTAAAATTTTGAAATTGAATCAATCTTTAATGAATTAGTAATTTTATGATTCTGGATTATTTTCATTATTATCTAAATAATTTTGTGCTTTAATTATGTCTTCTTCAGTATCAATACCGTGAGGTATTTGTCCGCCATAATTTGATACATATATCTTAAATTGATGATCTAGAAACCTTAATTGTTCTAATTTATTTTCAATTTCTCGTCTTGTTGGGTCTAAGCTAACTAGTTTATTTAATGTATGAAATGAGTATCCATAGACACCAACGTGTCTTTTTAAATTTTTCTTTTCACTCAATCTAAAAAAATCTAGAGCAAAATTATTCATATCTATATCAACCTTTACACAATTTGGGTTACTGAGATCTGAAGTAGACTCTAAATGATTTGATAAGGTTATTACATCACACGTATTTTTTTTATAATCATTAACTAATTGATTTACAGCATTAGAAGGAAGAAAGGGTTCGTCACCTTGAAGGTTTATTATTAAATCATCTCTATCAAGGCCAATAATAGTTGCAGCTTCGAATATCCTATCAGTTCCTGAGATATGATTTGAAGAAGTAATAATTACATTATCAGTTAAGTCAGAAAGATTATCTTTGATTTCGTCTGAATCTGTAGCAACAAAAACTTTGTTTGTTATCTGTTGAGCATTTTTATAAACTCTTTGAATTAGTGATTCACCATTTATTTCAATTAAAGGTTTTCTGTTTAATCTTGTTGAACCAATTCTGGAAGGTATCAATATATAAGTATTGTTCATACTAAATAATTTCTTCTAATTTACTTTGTAGTTGATCAATGAATTTATTATTAACATCTGCATCTATTTTTAGATACCAAATTTTATTATTATCAAAGTCTTTACATTTAGATGCATCTTTTTCGGTCATAATAATTGGTAAATGATCTAAGTAAAACAAATCACTGGAGTCAAAGTTATGATGATCAGGATATGGATGTCGAACAATATCGAATCCAAGCTTTTCTAGCAAATCAAAAAATCTTCCCGGATTACCAAGTCCTGCCACAGCATGAACTTGATTGTGCATTGGCCAATCTTCTACACCATAACTCTTTCCAGATTTAAGATGCACAAATTCAGATGGACTTATACTCATAAGAAATTCATTCTCTTCAGTAGGTCCGCTATTATTTACAACGAAATCAACACTAGATAATCTTTTGATTGATTCTCTTAGAGGGCCAGCTGGAAAAGTTAATTTATTGCCAAATCTTCTTTTTCCATCAATAACTGCGATTTCAATATCTCGTTTCATCTTATAGTGCTGCAAACCATCATCCGAAATAATCACATCACAGTCATGGTTTTCAATAATTTTTTCAACTGCTCTTACTCTATTTTTATCTATATAAAAAGGAATATTTAATTTAGA
>CACPCZ010000013.1 GCA_902632555.1 uncultured SAR86 cluster bacterium | reverse complement strand
ATATATATATGCTGTGACATATTGGATTCAAAAAAATACGAAAATTTTAGATCTATTCACAAAGGCCTATCACTTAGATGACAAGATACATTTCCCCCCAGATTATTTAGAGAATATGTCAAACTTTGAGGCTAGCGTAGGATTAGTACAATTAAAAAAATATCCTCAAATAATTAAATACCGAATAAACATGGCAAACAATTATTCAAAAAATTTACAAAATAGAGATGATTGGAAGTTGCCTCCAATAATTGAAGGCGCTACATATTCTCATTATCCGGTTCGGGTTCCAAATAAAGAAGAGGTAATGAAAGAATATCTTAAAAAAGGCATACAACTTGGAGAAGTAATTGAATATAGTGTTCCTGATCTTGAATGCTATAAAAATATTGGTGATGAATGCCCTAATTCCAGAGAAGCAAGTAAGACAACTATTAATTTTACGGTAACGAAATGATTAAAACACTATTAATTCTAGGTAATGACAAAATTGCAGGTTCAGCGTTAACAAAAATAAATAATACCGATAATGATACAAAGATTATAATTGATCGTTCCACAAATCTTAAAAGAATAAAGAGATTAATTCAGAAAAAGATACTCAAACCAAGTTTAATTTTTAAAATGGCTTTAAATGAAATTGCTCGCAAAAATAAAAAACCAAATAAGAAACTGAGTGGCATCTCATCCAACGCAGACATATTAAAAATTATTCAGGACTTTAGACCAGATAGATTAATTCTATTCAGAGCAGGCCTTATCATTAATAAAGAAATTTTGAATACTGGAATCCCTGTCCTTAATATTCACGCAGCAACAGTTCCCGATTTTGGTGGTCTTGGTTCAATTGACATGGCACTTAAATCGAAAGCATATAACCAAAGTGCCTGTTTACATATAGTTACTAGCAGGATCGATCAAGGTACAGTTCTTGATAAAGAAGATTATGCTTTAGATCCAAAAGCTTCTTATTTTTTAAATGAAGAAATAGCATATAACGCCGCCATCAAACTACTTCTTCGTGCAATTACAAAAAATTATCTTTAAAATTCAATATCAAAAAAAATTAAGGTATTTATATTGAAGAGACTTAAGCAGCTGAGCCACGATTCATTGATTTATGGTGTTGGGGCTATTTTAGCAAAAAGTGTTTCTTTTTTGCTATTACCAATTTATACACGAATTTTTAGTCCAGAAGAATATGGGTCAATAGAAATGCTCATTTTAATATCTGGTTTTTTTGGTGCTGCTATGATGATGGGTCTTGACTCAGCTCAATCGATGTACTTTTTCAAATATAAAGATGAGGGTAAGCCAAAACAAGCTCAAATTATTTCTTCTATTCTTCAATGGAGGTTGGCATGGGGTAGTGGAGTGGTTTTAGTTGCAACTATTATTACACCCTCAATATATGCAGTTATATTTGATTCCTCTTTAAAAATTGAACACTTTTTTATTGCATTTGTTAGTACTTTTTTTGCACAGATCCTTACTCAAAGTATTGAGATTTTCCGTCTACTATATCGTCCTTGGAGCTTCATATTGGTAAGTGTTGCAGAAATTATAATGGCTGCTATTTTAATATTATCGTTTGTTCTTATATTTGATTATGGAATTCTTGGTTTCTTTATTGGTAGTGCTATTTCTGGTCTAATTATAAGTTGCATCAGTTGGTTTTTTCTTCGTGAATATCTTACCTTTTCCAAAGTCCATTATAATTGGTGGCCGTTATTGTTAAAATTTGGAGCTCCTTTAGTTCCTGCTGAGGCAGCTTTGTTTTTAATGAGTACTCTAGATAGATGGTTTATAAATTTTTACTATGGTTCAGAAGCATTGGGTTTATTTGCAGTTGGGGCTAAATTTAGTCTAATTATTGCTGCAACAGTCGGAGTTTTTAGAAAAGCTTGGTGGCCAATCGCGATGGATTCGATGCATTCAGATGATGGACCAGAGACATTTAGGCTAATTTCTAGACTGTATATAGGACTTGGTTCTGCGTTAGCAATTTTCATAATTATGCTTATGCCATGGTTGCTCAAAGTATTCACTGCTCCTGTTTATCATAGTACCTGGCCTATTGCTTCTATCTTGGTATGGCAAGCAATATTGTATGGTTTTTTCCTTATAGGCTCTGCTGGTTTATGGAAACGCGAAAGAACTGATATTAATCTATATTTAATGATTACCGCAGCTGTCGCGGGTATTTTTCTAAATTGGCTGCTTGTGCCACTATATGGCTCCTATGGCGCTGCCGTAGCTACTGTGATTACTTATCTATTTTGGAATATTATTACTATGTTTGTGAGTAATTTTTTATGGCCTATAAAAATTCCATTCTTCCTCTTAGGGTTTAAGCTTTTTTTGGCTCTATCATTCACAATGCTTTTCACTTTAAACGCAGGTGAGAGATATATAGAAAATAATCTCGTTCATTTACTAGGTTTTATGGTTATCATTACTTTGATAATCTTATCCATACCTTCATCTATACAGAGAAATATACTTGTAAAATTTAAATCATGATAAATCTTTATAAAAAGTCCATAAAGCCAAAGATTGAAATATTTTTAAATGATATGGTTTTGAATCTAATCATACCTTTTGCCTGGTTCAAAACTATATACGCATCAAGAATCCTTTTAAACGGACGATGGAGCAATTACATGGGTTTCTGTCCTGAACATGCAATAAATAACCTCTTTTACAGGATTCAATATATTAATATTAATAAATTTGGTAGAAATGCAAATAGTCCAATTTTAGGTCTTGGAAATTATCCTTTAAAAAATTGGTTCCATATTTCATTACTATCTAATTATATATTTGCTAATGCTGGAGCTGTTGTTTTGCTTTTGGGCACTTTATTTTTTTCAGCAAGTCATTTTCTTTGGTTTTCTGAAAGCAACATCTTATGGGCGACAGGCATAATTATAATACTAGCATTTAGCTCAGCAACATATTCAATGGCATTCGCAAGGATGAATTATCAGATCATGGGATGGATGTGGTTGCCGTCAATTCTTTTTTTTATTGAAAATGATCAGCTCATTCTGTCATCTTTCGTTCTAGTAGGAGCGGCTTTTGCTGGCATAACATCAATAATCTTAATTACGCCATTTGTATTAACTCTTTCTTATCTTAAATTAGACTTGTTGATAGCATGTACATTAATACCTTCTTATGTTGTAATTTTGAGCCAAGTCTTCGGATTCCTGAGCTATAAAGATTTTGTTAATACATTAAAAGATATAGCAAGTTTAATTGGAGCTCGTTCAAATAATGTTCGCTATAAAAGATATGGCAGAAAGTTTAATTGGACTCTGCTTTATTTTTTGTCCATTTATTTTTTATCACTATTTTTAATTAGTTATAGCGCTGGAGAACTTTTAGTATTGCCAGCCTTAGCCATATTGATTTTTGTTGTTAACCAAGTATTTATTCGAATAGCTGACATACAGTCAGTAATCATAGTTGTTATTTCTATTTTTATTTTTGAAGCCATTCAATTAAATCCAAATATACTTACAGCAATTTCTGTATTTGTTGTTTGTAATCCAGTTATTAGTGTTTTAGGTATCAATAGATCTTCAAATAGTAAGGGTTTATTAGACCAAATCACTTATAAACCATTTGATCATTCTCAATTAGAGCTAAAGCTAGAAGATTTTTTAGTTAAAGTTCCAGAAAATAATAGGATTTACTTTGCTTTTAATGATCCTGGCGATCTTTATGATCAGCTTTTTGATGGATATAGGTCTTTGCATGAACTTCCTCTCTTAGTGGCAGCGAAAAAAAACATTCATTTGTTTCCAGATTGGTGGGCGGTTATGCAAACTAATTATATTGGAGCTCCTCAGTGTTGGGGGAAGTCTCCAGATGAAGTTTATAAGAATTGCTCTAAATGGGATACAGAATTCGCAATAATATATAATGAAGAATGTAAAATAGATAATGAATGGCTAAATAATTTTGATTTAATATCTACTTTTAATTGGAATGAAATAGATGAAGATACACTTAAAGATGTATTGTATTTTAAAGACAATCCTAAACTATGCTGGCATTTAATAAAAAAACGGTGAAAAATATTGTCTGAAAAAGAAATACCATTTGTAGATTTGTATGCGCAATATAAGAGTATCAAACCTGAAATCGATAAAGCTATTAATTCTGTAATAAAAAATTCCTCATTCATCAGAGGTGAACATGTTGATAAATTTGAAAAGTCATTCGCTCAGCTAATGACCAATAAATATTGTGTATCATGTGCCAATGGAACTGATGCATTGTATATATGCATGGTGGCATTAGGTTTAAAAGACGGAGACGAAGTTATAGTTCCATCTCATTCTTGGATATCTACATCCGAAACAGTTACCCAAGCTGGAGGAAAGGTTGTTTTCTGTGATACTTATGAGGATTTATTTACAATTGATGTAGACCAAATCGAGTCCAAAATTTCAAGTAAAACCGTTGGAATAATTCCGGTTCATCTTTATGGACAGCCTGCAGAAATGGATAAAATAATGAAAATTGCAAAAAAGTATAATCTATGGGTCATTGAAGATTGCGCTCAAGCTCATTTAGCTAAATATAAAAATAAACTTGTAGGAACATTTGGAAATGCGTCAACTTTCTCTTTTTATCCTGGGAAAAACCTTGGAGCAATGGGTGACGCAGGCGCCATACTTACAAATAATGAGAGTTTATTGAGAAAAATGACTATTTTTGCGAGACATGGCGGATTAAAAAAAGGAGATCATGAAATAGAAGGCATTAACAGTAGGATGGATGGAATTCAGGCAGCAATTTTAAATGTTAAGATTAAAAAGATTGAAGCATGGACAAAGCTTAGAAAAGAAAAGGCATCCTATTATTTGAAAGAATTAAGTGGAATTAGAGATTTAGAGTTGCCAACAACATCAAGAACAGCATCTCACGTTTGGCATTTATTTGTTATAAAAACCTCTAGAAGAGATGAGCTTTCAAATTACCTTAAATCAAAACAAATTCAAACGGTCATAAATTATCCTGTTGCATTACCTTTTTTGGATGCATATAAATACCTTGGGCACAAAAAAGATGATTTTCCAAATTCTTATAAAAATCAATCACAGATTTTGTCATTACCTATATATCCTGAATTGACTAATGAGATGATGGATAGAATAATAGCAGCGATTAAAACTTTTTATAATTGATTTTTATTAAGAAGGGGAAATATGAAAGCAGTTATCCTTGCAGGTGGACTAGGAACAAGAATATCTGAAGAAACACATCTTCGACCTAAACCTATGATTGAAATCGGTAATATGCCAATTTTGTGGCATATCATGAAGATTTATTCATATCATGGAGTAGATGATTTCATTATTTGTTGTGGTTACAAAGGTTATATGATCAAAGAGTTTTTTAAGAATTACTATTTACATTCTTCTGATGTAACTATAGATGTTAAAAATAATAAACTTGAAATTCACGAACAAAAGACTGAACCTTGGAGGGTGACTCTGGTTGATACTGGAGAACATTCCATGACTGGCGGAAGATTAAAAAGAATTAAAAAATATGTTGAAAACGAAAAGGCTTTTTGTGTAACTTATGGCGATGGACTATCCAATATAGATATTAAACAATTAATTGATTTCCACTTTGAAAAAAATAGGCTTGCTACATTAACAGCTGTTAACCCTCCTGGAAGATATGGAGCTCTTGTTTGCTCTGGAAATAAGGTCACTGGTTTTGCTGAAAAGCCAACTAATGATGATGGGTTAATAAATGGTGGTTTTTTTGTGCTTTCACCAAAAGTTTTAGATATTATTAAGGATGATAATACGGTTTGGGAGAGAGAGCCTCTAGAACATCTTGCAAAGTCAGACGAGTTATCAGCTTTTAAGCATAATGATTTTTGGCAACCAATGGACACACTTAGAGAAAAAAATCAACTTGAAGATTTATGGGAGTCTGGGAGAGCGCCTTGGAAGATGTGGGATTAAATTGGTTTGATAAGTGTTATAAGGATAAAAGAATTCTTATAACAGGTCATAATGGTTTTAAGGGCAGCTGGCTTACATTATGGCTTAAGATGATGGGTGCTGAAGTATTTGGTATTTCACTTGAGCCCAAAAGCAATAATCATCTTGATGAGCTTAATTTAAATATACAGGAAATTCATCAAGATATAAGAGATTTTCCTGAAGTAAAAAAATTTATACATGAATCTGATCCTCATTTTGTTTTTCACATGGCTGCCCAGCCTTTAGTTATAGATTCATATGATGACCCAATAAATACTTGGTCAACTAATGTAGTAGGAACCGTTAATATTTTAGAAATTTGTAGAGGTCTTGAGAATTTAAAAGGCATTATCGTCGTAACAACTGATAAATGTTACGAAAATTTAAGCTTATCAAGAGGATATAAGGAAACTGATACCTTGGGTGGTTCAGATCCATATAGCGCGTCGAAAGCAGCTGCAGAACTTGTAACATCCAGCTACAGAAGATCATACTTCAAAGAAGACTTTTGTAGATTAGCATCTGCAAGAGCTGGAAATGTAATTGGTGGCGGAGACTGGTCAAAGGATAGGCTAATACCAGATTTAATAAGAGCAATAATTAATAATGATAATCTCCAAGTGAGGTCACCTAAATCAACAAGGCCATGGCAACATGTTTTAGATTGCCTCAATGGATATCTTGTCTTGGGACAAAGGATTATAGAAAATGATTTCAATGTCGATGATGCATTTAACTTTGGACCAGAAATTTCAAGTAATAAAACCGTCGAGGATGTTTTATCAATATTTTCAAAATATTGGTCGAAAGCTGTTTGGGAAAATACTTCAAATAATAATTTATACAAAGAAGCAGAAATTTTACACTTAGACAGCACAAAGGCAAAAAAAATTCTCGATTGGATGCCTGTATGGAATTTAGACGAATCTATAGAATATACATCAACATGGTACAAAAGCTTAATAGAAAAAAATGAAATAATTTCTGAGCAACAAATCATTAAGTTTATGATTCACAAAAAAAAGTTGTATGAAACTTAAGGTAGTCAATACAGATATAGACGATTTATTTGTAATTGAAACAGATGTTTTAAAAGATAATAGAGGCATATTTTCCAGATTATTTTGCACTAATGAATTAAGTGAAATTTTAGGCAAAAGAGAAATTAAACAGATTAATATTTCCAAAACAAGTCAAATTGGGAGTATCAGAGGAATGCATTATCAAAGACCTCCAAAATCTGAAATGAAATTAATTAGATGCTTGCAAGGTGAAGCATGGGACGTTGCAATTGATTTAAGACCCAAGTCTAAAACGTATTTAAAATATTTTGCAACAAAACTTACACATAAAAATATGAAAATGGTAGTTATCCCTGAGGGTTTTGCTCATGGTTTTCAAACAATAAAAGAAAATACAGAATTGTTATATCTTCATACTCAACTTTATTCACCTGAATATGAATCTGGTATTAGGTTTGATGATCCAACTATAAATGTAGATTGGCCTATGCCCCCAGCTAATCTATCAAAACGTGACATGAGACATGTTTATATTGATGAGAATTTTAAAGGGATTGATGATGAAATGTAGACATTGTAAAACAAAATTAGAACATTATTTTCTTGATCTTGGAATGGCACCTCCCTCTAACGCATATCTAGATAAAGAAAAACTAAAAAAACCTGAACTGTACTTTCCACTAAAAGTAAAAGTTTGTGATAAATGCTGGCTTGTCCAGACGGAAGATTACACTGATGCAGACAAGCTTTTTGATTCAGAATATGCATATTTCTCAAGCACTTCAAAAAGTTTTCTAGATCATGCTGCGGATTATGTTGAAAAAATTGTCAAGGTTTTAAATCTTAATTCTAATAGTTTTGTTGTTGAAATTGCATCAAACGATGGCTATCTTCTTAAAAATTTTGTTGAAAAACAAATTCCATGTTTAGGAGTAGAGCCTACTGATAGTACAGCAGAAGCATCAGAAAAATTAAATATACCAACTGTTAGAAAATTTTTTGGTAAAGATTTTGCTATAGAGCTTGCTTCAGAAAATAAAAAAGCAGATCTAATTCTCGGGAACAATGTCTATGCTCATGTACCAGATATTAATGATTTTACATCTGGTATAAAAGAACTACTTAAAGATGATGGAGTGGTAACCTTAGAATTTCCCCAATTATTAAATACAATTAAAGGCAGACAATTTGATCAGATATATCATGAACATTTTTCATACTTATCTCTAACTGCAGTACAATCAATATTCTATAGGGCTGGTCTCAAGGTTTGGAAAATAGAAGAGCTTGATACACATGGAGGGAGTTTAAGAGTTTATGGTTGTCATTATGAATCTGATTTATTCATAATAGATCAATCTGTCGATCATCAGTTAAAGAAAGAATTAGATTTTGGATTACAAGATCTAGAGACTTATTTCAATTTTCAAGCTAGAGCAGAGAAAATAAAGAACGACTTCATATCATTTTTAATAGATAAGAAAAATCAAGGCAAAAAAATTGTAGCTTATGGTGCCGCTGCTAAAGGAAATACTTTGTTAAACTTTGCTGGTGTTCGAGGGGACTTGATAGATTTTGTTTGTGATGCTGCACCATCTAAACAAAATAAGTTTTTGCCTGGAAGTCGTATTCCAATTTTAGATCCAAAAGAACTCGAAGAAACCTATGTCGATTTTATTATAATTTTTCCTTGGAATATTGCAGAAGAAATCCTTAAAAATTTCAGTCATTTAAAAGAAAAAGGAACTAAATTTGTTAGAGTGGTTCCAGAGCTTAAGATTTTATAGAACTAATTGTATCTATAACAAAACTATATATTTATGGATAAAATAAATTTACTTTTAACAGGAGCTAATGGATTTATTGGCAAACCCCTCCTCAAACTTATTGAATCTAAAAATATCAATACAACTGTTATAGGAAGAACTAAGCCATTAAATTTTAAAGGATCTTTTTTTAAGGTTGATATTCTCAATGACACAGATTCTAAGATCTGCAATATTTTAAATGAAATAAAACCTACTCATCTTATTCATCTAGCTTGGTATACCGAGCATGGTAAATTCTGGGATTCAAAAGAAAATACTCTTTGGATGAATAAAACAGTATCGCTAATTAAAAAATTTTGTGATTCAGGCGGCAAAAACGTAATTACTGCTGGATCATGTGCTGAGTATTCATGGAACTCACATCAAAAGTTAACTGAATCCTCTGAATGTAAACCAACTAGTCTTTATGGCATTTCAAAGAATAGAACAAGAAAATTAATTTCAGAAGTTTGTAATAATTCTAATGTTTCTATAGCTTGGTGTAGAATTTTTTTCCCTTATGGACCAAAAGATAATGAAAATAAACTTATTCCGCAATTAAAAAAAGTTGCAAGGGGACTTAAAGAGCCTTTCCAAATAGAACAACCTGGCTTAAGAGATTTTTTACATGTTGAGGATATTGCTGAAGCTTTTTTAATTATCATGAAAACTAATTCAATAGGCGTTATTAATATCTGTAGTGGAGTTGGATATGATTTAAATGAATTAATGCAAAAAGTTTTGAAAAATAATCTTATAAATCCATCTTATAAATCAAATTCTCACAATAATAAAGATATTATCAATATTGTTGGAGATAATACGATTCTGCTTAAGTTGGGATGGAAGCCTAGAATAGATCTATACTCATATATAATAGAATAAATTAACAAAAATGATTTTTTTTTAGATAGAGTTACTGAGCCATAATATGGATGCTACAAGAAATAACAAAAAAATGTTTAATACAGCCCTTAAAGATCTAGAACTAAATTACAATGAGCCTGTAGATAAAAGATATTTCTACTATCTTAAGTTCATACTAGGGTCTTTATATATTTGGAAGCTCCTTTCCAGAAATTTTAGTAACTTTGGCGAATGGCCTGTTTCCGTAATAAGTGGTTACCCAATAGATATATATCCGCCTGATTATATGCTTATAACAGCAGTCCCTATCTTGTATGATCTGGTCACATTCCACTTTATTCATTTCTTTGTTCCATGGCCTCAGGGAGGCACTCTTGAGTTAGTTCAAATTGCAGCTGTTTTATCAGCTCTACTGTTTATTTTTTCTAGTGAGAAACATACTAGACTATGTGCAATTATTTTTTTTATACTTGTTTCATATTTGTGGGGTTTTGTATTTAGACTTGGACAAGACATTGATGCAGTTTTTTTACTTCAAGGATGTCTTCTTATGTTTGCAGTGACGCCTTTAACAGAAGTGAAAAAATATTATAAAAATATAAGATTCCTTGTATTTGTTATTTTTGTCTTGTATTACTTTACTTCTGGTTTCAATAAAGTAATTGATCTTTCATATGCAGAATGGGCTAAATATGATCTGGTTGAAATTAATATATCAAAAGCGCAAGCTTCTTTGACTGAAGGTTACATGTGGTCGCCATTATTACCTATACCAAATGGGATATTAAGTGAGTTCCTAAATATATTTGGAGCCTTGTTAACATATTTAGTGCATTTAATTGCTCCTTTACTTTTATTTTCTAGATCTACATACAAAATATTATTTTATTGGATTTTTTATTCTTTATTTCATTTCATGACAATATTTGTAGGAATAATGTTTTCAATGAATTTTTTGGCATGGATGATGCTATTACCAATATATAAACTACCAAGGATTTTTAAATGAATAAAAGAATTGAAATAATTTATGATGGAGAATGTCCATTCTGTAATGATTTTATTGTTGTTTCTAATATAAAAAAGACTTTTAAAAATATAAAAATTACAAATGCTAGAAACTCAGATGAACAATCAGTGTTAATGGTAAAAAGACAGGGTATAAATCTAGATGATGGAATGGTTGTGATCAAAGAAGATGGAAGCATATTGTATGGCGATAAGGCTGCACGGTTCATCACTATTTATGGAAAAGGCAATGGGATTAGAGCCTTTGCTTATCGTCTAGTGCTTAGAAATGAAAAATTTGCAGCATTTAGTTATCCTGTATTAGTGCTGTTAAGGAAATTATATTTTAAGATTGTTGGCAAAAGGTGGATCAATGAAGAATGAACAGACTCTTTTAACATCTGCTTTTATACTGTTCGTTGTTTGTTTTTCTGCTATTTTCTTACTAAGTGATTTGTTTATAGAGCTTATCAGATTCTTGGTTGCTTTATTAAGTGACGATATCCGTGTTATAAATTATGTTGAAGACCTTGTTCAGAACGAATTATCTAAAGTATCTTCATCTGATGTAAAAATTTTTCTAGTTTTTTTTACTTTTATCTTCTGGTCACAATTTATTCTAAATAAATATGAAGTCTCACTTTTTTGGTCTGCAATAGTTTTATTGCTATTCCCCATCGCTAATTTATTTATGGAACCAATCTGGATTAGAAGATTTTCATTTGCTTTTGTCATTCTTCCTTCAATTATACCGATATGGAAAGTCTTAAATTTAATGATTGAGACCTTGGATGGAGGAGCTGGATTCAAAACAATATTGAAATCATTAAGTAAAGTATTTTTATTAATACTAGTTATACCTGGATTCTATTTACCTCCTTTTTATGATGGCATTTCCGGTTGGTATCTTGAACAAGATGAAAATACAAAATATGATGTTACTGGAACTAAAATCTTATTCTCAAACTCTTCTAAAGTATGGTTTAAGCCAAGTTTCTTTTCTCCCATAACAATGGACGGAAGAGCTTATACAGTAATAAACAGGAGAGACAAAAATTTTCATAGTGGTGATGGTTTTGGTTGCATGATGATTAAACTTTACTCAAATGCTTACCCAGGATTGAAAGAAGGCCTTATGCCCTGGCAAACGCGACTTGGTATTTTTGGCTATCCTCCTCATAACTTAGATAGATTTGATACAAGAGAAATCTACTTGCCTCCCTCAGAAATAGTTGGTTTTGAGACAGTAAATATTAATGTAGACTCTAATGATAAAAGAAAAGAAAATATCATTGCTTCATGGGATACCTCATATAAAGACTGCAATTAAAACTTTTCATTGAATGATTAAGATGGAGATTGAATTATCATGTATCTTAAATACCATAATCTAGCCAATTTCATAATATTCTTTGGTTTTCTAACTATTCCAATATCATTTTTTTTTTCAAAAATGGTTTTCTTAGGTACTTATATATTTTGTTTAACAGCTTTATTTCTTTGGGTTCTAAATAAAGCTAGTTACTTTAAGTGGATCTTATTTTTTTTATCATTACTTTACTTGGTTTTTAGCGCTATGTTGCGGCCAGAATATAGCGAAGTCTCATTTCGATTATTAACTGTTATCTTAATTATTTTTATAGCATTTTTTTATAGTCAAAAATGTGAGTCAAAAGATATATTAAAATTAGCAAAATTAACATCTGTAGTTGGTGTTTTATCAGCTATTTTCGGCTTAAAGCAGTTTTTATTTGGTTATTCTGCTCTAGAGACAAGCCTTGCTATAAGCGTAGGAAGCATCATAAAAGAATTTGAAGTTCTTGGTATTTCACGTTCACTTGGACTAAGTTTTGATCCACTTTCTCAAGGCATACTCATGGGAATCACTTTTCATACATTAATTTTTCTGAGGAAATTAGAAATATCAATTTATAAAAGAAATTTTTATCTTTTGCTTCAAATTATTGTTTTTATCTCACTGATTCTGACTCTTAACAGAACAAGCATCCTTTCTTTTCTTTTATCTTTATCAATTTATATAAATTTTACGAATATTCTTGTTTTCTTTGAAGGTTTCAAGGGGGTATTTAAAGCAGTAATTCTATTTCTTTTGTTATGGATAATATTTTATATTTTAAATCTGCCTGAATTTGAGGTCTCGAAGCGAGCGCTTTTGTCTTTATTTGAAGTTTTTGGATATGGGGATAGCTCTGATGAATTTTTTGGTAGATCAGGATCACTGGATCAAAGAATATCTTCTGCACAAAGTATTAGTGAAATAATAAAAAATACACCTTTTGGAATTCAAAATCCAATCACGAATTTTTCAATAAATGATATAGGGTTTTTATCAGCATTATTAAAATATGGTTTTCTCGGGGGAGGAATTATTGTAAGTATTCTATATTTTCCACTATTAAAAATTTTAAATTTTTATTTTTTTGGTAAAAATTTAATAATCAATAAAGACTTTACGTTATTTATATTCTCTTCATACTTAATCATCGCTGTAAGCAATATAAGTAGCTTTTCACTTGACGGAACAATCATGATGCTTCCTCTTTGGACAATTGTCTGCTTGACTTATCTAAAGCAAAAAGATGTATACATAGAAGACATGGGATAGAAACAAAATATTATGAAAAAAAATATCACCTACATAACAATTGAAGATATTTCAAGCGGCCTTTTTATGTCACAGGTAATAACGCCATTAGCTGAAATGGCGAAAAATGAAGTTGACCGCAAATTTGAGATTTTTGTAATTAATAGGCCCTGGAAGTTATTCAGTCATCTAAAGAGTTTATATACGGTTAAAGAATTTAAAACTGCACCAAATCTAAAAATTAAATATTTTCCCTTCCTTTTGCCGCTAAGAAAATCAGCTGGAAACAAACTATATTCAAGTTTCATAACAAAATATCTATCAATTATTATTAAAATTTTTTGTAATAAGAAAGATAAAATAATTCATGCAAGAAGTTACTGGCCGTGTGCTGCAGCCATATCAGCTGGTTTTAAGGATGTTATCTTTGAGCCTAGAAGTTTATGGACTCTTGAGAATATTGCAATGGGAGACATAAAAGAGAACAGCAAAGCAGAGATTTATTGGAATAAGATCGAAAAACAATGCTCAACTCTCTCAAATAAAGTTATATCTATAAACAAACCTATGTCTAGTTATTTTATAGATAACTATTCAAATAAGATAAATAATAAAGTTATCCCGATTATTTACAAAAAAGAAGATTTTTACTTTAACCCTCTTGAGAGAAAGAAATTAAGAAAAAGTCTTAGGATCGAGGATAAACTTGTTTTTACATATTCTGGATCTTTTGGTATGTCCAATGTTGGAAAAAAAGAAATATCAAAAGTAGTAAAAAAATTAAGCTCTTCAATACCAGATTCTCATTTTTTATTTATCACACCAAGTTATGAATTAAATACTATTTTGGAGATATCAACCAAATCTGAACTTAAAAATAATCAAGTTACTATTATCCATCCCGAACATAAAAAAATATCCTCCTATCTTTCAGCCGGTGATATTGGTTTTCATGCATTGCCATACCAGAAGGATCATTTCACGAGAATGGGCACAAAAGTAGTTGAATATTTTGCTGTAGGGCTTCCTGTAATTGTAAATAGGAATGTAGGTGCAGCTGCAGATCTAATAAGCTCTAATAATCTAGGTTTCGTTATAAATAACGATATGACGTTAGAAGAAATTAAGAAAAAAATAAAAATTACTTCACAATTAAGTAGAAATAACATCATTGAATATGCACAAAGTAATTTTGAAATTCAAAAAGTATCTTCAAAATATCTTTCGATATACTCTGAGCTTGAAAATAATTCGAATAACATATGAAACTAGGATATTTAGGTAACTCTGAAGACTACTCTCATCCTGCTGACAGGAGAAGGTTTTGCCATTATGCAAACAAGGAAAACCTTTTTTTTGAGATTCCAGATTTAAATAGAAGATATGATTGCATAATTTTTACAATAGCATCGAATTTTTATGAGGTTTTAAAATATAAAAGAAAATTCCCAGAAACAACCTTAATATTTGATTATTGTGATGATCTTCTATCGGATAAACCCTTAAAGAAATTTTTGAGACCTATCTATGAGGCTCTCAAGTGGAAAAACTTTGGCAATTTTACTAATTATAATAAATTAGTTGAAAAAGCTATCAGGAACTCTGATTTTGTTATATGTGGCTCAGATGAGCAAAAAAACAATTTACTAAGATTAAACAAAAATATAAACGTAATACCAGATTTTGTAATTACCGAATCCCTATTTTATAAAAATAACTTTGAGCTAGTAGAATCCCCGAATGTAAACATCGTTTGGGAGGGGCTTTCTGGCGGTTTCTCCAAAGTAAAAAATAAACTTATTGATATAGTTAAATCTGTAGATCAAGAAATTATTTTAAATATTGTTACTGATAAAGATACATATATGATTGGAGACAGATATATAAAAAAAAATACAAAAAAAATAATTAGCAAGCTTTCAAAAAAACATAAAATAAAAATTAAATTTTGGGAATGGTCAAAATCAAATTTAAATAAAGCAATAGAGAAATCAGACTTTGGGATTATCTATATTCCAGACGATGATATGACAATGCAAAACAAGCCAGAGAACAAACTAGTGCTTTTATCAAGTTTTGCATTACCTGTTTTGGTCTCAAGAACTCCTTCTTACGAGAGGTATTTAACTTCTGCAGGTGGAGAAAAGTTCTGTTCATTTGTAACAGAGCCTTATAAGAATATAAGACAATTTTGTACTGATATAGAATTTAGAAAAAATGTAGGAAATACTATTTTTAGACATGCTAAGCAATCTTATAATGAGGAAAAGATTTGTTTAGAATGGAAAAATTTACTAACTAAACGTTCTTTAAGTTGATAGAATACGTTCAAAAATAAGATATATCTAAACATAAATACTTATGAGTATGACAATAACTTTTGAAAATGAATAATCATAAAAACGAATACAAAATTTGCTCTAATTGTATTATGGATACTTCTGATCCTGGTATTATTTTTAATGAAAAAGGTATTTGTAATTATTGTATTAATTTTGAAGAAAATGTTTTACCAAATTGGAATACTGGAGACGATGGAGAAAGGCATCTTCAAAAACTTGCCAATGAAATAAAAAATCAAAACTCAGACAAAGAATTTAATTGCATCATCGGTCTGAGTGGTGGTTTAGATAGCTCATATACTGCACACATTGCCGTGAAGCATCTCGGCTTAAAGCCGCTTTTATTTCATGTAGATGCTGGTTGGAATACTGATCAAGCTGTTGGCAATATTGAAAAGTTAGTAGATGGCCTGGGACTAGATTTATATACTGAGGTTATAAACTGGGATGAGATTAGGAGACTTCAAGTTGCATTCTTAAAGTCAGGCATATCAGATCAAGATTTAGTTCAAGATGCAGCTTTTTTTTCAGGGCTATATAAATTTGCAAGACAGCATAAGATTAAGCATGTGTTCACTGGATCAAATTTTTCAACAGAATGCTGCAGAGAGCCAGAGGAATGGGGCGGATACCTTGGAATTGATAAAAGATTATTCAAAGATATTTGGAGTAAACATGGTGAGGGCAACTTAAATTCTTTTCCAATTACAGATATATTAATTTATAAATTCATATATCAAAAACTATTAGGTATGAAAATTCACTTTCCACTAAATTATGTACCATATATAAAGGTTGACGCTGAAAGAACTTTATATGAAGAATACAATTGGGAGCCTTTTAAACATAAACATCATGAATCTAGATTTACAAGATTTTATGAAGATTATTGGTTGCCAAGGAAGTTTGGATTTGAAAAAAGACGTGCTCATTTTTCTAGTTTGATTATGACTAAACAAATGACAAGAGATGAAGCCTTAAACCGGATTTCGAAACCAGAAATGAGCGAAGAGTTTTTGAAACATGAATTTGAGTTTGTTGCAAACAAGCTTGGATTAAATGTTGAAGATCTTCAAAATATTTTTTTATCACCAAATAAAACTTATCGAGACTATAAAAATAAAAGGTGGTTGATTGGTCTGGGAACACAAATTATGAGATATATAGGACCAGAAAAAAGGTTTTTTAGATGATAAAAGTTGTTGATTATGGCGTTGGCAATATTCAAGCATTCCTTAATTTATTAAAGCGCTCAGACATAATAGCTGAGAGAGCAAAAAATAAAGAGGATTTAAATAATGCAACAAAAATAATCTTGCCTGGAGTAGGTCATTTTGATCATGCAATGGAGAAATTAAATACATCAGGTATGAGGGAGGAATTAGATAAAAAAGTTTTAGTGGAAAAGATTCCTACTTTGGGTGTTTGTGTCGGCATGCAGATGATGGCAACAAGCTCTGAAGAAGGTAAGTTAAAAGGTTTGGACTGGATTCAAGGGAATGTTAAGTCTTTCAAACATTTAAAAGAATTGCCTCTTCCGCATATGGGCTGGAACACCATTAAGCCAAACTATAATTCCCCATTATTTTGTAATGGTTTTCAAGATTCGGCTCAATTCTATTTCCTGCATTCATTTTATTTTGATTCTGATTCCAAAGAAAATGTATCTGCAACTGCATTTTATGGCATAGAATTTGAAGCAGCAATCTCAAAAGGACATATCCATGGTATACAATGTCATCCAGAAAAAAGTCATCGTTGGGGTGCTAAACTTCTTAAAAATTTTAGTTTAATTGAAAAATGTTAAGACCAAGGATAATACCCTGTCTGTTGATGCAAAGTGACGAAGGTTTAACAAAGACTCTTGGCTTTAAAGAAGGCAAATATATTGGTGATCCAATAAATGCTGTCAAAATTTTTAATGAGAAAGAAGCCGATGAATTAATGATTCTTGATATAGATGCAAGTAATTTAAACTATGAACCTAAATTTGATTTGATCTCAAAAATTTCAGCAGAATGCAGAATGCCACTTTGCTATGGAGGTGGCATTAAATATCCAAAACAAGCAGAAAAAATAATTGATATGGGCGTTGAAAAGGTCGCAATTAGCTCAGCTGCAATAGAAAATGAATCTTTAATAAAAGAAATATCTTCAGCTGTAGGCAAGCAATCTGTAGTTGTGATCTTAGATGTCAAGAAGAAAACAGGATTTTTTAGGAAGGGCTATGAAGTTTTTACTCTAAATGGCTCGAAAAAGTCTGAAATTCATCTTGAAGAGATTGTAATGAAATTGCAAGAAAATGGGGTTGGTGAAATAGTAATTAATTCTGTAGATAATGATGGTCGAATGTGTGGATACGATATTGAGTTAGCACAAAATATTAAATCTAAAGTTAATGTTCCACTTACAATTTTGGGTGGAGCAGGATGTATTGAGGATATCGAAGAACTTTTTAATTCAATTGGATTGGTTGGAGCTGCAGCTGGTAGCTTATTTGTATACAAAGGTAAATATAAAGCGGTCCTAATAAATTATCCCAATCTTGAAGAAAAGTATAAAATTTGTAGTAGTCTTAAAGCGGAGGTTTCATAAATGTTTCAAAAAAAAATACTTTTAATCACTGGAGGTACTGGATCTTTTGGAAATGCAGTTTTAAAAAGATTTCTTGATTCAGATGTGAAAGAGATAAGAATCTTTAGTCGTGATGAAAAAAAACAAGACGATATGAGAAAAAAATATAATAATCCAAAATTAAAATTTTATATTGGAGATGTCAGAGACTATCAGTCGGTCTTAAATGTAGTTCGAGGAGTCGATTATATATTTCATGCTGCAGCATTAAAACAAGTTCCATCATGTGAATTTTATCCTATAGAAGCTGTAAAAACTAATGTACTAGGAACTGAGAATGTCTTAGAGGCAGCAATTGTATCTGAAGTAAAAAGAGTTGTATGTCTTAGCACTGATAAAGCCGTATATCCTATAAATGCAATGGGAATGTCAAAAGCAATGATGGAAAAAGTAATTGTCGCAAAATCAAGGAATAGTGGTGATACAACAATATGCATTACTCGTTATGGAAATGTTATGGCTTCAAGAGGCTCTGCAATTCCGCTATTCGTTAAGCAGATAAGAGGAGGAGAGCCAATTACAATTACTGATCCAAATATGACTAGATTTATGATGTCACTTGAGGATGCCGTTAATTTAGTTTTGTTTGCTTTTAAAAACGGTTCTTCTGGAGATACCTTTGTGCAAAAATCACCTGCTTGCACAATAGAAGTTCTTGTTGAAGCCATTAAAAAGGTTTTGAATGCACCTGACCATAAAATTAATATTATTGGAACCAGGCATGGTGAAAAACTTTATGAAGCCTTGTTAAGCAAAGAGGAAAAAGCTAATTCAGAAGATCTAGGTGATTACTTCAAAGTTGTGCCTGACAACAGGTCTTTAAATTATGAAAAGTATATAAGCAAAGGTGACACTGATGCTGCTTCTGCAGAAGAATACACCTCACATAATACTATTCGTCTTGATAGTGGAGATATGGAGAAGCTACTAGAGAAATTAAATTTTGTAAAAGCATTAAAAGATGGTGTTGAAATTGATGCTGAGGAGTCATGATAAAAGATAAAAACTTAAGTATCTTAGTTACTGGAGCAAATGGTTTTATTGGAAAAAATTTATGCATAAGATTAAATGAACAGAAAGACTTTAATCTAATAAAATTTATCCGAGGTGATTCGCTAGATCAATTAGAAGAATCTATCATAAATGCAGATGTAATTTTCCATCTTGCAGGTGAAAATAGACCTAAAACAGTTGATATGTTTAAAACTGTAAATATTGATCTCACAAAAAGCATTTGTGATATTCTTCTAAAAAAATCTTTAAAAATTCCTATTATTTTTAGTTCGTCTTCTCAGGTTAAAGATGATAATGAATATGGCAAAAGTAAAAAAGATGCAGAAAGAATTCTTATTAATTTAAATAAAGAAAATGGGAACCCTGTTTATATCTATAGATTACCTGGCGTTTTTGGGAAATGGTGTTTGCCAAACTATAATTCAGTAGTTGCGACCTTTTGTAATAACATCGCAAATGATTTACCAATAAAGATTGATGATAAACAAAAAGAAATAAGATTAGTTTATATTGATGACGTTATTGATTCATTTATCAGCAAGCTTGAAATTACAGCCAGTAACTTATATTTTGAAAAAATCGAGATCGAATATAAAATCACTTTAGGCGAACTTGCAAAACAAATTAGAGCTTTTCGAGATTCAAGAAAATCTTTGATTACTGAAGATGTAGGAAACAACTTACAACGAGCATTATATTCAACATACTTGAGTTACTTAAAACCTGAGAGCTTTTCATATGATATTGAATCTCATGAAGATGAGAGAGGAATTTTTGTTGAGATGTTGAAGACAAAAAATTCAGGACAATTTTCTTTTTTTACTGCACATCCTGGCATTACAAGAGGAGGCCACTACCATCATACAAAATCTGAAAAATTTCTTGTTGTAAGCGGCAAGGCTAAATTTTCATTTAGAAATATAATAACTAATGAAACATTAACAATAGAAACTTCGGGGAAAATACCAAAAATTGTTGAAACAATTCCAGGTTGGAGCCATGATATAAGAAATATTGGTGATAATGAGATGATTGTTTTACTGTGGGCTAATGAGCAATTTAATAAAGATCTTCCTGATACAATTTCTTATGAGGTTATAAATGAAAAAACTTAAGGTAGTTACCGTTGTTGGCACTAGACCAGAAATAATTAGACTTTCATGTATTTTGCCTCAATTAGATAAGTTTTTTGAACATACCTTAATTCATACAGGCCAAAATTATGATTACGAATTAAATGAAATTTTTTTTGAAGATATGGAACTTAGAGAGCCAGATCATATCCTTGATTCTGCTGGTAAAAGTGGAGCAGATACTATTGGGAAGGTAATTATTTCTGTAGATAAAGTTCTAGCAGATATTAAACCTGATGCTTTACTTGTTCTCGGAGACACAAATAGTTGCTTGTCAGTCTTAGCTGCAAAAAGGAGAAAAATACCAACTTTTCATATGGAGGCAGGAAATAGATGTTTTGACATGAGAGTTCCAGAAGAAATTAATCGTCGCATAGTTGATCATACTGCTGATATCAATTTGACATACAGTTCCATTGCTAGAGAATATCTTTTGGCAGAGGGCATTCCTGCTGAAATGGTTATAAAGACCGGAAGCCCAATGTATGAAGTTTTATCAAAATATAAACATAAGATTTCCTCTTCAAGTGTATTGAAAAAACTTAATTTAAAAGAAAGGGAATACTTTCTTGTAAGTGTGCATAGAGAGGAAAATATAGACTCTATTTCTAATTTTAAGAATTTTGTCTCTTCTCTTAATGAAATAGCCAAAAATTTTAAATTACCTATAATTGTTTCTACCCATCCAAGAACTCAGAAAAAAATCAAGGACAGCAATGTAAAATTTAATAAACTTGTAAATTTACTACCACCTTTATCATTCACAGATTACAACAAGTTGCAAATATGCTCGAAAACAACTTTATCCGATAGCGGAACTATTAATGAAGAATCATCAATACTGGGGTTCCATGCATTAAATCTCCGAGAGGCTCACGAGAGACCAGAAGGAATGGAGGAGGCAGCTGTTATGATGGTTGGCTTAAATTCAGATAGAATACTGCAAGCTTTAAAAATATTAAATCTAGAAAAGAATCAAGGCGTTGAAAAAGTATATGACTACAGCATGCCAAACGTATCCCAAAAAATTGTGCGAATTATTCTAAGCTATACTGATTTTGTTAACAGAGTAGTTTGGAAGAAATATTAAGAGTTTTTATTTTTTTAAGAATTTATTATGAAAATCTTATAATGAGAGTTGCATTACTTACAGATGAATCTTTGCCAAATGGAACAAGAATTCATGCAAAGATGATCCATGAATTGGCATCAGAATTTCAAGAGAAAGGCCATAAATCTGTTGTAATTACACCGGGCCATTTAAATCAAAAATCAAAATTAATTATAGATGAATATGAGGGTGTAGAGATTTGGCGCTTTAAATCTGGACAAACTAGAGGGGTTAGTATGCTTAAGAGGGTAACTAATGAGTGGTTATTTTCAATTAGGGCTTGGCAAGCTATATCGGAGAAAGTATCTAATGATAGTTTTGATTTATGTATCAATTATTCTCCAACTATTTTCTTTGGGCCGTTAGCTAGAAAATTGAAGCAAAATGGAGCGTTCGTTTATCTAGTTTTAAGGGATATGTTTCCTCAATGGATTATAGATCAGGGAATAATAAGAGAAAACTCAATAGCATCTGCTTTTCTGAAGAGGTATGAAAAACTCAACTATGAGGTTTCAGACTGTATTGGAGTAATGTCAAAAGCAAATTTAGAAT
>CACPCZ010000012.1 GCA_902632555.1 uncultured SAR86 cluster bacterium | reverse complement strand
TCCGTTGATATGGATAGAGTAATATTTTCAGAATTCGAGGCTGGTCATATGATGTACAATCATCAACCGTCATTTAATAGATTCTTAAATGAAGTAACAGAGTTTGTAAAATAAAAGAATACCGATATATTTTTATGGATTTATTCTTGAGTTAGTTCCAAGACCGCTTCCATAAACTACTGCATTCAGCCATAATCTATTAGTTCCTCTTGCAGAACCTCTATAATTTGGTTCACCAGAAAATAATATTATTTGTCCTTTACCTAATTTTTCACGAGTAAGATAGGCAGAGTTTGCAATCCGCTGACTTGCTTCAGGCCAAACTAATCCACTCATTCTTACATTCATATCATATCCAGCTGGTATTTGAGACCAGTTAATAGTCCTACTCTGGGATACTTCAGAATTTGGTATTAGTTCACCAATTCTTAAAATAGCTTCAGAGTTTCCACCAGTCATTAAAATTGGATAATTGCTGTATAGAACAGGCAAGACATCATCAGTACCAAATGTGAGCCAGTGCTTGTCATCTGTTCGAGCTGCAACAATAGCACCAGAGGGCATTAATAAAGATTGCCATTTATCACGCATCTCTAATTGATCTTTTGAATATGTCTTGTCACTTGACTCCCATGGATACGAATTTTTAGGATTCACTTTATTATCATTAACACCAGTAATATCAATTTGATTTTCTAATGAATATATTTCTCTCATTAAATCAATATTAAATGTTTTACTATTCTCAAAAGTTCTATTTAAATTTTCTACGTTTCCTATATTAGAAGAAATAATAGACCTTGTTGATGCGTTATTTGCGATCAATGTACCGCCTTGCTTTACCCAATTCATTAACATGTTTTTTGCATAATCACTTAAATTTGGATTTCCACTAGGAAGAATGATGGTGTTATAGCGCCTTAAATCACCATAAGCTGTTAAAGACGAGTTTAATTGACTGTGTCTAATACCTAAATGATGATCAAGAGACCACCAACTGACTCCAACATCATAAGAATTAAAACCTTCATGACTTAAAATGGCTATTTGGGGTTTCTCAAGTAATCTAAAGTGTCTACCACCCCAATCAGGTAATTCTTCAGGACCAAAACCTGATTCAATTGATACTAATGATAAATTTAAAGCTGATGCTGTAGAGCTCACATCAAGATGTAAATCTTCGATAAGAGGATTATCCATAGCTATAACAACTACACTTCCTCTTGAAAGATTATGTCCTGATAGGTATGAATCTTTATCAATTATTCTTACTTCTATATTCTTTTCCATTAATCTTGCTGCAAAGGCAACCGATCTATCATCCTTTCCATCAACTGCCCACATCACAGCATCTTTATATGCTTCAATTGTTTCATTGAAAGGTGACCAAACATCTAAATTCTTGGTTATATTTTGTGGAACTGTAACTGCGCGTAACCCATACATCATTGAAAAATTAAAAGCAGTAGTGTCATACATAAGAGATGAACCATTCTTTATACTTTTTTGTTTTTCCTCTTCTAAAACTGATTCATCTATTTCCGCATCAAATTCTAAAATTGCTGAAATTAGTGGCGCCTCTGGCTGTTTGTTTGGAATAATCATACTTCCAGCTGGGATGATATATTCATCTTCAATAACACCATTTTGTTTCAACACATTTGAAACAGATATTGGTTTATTATTTTGATATATTTCAATTTCTTGAGCTTTTAACTTATTAGCTAAAACATTTAATCTGCCATTATTTTTTGTAGGTAATATTACGTATGATCTATTTGCATACTTGCTATCACTTGAAACATTAAATTTTCTTCCGTCCCAATAATCTTCGTACATTGCTTTAGAATTTTCTTTAAGAGTTTTTAAATTAACAATTGTGCTTACATATTGATGATGAACTGATTCTTTGTATGACTGGATTGTCCCTTCAGGCCTTCTGACACCGTCTTCAGCCATTCTTGATTGCTCATATAAAATACCTAAAGTGCCTTTGAAGGCAACATAAAAAGAATAGCCTGGATATAAATCTTCATGCCATTCTCCTGTGTAGAAACGCCAGTTCCTTTTATCAAATTCTTGACCTTGATCTTTTGCGAATACGTTACCCCATTTAATAAGATCATAGTCAACGTTTTTATTAATTGGTTCTCTTGCTGGTCCAGTCATAAATGTATCTTGTGACCCCATCTCATGTGCATCAACAAGAATCTGTGGTTTCCATTCATTTATTAAAGAAACTCTCCCCTGAGTCTCTGGTTGTGTCAAATATACCCAATCTCTATTTAAGTCAAAATAATAGTGATTAGTTCTTCCATATGGCCAGTCTCCTGTATGAATTAGAGATTGATCATCATAATTTGGAGCAGTCCCTCTGTATTGTTCTAGATTTTTAGCAAACCTAGCTCTTCCATCTGGATTCATTACCGGATCAATAATAATCACCATCTCTTTAAGCATATCTAAAACATCTTTATCCTGACTTGCTATTAGATGATAAATTATTCCTAGAGCAGCATCTGCACCTGAAGTCTCATTTCCATGAATAGAGTAGGCCATCCAAGCAATAGCAGGGAGCTCATTAATTAAAGCTTTAGCTGTTCTATCATTTGTTATTCTTGGATCTGAGAGTTTTGAAATTTTATTTTTTATTTCATCTAAATTATTTAAATTTTCCGGAGAAGTTATAATAACAGCATGAAGAGGTCTATTTTCATGGCTTCTAGCATATTCAATTACTTTAAGCCTATTACTTTGCTTTGACCATGCTTGAATTGCAGAGGATATTTGTTCTGGAGTAGCAACTCTTGAAGCATATTCAAAACCAAGAAATTTTTCAGGTTTATCTATAGATTCACTATATTCACCATTAAGAATATCTATTGAATACAGATCTTTAGATAGAGAGGTTGGCTCCATAAGAGTACTAGCATTAATGTTTATTGAAAAGATTAATAAGAGTAGGATATTTTTTTGCATTTAATTTTCCTTTTAAGATATAAATACCGAAAAGAAATCATATAATAAAATTATTGATTTATGGAGTTAATATGAAAAATTTAGTTATAGTTTCATTTCCTGCCAAAGATGGCATGATGAATAATCTTAAAGAAACACTAAAAAGTGCTTTACCTGATACAAGATCATTTGATGGCTGCATATCTGTAAATACATTTGTCGAAGAATCATCAAATACAATTCATTTGATTGAAGATTGGGAGACTTTAGACCATCAAGCTAAATACTTAAACTGGAGAATTGAAACTGGTTTGTTAGATATTTTAGAGCCTTTATTAGAAGGTGGAGCTTCAGGTTTAAAGGCAACAATTTGTGGAGCACCTCATAATGATATTTAATTTTCAAAAACATAAAAATAAAATTTTAATTATAAATATAACATTCGTTATGTTATCTGTTTCTGCTGGTAATTTTTCTGATCAAAGAGGTATGACAAATCTACTAGGAATAGAAACATATCAGAGATGTTCTGAGCAAATGAGCAATCCTAATGCAAAAGTTTATGAACTTTCATATGAACGAACTTCTTCAATGCCTCTGTCTCCATTTGCAGGTGAATATAAGCCAAAATTTCTTCCAGAAATACCATGGGCTGGCTCAAGACAAGTTTTTACTATGGACGTTTTAAATGAAAACGTTAATGATGGCAATCAAGGAACTCAAATGGATGCATTAGGACATTTTGGATATACAGATGAAGTCTGGAGCGGAGAGGGCGAAGCAGATTTATCCTCATTAAAATATTTTGGAAATTTAAATGGTAAGGAAGTTAAACCTACCCCTGATGCACCATTAAATAAACTTGGAATTGAAACAGTCCCTCCAATAATTACATCAGCTATTTTTTTAGATGTGAGGAAACACATTTTTAATGGGGAGTCTATGAAAGCTGGCGAATATGTTACTGTCAAACATATTGAGGATACTCTTAAAAAAACGAATCTGAAAGATAGAGGTATATTGCCCGGTGATGTAGTATTAATTAATACTGGTTGGAGTGATTATTATCAAGATCCTGATGAATTGGGCATATATTATACAAAAGCACCTGGCGTATCATACAATTTAGTTAAATATCTTTCTGAGAAACAAGTAGTTGGCGTAGGACTTGATACGTGGGGCGTTGATTCATTTGCAGATGAGGATGAATACGGACCTGAGAGGTCTCAAAATCCAAAAGGCATTGCCAATCCTGCCCATCACCATTTTCTTACTCAAGCAGGTGTGCACACACTTGAAAACTTTAATCTCAAAGGTCTTGCAAAAGACAATGTTGAGTTATCCTGTGTGATTATTCTTCCCTTACTAACAAAAGGTAGTTCTGCATCTCCAATAAGACCAGTAGCTATAGGCGTATCAGCTGGTATTTAATTAAATCTACGATGTCGGGAATGCTAAAAAAACTAAGGATTATAATTTTTTTATTTTCATTAAATGCCATTGCTGATTATCAAATTACTGTATTAGCAACAAATATTTCAAATTATGGAGGTTTTGGTGAATGGAGTTTTTCAGCATTGTATGAAAGTGATAAAGAGTCTATTTTATTTGATACTGGATTTCATGAGGATACTGTTTTGCATAATGCATCGATATTAGGAAAAGATTTATCCAGAGTAAATAAAGTTGTTCTAAGCCATTTTCATAGCGATCATACTGGTGGGTTAATAAAACTTAGGAAAACCTATAAGGAATTAAATGAAAATGCCTTTTCTGAAGTTTATGTTGCTAGAGGTTTTTTTGATCAAAGATTCTATAAAGATGGATCAAAAGAAGGACCAGGAAATTTTAAAGATTCATCAAGGTTTAAAAGGGTTGCTGAAGAGGAGGGTATTAAATTTATAATTTTAGATGGACACAAAATGATTTCTGAGAATCTATACGCAACCGGTAGTGTTGAAAGAACAGTTGAATCATACAACGGACCATTAGGTTATTATCTTGATGATCAGTTAACAATTCCGGACTTAATCAAAGATGATCAATCTGTTGGAATGCTAACTGACAAAGGTTGGATTATGATGTCTGGATGTGGACATTCGGGGATAATTAATACAGCTAAAAAACTTCAATCTATTAAAGATGTTCCAGTTTATGGAGCGATAGGTGGATTTCATTTATTTAAAGCTAATGATGAAACAATATTTAAAACTGCAAATTGGTTAGGAAATAATGGTTTAACTAAGTTTATGGGTGGACATTGTACTGGTATATACGCGGCCGAGACTATGGCAGAAATTATAGGTATATCAAGAAATAATTTATCACATACAGCAATAGGTAGCGTTCTTACTAAAGATCTTAATATAATTAGAAGTTCTGTTGAATGAGCATATGTAGGGGTAGTATGGTCATATTCTTGTATATATATTCGCATAATATATATTATGTTAAATAATATATCTGTTTATTTAGATATGTATATACTTAGAAATAGTTTAGAATAGCCAAATATGTCGAAAGAAGATCAATTAGAGTTTGATGGTGAGGTTATAGAAACTCTACCTAACACAAAATTTAAAGTTAAATTAGAAAATGATCACATCATTACAGCGCATATTTCAGGAAAAATGAGAAAGCATTATATTCGGATACTTACTGGTGATAAGGTAAAAGTTGAAATGACTCCTTATGATTTAACAGTCGGAAGAATTACTTTTAGAGGTAGATAATTAGACCTTAATTTTTGATTTTTCTTCTACGAACTTTAATTTACCTTTTTCTATATCTACCTTAATTATTCCGCCGCTCTTAAGATTCCCAAATAGTAACTTATCTACAAGCGGTTTTTTTATATTTTGTGAGATAAATCTTTCCATAGGTCTTGCACCCATTTCTTTATCATAACCGTTGTCAGCTATCCAACTAACTACTTTGTTAGAAACAACAATCTCTACATTTCTTTTATCTAATTGTGCTTGAAGTTTTGTTAGAAACTTATCAACAATGGATAAAATTACAGATTTATCAAGATAATTAAACTGAATAGTTTCATCTAGTCTATTTCTGAATTCAGGTGAGAATAACTTATTAAGTGAATTCATAGCATCAGATTCGTTAGATGATTCCGCAAAACCTATATTTCTTTTACTTAGTAACTCTGCTCCAATATTTGTTGTCATTATTAGAATAACGTTTCTAAAATCTGATTTTCTTCCATTGTTATCAGTTAAAACACCTGCATCCATTACTTGTAACAAGATGTTAAAAATATCTGGGTGAGCTTTTTCAATTTCATCTAACAACAGGACACAATGAGGTGATTTCACTATGGCTTCAGTAAGAAGTCCACCCTGATCAAAACCAACATATCCAGGAGGTGCACCGATTAACCTTGAAACAGTGTGTCTCTCCATATACTCACTCATATCAAACCTTATTAACTCGATGCCCATAATTTCTGATAATTGTTTTGATATTTCTGTCTTCCCTACCCCTGTTGGACCAGTAAATAGGAAGGATCCAATTGTTTTGTTTTCGTCCCGAAGACCTACTCTAGATAACTTAATTGCATTAGAAAGTGTTTCGACAGCTTTATCTTGACCAAAAATCACCCTTTTAAGGTTCTCTTCAATATTTTTTAAATTCTTTTTATCTTTTGTTGTAATAGATTGTTCAGGTATTTTTGTAATTTTTGAAATAGTTCTTTCTATATGGGATTTATTAACTTTAATGATGTTTTTATTTTTTCTATTTATATTTAACAATGCGCCAGTCTCATCAATTACATCAATTGCTTTATCAGGCAAAAATCTATCGTTAATATATTTTGATGATAACTCTATAGCTGATTTAATAGATTCATTTGTAAATTTCACATTATGATATTCTTCATAGATATCTTTAATACCAATTAGAATTTCCTCGCACTCATCAAAGGTCGGCTCAATTACATCAATCTTTTGAAATCTTCTTGATAGTGCCTGATTTTGATTAAAAATCCCTCTGTATTCCTGAAATGTTGTTGATCCGATACATCTTATCTGTCCTTTACCAAGCGCAGGTTTAAGCAGATTAGAAACATCCAAAGAACCTCCTGACGCTGAACCTGCTCCAATAATAGTATGAATCTCATCGATAAATAGAATTGGGTTATTTTCTTTAGAAAGAAAATTTAAAACATTCTTTAGTCTTTTTTCAAAATCTCCTCTATATTTTGTTCCCGCAATCAATGCAGCAATATCAAGTGAATAAACAATTGTATTTTGCATTATAGTTGGTACATTTTTCTTAAAGATTAAATATGCAAGTCCCTCAGCTATGGCAGTTTTACCAACACCAGACTCGCCAACTAGTAAGGGATTATTTTTATTTCTCCTTGATAGTATTTGTATTAGTCTTTCAATTTCCTTTTTACGACCAATTATTTTATCGATTTTATTTTCGCTAACTAAATTGTTTAAGTTTATTAGATAGTCATTTGATTTCTCTGTTAATTCTTCAGGAGGATCATCAACGTCATTCTTTTGATCGATGTCTTTTTTCTTTTTTGGGTTTCCATGTGATAGATATGTAACTACATCCAACCTTGTCAATTTATATTTATTTAACAAGAAGACTGAGTGTGATTCTTTTTCAGAAAATATTGCAACAAGGATATTAATTGGTTTAACTACACCCTTACCCGACGATTGAATATGAAATACAGCCCTCTGTAAAACTCTTTGAAATCCTAAAGTTGGTTGAACTGGTTTTTGTTGATCTACTTTTGCAACAACATTCTTTTTAAGATGTTCATTGAGATCGTGTTTAAGACTATCAGTTTGTATATTTTTTGATTTAAAAAATTCTTTTACCTCAAAATCACTTAATATCATCAATAGAAGATGTTCAACTGTAATATATTGAATATTAGAATCATGAGCTCTATCAAAGAGGCTTGCTATAGATAATTCTAAATCTTTACTAAACATATTAATCAGTTAAAGGCTCTATTTCACTTAAAAGTGGATGACCATGATCTTTTGCCATAGTATTCACTTCATATGACATCATTTCTGCGATCTCTTTAGAGAATATACCACAAACACCCTTACCTTTTGTATGAACGGTCATCATTATTTCTGTAGATTTTTGGTGGTTATGTCCAAACACAGTTTGTAAAACAAAGACAACAAACTCCATTGGAGTAAAATCATCATTAATTAAAATAACTTGATAGGAAGGAGGCTCTTTGACTTCGGGTTCTTTTTCAAGAACTACGGCACCGAGATCGGTTGATGAATTTTCTTTATCATCGTTTGACAATTTGAACATTACATTCTTTTTATCATTTCATCTGCAAATCCTGATGAAGTTACCTTATCAGCTCCTTCCATCATTCTTGCAAAATCATAAGTCACTTTTTTGGCTCCAATAGTCCTTTCCATGGATGAAATTATGAGATCAGCAGCCTCTACCCATCCCATATGTCTTAACATCATTTCCGCAGATAACATCAAGCTACCTGGATTAACCTGATTTTTACCAGCATATTTTGGTGCTGTTCCATGAGTTGCTTCAAACACCGCATATTCATCTGAAATGTTGGCGCCTGGTGCAATACCTATCCCCCCTACCATTGCAGCAAGAGCATCAGAAATATAGTCACCATTTAAGTTCATAGTAGCAATAACATCATACTCTGTAGGCCTTAAAAGAATTTGTTGTAAAAATGCATCACAAATAACATCTTTTATAACTATTTTTTTGCCGTTATTAGGATTTGTAATTTCTTGCCATGGGCCCTCATCAATTAGTATTCCACCATATTCATTCTTAGCAACCTCATATCCCCAATCTCTAAATGCACCTTCAGTGAATTTCATAATGTTACCTTTATGAACAAGTGTTACAGATGATCTATTATTATCAATTGCATAATCAATTGCTTTTTTTACTAATCTTCTAGTTCCAGTTTCCGATATAGGTTTAACACCTATTCCAACATTATCTTCGAATCTTATTTTTGTAACATCAAAATCTTTTTTTAGAGTTTTTACTAATTTATTAGCTTCTTTGGAGTTTCCTTCAAACTCGACACCACAATATATATCCTCTGAATTTTCTCGGAAGATGACCATGTCAACATCTTGGGGTCTTTTAACAGGGGATGGGACACCATTAAAATAGCGAATTGGTCTAAGACAAACATATAAATCTAATATCTGTCTAAGTGAAACATTGAGAGATCTGATACCTCCCCCAACAGGGGTTGTTAATGGACCTTTAATGCTTACAACATATTCTTTTAATGCATCAATTGTTTCATCTGGTAACCATGTGTCCTTATCATAAATATTTGTTGCTTTTTCGCCGCAATAAACCTCCATCCATTCGATTTTTCTTTTACCAGAATATGCAATTTTTACTGCTTCATTAACAACTTCAATCATTGGCGGGGTAATATCAACACCTATACCATCACCTTCAATGAATGGAATTATAGGGTTGTCAGGTATTATCAACTTACCATCTTTATATGATATTTTGTTTCCTTTTTTTGGAATTTTGATTTTTTTATAACTCATAGACAATTTAGCCTCATAATAGATGAATACTGTAAAATCGGTGATAATTATACTCCAATTACTCAATTATTAAATGAATTTAATAAGCTCATGAATAACGAAAATAAAACGGTTGTTGTAGGCATGTCAGGCGGTGTCGATTCATCTGTCAGTGCCTATCTTTTGAAAAAACAAAACTATAAAGTTATAGGTCTGTTTATGAAAAATTGGCAAAGTGAACCTGGAGAAGTATGCACATCTGAAATAGACTTTGAAGATGCATCCAGTGTATGCGACTTACTTGACATACCTCTTCATAAAGCAAATTTCTCAGATGAATATTGGGAAATGGTTTTTGAAGAATATTTAAAAGAACACAGAAATGGTAGAACACCTAATCCTGATATATTGTGTAACAGAGAAATTAAATTCAAGTCTTTTCTAAAATATGCTCTTTCTATAGGTGCAGATCATATTGCTACTGGGCACTATGCATCCTTAAAAGAAACTGATATGGGATTGTCACTATGCAGAGCAAGAGATTTAAACAAAGATCAAACATATTTCTTACATGAAGTTAAATCAAAAGATTTTGAAAAGTGTATATTTCCATTAAGTGATCTTTACAAAAAGGATGTTAGAAAAATTGCTACTGAGATAGGCTTACCTAATTCTGAAAAAAAAGATTCAGTAGGTATCTGTTTTATTGGCGAAAGAAATCTAAAAGATTTCTTAGGAAGATTCATCGATCTTCAAGAAGGAGCAATTATTGATGAATACGGTAACCAAGTTGGTAAACATAATGGAGCTACCTTATTTACAAAAGGCCAAAGACAAGGCTTAAAAGTTGGTGGTATTAAAGATAGAGATGAACTACCTTGGTATGTTTTTCATAAAGACATTAGAAAAAATGAAATTCATGTGTGCCAGGGAATAGATAATGATTTATTGTTCGATGATGGCGCTATATTAAATTATATTTCATGGATTAATGATTTGGATTTCAAGTATCCAAAAAAATGTGCTATCCAAGTTAGACATCAACATAAGCCAGTTGAATGTGAAATAAATTATTCTGATAAAAAGTTTAAAGTACAATTTGCTGAAAAAATTAGAGGTGTTGCCACTGGTCAGTCAGCAGTTTTTTACGACAAAAATGTTTGTCTGGGTGGTGGAATAATCACGGACACATTTTAAAAAAATGATAAGATAAGTCATGAATTACATGCATAATAATATATCACCTCTTGACAATAGATATATTGATAAAGTGGCTGAATTAAGAAAAATTTTTTCTGAACACGCATTAATAAAAACAAGGTTTATTATTGAGATAGATTGGTTAATATTTCTTTGTAAAAATTATCCAGCGCACTTTAAATCAATTTCAAAATCTTCATTAAAAAAGCTCAATAGTTTTAAGGATGATTTCGGAGATAAGGATGTTCAAAAAATTAAAAAAATCGAGAAAAGAACAAATCATGACGTAAAAGCTGTTGAATACTACATTAGGAGTTTTTTTGAATCAGATAAAATTCTTAAAAATTACATACATTTAATTCATTTTGGTTTAACAAGTGAAGATGTAAATTCTTTGTCATACGCATTAATGATTAAAAATGGAACTGCATATCAAATTGAAAAAGCTTCAGAATGTAAAAAAATAATTTCAAAACTTTCAAACAAATGGAAAAACATATCTTTTCTATCAAGAACTCATGGTCAACCTGCTTCACCATCAACAATTGGCAAGGAACTAAAAGTTTTTTCGTCGCGTCTTGATAGAGAGATTAGAATTTTAAAAAAAATTATACCAATGGCAAAGTTCAGTGGTGCTACTGGCAATTATCACACTTTTGATATTGCTGTAGACAAAATTGACTGGCCCAAGGCTTCTAAAAGATTTATTCAATCATATAGAGTTAATCAAAACGAATTGACAACACAAATAGAACCCCATGATTGGATTGCAGAGACATTAGATTCTTTAACAAGGATTAATAATATTTTATTAGATTTATCTCAAGATGTTTGGATTTATATATCAAATGATATATTTGTTTTAAAGCTTATTAAGGATGAGGTTGGATCATCAACAATGCCTCACAAGGTAAATCCTATTGATTTTGAGAATGCTGAAGGTAACCTTGGTTTGTCAAATGCAATGAATAGTTATTTTTCAAATAAGCTTACCAAATCAAGATTACAACGAGATCTATCTGATAGTACGGTTCTAAGAAATGTTGGAACTTCATATGGATATTCGTGCTTAGCTATTAACTCATTATGTAAAGGTCTAAATAAAATTACCCCAAACAGAAAGGTTATTAATGAGGAACTTGATAATAATTGGGAAGTCTTGACTGAAGCTGTTCAAACTATAATGAGACTAGAAGGTATTAATGATGCTTATGAACAATTAAAAAGATTATCAAGAGGAAAAAGACTAGATAAAACATCGTACATTGAATTTGTTAAAACACTTGATATTTCAACAAAAAGTAAGGAAAAACTATTAAAACTTACTCCACATAGCTACGTTGGATTAGCTAAAAAACTATAAAAAACACATAATTTTGTAGTCAAACTACATAAAATTTGTTGAATTAACAACATTTATAAGATTATTGACATATTTTTATATATCATATTTACTTCACTACATAACAGGGGTAAATAATGTCAAAATTAAATAAAAATATTCAAACTGCTTCGAAAATACCTGATATGGACTCAAGTAACTGGAAATCCATAAATCCAGAGTATGTTGCTCGAATGCGATTGCAAAATCAATTCAAAACAGGAATTGACATAGCAAAATATACAGCTTCTATCATGCGTAAAGATATGGATGAATATGATAAAGATCCGTCATCATATACTCAATCTCTTGGATGTTGGCATGGTTTTATAGGACAACAGAAGTTGATATCAATTAAAAAACATTTTGGCACTAACAAGAAAAAGTATCTTTATTTATCCGGATGGATGATAGCTGCATTAAGATCTGAATTTGGACCTCTACCCGACCAATCTATGCATGAGAAAACTTCTGTCGCCAGCCTTATCAATGAACTTTATACATTTCTAAAACAGGCTGATGCTCGAGAACTTGGTGGCCTATTTAGAGAACTAGATAACGCTAAAGATGATAACGAAAAAAATACAATTGTAGATAAGATAAATAATTTTGAAACACATATAGTTCCAATTATTGCTGATATAGATGCTGGTTTTGGTAATGAAGAAGCAACTTATTTAATGGCTAAGCAAATGATTGAAGCTGGAGCTTGTGCAATTCAAATTGAAAATCAAGTATCAGATGAGAAACAGTGCGGTCATCAAGATGGAAAAGTAACTGTACCTCATGCTGACTTTCTAGCAAAAATCAATGCCGTAAGATATGCATTCTTAGAATTGGGTGTTGATGATGGAATTATTGTTGCAAGAACTGATTCATTAGGAGCAGGACTAACAAAACAAATTGCAATAACGAATGAAGAAGGAGATCTTGGTGATCAATATAATTCATTCCTTGATGTTGAAGAGATTACTGATGGAAATATGAAACACGGTGATGTGATGATTAGTCAAAATGGCAAGGTAGTTAGACCAAAAAGACTTCCATCAAATTTATATCAGTTTAGAAAAGGAACAGGAGAAGCCAGGTGCATACTTGACTCTATAACAAGCTTACAAAACGGTGCAGATTTAATTTGGATAGAAACTGAAAAACCACATATTGGTCAGATTGCAGAAATGATGAACGAAATCAAAAAAACAATTCCTAATGCAAAGTTAGTTTATAACAACAGTCCCTCATTTAATTGGACTTTAAATTTTAGACAACAAGTTTATGACTCAATGGTTGAATCAGGTGATGATGTATCAAGTTATGTTAGAGATGATCTAATGGATGAATCATATGATACATCGGATTTAGCAAAAGAAGCTGATGAAAAAATTAGAACATTTCAGGCTGATGCATCAAAAGAGGCTGGAATCTTCCATCATCTAATAACACTTCCTACTTATCACACAGCAGCCTTATCTACAGATAATTTAGCTAAAGAATATTTTGGATCTGAAGGAATGCTTGGATATGTTGCTAACGTTCAACGAAAAGAAATACGTGAAGGAATTGCATGTGTTAAACATCAAAATATGTCTGGTTCAGACATGGGTGATGATCATAAAGAGTACTTTGCCGGAGATGCAGCATTAAAGGCTGCAGGTGAAGATAACACAATGAATCAGTTCTAATCTAATAGCTCGTATAAGGCCTTTGTTAATAAATTAGAAGTTTTATACAAATTTGATGTCTTTTGTTGCCTATTACAAACAAATGAATATCCAATCTTGTTTTTTAAATCACCAAACGCTACGGACCCCCCTATTCCCGCATGACCGAAAGTTTCAGTTTTAAATATAGGTGCAAAATTTAATTTATCACTGAATGACTGTTCAACCATAAAACAGTATCCAAAATTTAACTTTGATCCAAATAATACAGTGTCTGGTCCTTTAGAATGAATTCTAGTTGCTTCTGTAAGTATCTTTTGGTCAATTAATTTATTGCCATTTATCTCGCATCCATTTGAAAGAATGCCAAATAGTTTGGCTAAACTATAAGCTGTTCCATGTCCATTAGCTGATGGTACTTCTGCAGTTCTCCAGTCCACTGAATTAGGACCATTTTTATCAAAATGTTTAGAATTAAAAGCCTTTAAAAAATCTTTTGATATTAGAGTTTCTTTATAATTTATAAGATCTTTGTTTAAAAGAAAACTCGGAACATATTTTATAAAATCTAAGGGTGGTTTAAGATTATCTAGCCTTTTATATGAAACTTCAGCACATCTGTGAAGATCTTTTTTATCAAGACCTATATGAAAATCCAAATTTAGTGGCTTAGAAAATTCTTCTTTAAAGTATTCGCCTACTGTTCTTCCATCAATTTTTTTTATTAATTCGCCAACCAGCCAAGCAAAAGTAACTGCATGATAACCTTGAGATGACCCAGGAGACCTAAATGGTTTTTGTTCTTCAAGAGCTTTTACATATGCATGCCAATCATTCCAATTTGTTTGTGGATAGTCATTTTGAAAACCGAACATTCCTGCTCTATGCGTTAATAAATCCTTTACAGTGGTTTTTTCTTTTCCATTATTTCCATACTCAGGCCAATAACTTGTAACAAGATTATTTACATCTAATTTACCATCATTAATTAATTTAAGAATGCAGATCCCTGTAATAGCTTTTGTAACAGACCAAACATTAACAATTGTCTCTTCAGTCCACTCTTGATCTTTTTTTTCATTTGTATAGCCACCCCAAAGGTTTACTATATTTTTTCCATTATGCTCAATAGAAATACCAGCACCTAATTCATAATTTGATTCTAGTGAATCAAAAAATATGTCATATAATTTTTGAAACTTTGGCTGATAAGTGCCTTTAACCATCGATTTATATTAATTGCAGCTTGAAGTATCTGATCTTCCGCAAATATCACAAGTGGAGCCATCGTTAAGATTAGCTATGCCGCCACATGAGCCTTTTATGGGTTGATTTCTTAAAATCAAACCAATTGCTAAACCCATAAAGGCAATTGAAATAACTATAAAACCTAGGATAAACTCATTCATAACTGTAAATCATACCATTTTTTAGAGAAAATAATTTCTCCATTATCCAGTAAAAACATAGCAGCGATACCAAGATTTTCTGCTTTATTGATAGCTCTTTTAAAGCCCATGACGTTAAATGATGTTGCATAGGCATCTGCATATGCTGCAGAGCTTTCATGTATCACAGTAACGGAAACAATTTCATTATTGATAGATCTAAGAGTATTAGGATTAATTGAATGTGAGATTTTATTACCAGAATTATCTAGCTTAAAATTTCGATACTCTCCAGAAGTAGCTATTGCAAGAAAATTTGAATCTTTATTCGATAATATTTCAATTGATTTGTTGACTAAAGATGATGGATCTTGAATTCCTACCTTCCATGCATCATTGTAATTACTTCCATTGATAATAATTTCACCACCAATATCGATTAAGTGATCAGTTAAATTATTACTCATCAGGTAATCGTGAATTTTCTGAACAGCATATCCTTTAGCAACTGATGATAAATCAAACCAATTAGAAGAATCTTTATATAAAATAAGAGAATTATCATTAAGGTTGTAAGTTGAAATAGTTAGTTGAATATCTTTAGAACCAAAATCTGGTGAAAATCCCAACTCTCCAGATTTTTTTGCCATCATGATGTTATAAAATCCGTCAGAATTATTTTCTACTGTTTTAGCAATTTCTAATATATTAAAGAGATCCTCAGATATTTTATATTCTGTTTTGTTATCCCGATTTATGATTGAAATTTCTGAATCAGCTTTATAATTTGATGCAACATAATCAATGTCGTTGATGATAGATGTAATTTTATTTTTATAATGATCTCCAATATATGAGGTTGATGTAACTGACCATGTCGTTCCATATGCATTTCCAGAGATTACATAAAGAGACTGATTGTTGTGGTTGTATGCGACTATTACTAAAACAACTCCAGAGACGAGAGCTATAAGTTTTGAAAAAAAATTACGTGTCACAGTAGATTTTATTAGCCGCCAAAATCATCAAGAGCAATATTTTCAGGCTCAACTCCCAAATTTATTAGCATATCAATTACTGCTTTATTCATCATTGGTGGCCCACACATATAATATTCACAATCTTCTGGTGCTTCGTGAGCTTTGAGATAATTTTCGTAAAGTACATTATGGATGAAGCCAGTATCGCCGTCCCAATTATCTTCAGGCAAAGGATCTGACAAGGCAACGTGCCAATTAAAGTTTTCATATTTGTTTGCAAGTTCATTAAACTCATCAACATAAAACATCTCTTTTAAACTTCTTGCACCATACCAAAATGTAATTTTTCTATTGGTATTAATCCTTAAAAGCTGATCAAAGATATGTGATCTCATAGGAGCCATCCCTGCACCACCGCCAACAAAAACCATTTCAGCTTCTGTTTCTTTTGCAAAAAATTCTCCAAAAGGTCCAAACACTTTTACTTTATCACCAGGTTTTAAGTTAAAAGTCCATGATGACATTAATCCAGGCGGGACATCTTGGCCCGGAGGTGGAGATGCTATCCTAATATTAAATTTTATAATACCTTTTTCTTCAGGATAGTTAGCCATTGAATAAGCTCTTATGACAGGTTCTTTTGTGACTGATTTATTATCCCAAATTTTAAATCTATCCCAATCTTCATGATATTCTTTGGAAATATCAAAATTTTTGTAATCAACTTCATATGCAGGAGCTTCTAATTGGACATAACCACCGGCTCTGAAATCAACATTTTCTCCCTCTGGAAGCTTTAAAACTAATTCTTTAATAAAGGTAGCAACATTGTCATTTGACAATACTTCACATTCCCACTCTTTCACTCCAAAAACATCCTCAGGAACACTTATTTTTAAATCATTTTTGACTGGAACTTGACATGAAAGTCTCCAACCATCTTTTCTTTGAGTTGAATTAAAATGTGATTCTTCAGCTGCAAGAATTGATCCTCCACCTTCAAATACCTGACATTTACATTGACTACATGTCCCACCCCCACCGCAAGCGGACGCCAGGAAAATATTATTGTCTGCAAGAGTTGTTAAGAGTTTAGATCCAGCTGGAACAACTATAGGATTATCAGCATCACCATTTATTTCAATAGATACATTACCAGTAGAGACTAATTGAGATCTTGCAAGGATAATTACTACTACTAACAATAGTATTATTCCGCTGAAAGAAATTACACCTAATATTAAATCTATACTCATGTTATAAAGATATACCTCCAAATGACATAAAGCCAAAACTCATTAGACCAACTATTATAAAAGTAGTACCAAGACCCTTTAGACCCTCTGGAATATCTGAGTATTTTAATTTTTCTCTTATTCCAGCAAGCACAACAATTGCTAAAGCCCAGCCAAATCCGGCACCAAAACCATAAACAATACTTTCTGTAAATAATAAATCTTTTTCAACCATAAATAATGATGCACCTAAAATTGCACAATTTACTGTGATGAGAGGAAGAAATTGACCAAGTGCATTATACAGAGCTGGAACATATTTATCCAAGAACATTTCTAAAATTTGAACTGAGGCAGCAATAACACCTATGTAGCTAATAAGTTCAACAAATTCTAAATTAGTGCCTTCAATTCCTAGCCAAGTAAGTGCATCTTCTCTTAATATGTAATTATAAATTAAATTATTAAGTGGTACCGTTAATACACATACAACTATTACGGCTACACCAAGACCAAATGCAGCATCTATTTTTTTTGATATAGCTATAAAGGTACACATTCCAAGGAATAAAGATAAAGCAATATTTTCAATAAAAACTGTTGTAATAAATATGTTTAAATAATGTTCAAACATTTAACTCTCTCTTTGATAAATCTGGCATTGTTGAATGTTTTGATACCTCGAAATCATCTTCTTCAATTTGATCTTTTTGTAAAGATCTTATCAACCAAATAAATAAACCAATAATTATGAATGAACTTGGAGGAAGTAATAGTAAATTGTTACCCATATACCAACCACCATTAGAGACCAATGGAAGAATTTCATAACCAAATAGTGTTCCTGCCCCAAATAACTCTCTTATAAAGGCAACTCCGATCAAAATTATGCTATAGCCTATTCCATTACCCAATCCATCAAAAAAACTAACTAAAGGCTTCTGCTTCATTGCAAAAGCCTCTGCTCTTCCCATAACAATACAATTAGTAATGATTAATCCAACAAACACTGATAATTTTTTACTTGTTTCATAATCATAGGCTTTTAATAATTCATCAACGACAATAACAAGTGACGCAATGATCGTCATTTGAACAATGATTCTGATGCTCGAGGGTATGTAGTTCCTTATCAAAGATATAAAAAGATTAGAAAAAGATACTACGCTTGTTACAGCGACGCACATAACCAAAGTAACAGATAGATTATTTGTTACAGCTAATGCCGAGCATATACCCAATATCTGCAATGTGATTGGATTTTCTTTTATCAGAGGATTGATTATGACCTCTTGGTATTGCTTAAGACTCATAGTCAAGCTCTCTAAATAAATTTGCATAACCAGAGTCGCTGAACCAATATGCAACCATATTTGTAACTCCTCTGCTGGTTAATGTAGCTCCAGATAAGCCATCTATCTTATAAATACCATTTGTATCGCTTGATTCAACCTTACCTTTAATAACTTCTAAAGCTACTTCATTATTGTTATATATTTTTTTCCCTTTCCAGGAAGATTTCCATTTTGGGTTATCTACCTCAGCACCCAACCCAGGTGTCTCTTTATGTTCATAAAATTCAATACCTGATACTGTATTAAAATCATTCTCAACTGCTATATAGCCATAGAGCGTTCCCCACAAACCATAGCCTCTTATAGGTAAGATAAGTTTTTCAATTTTATTTATATCATCTCTTAAGATATAAATTTTACCTACATTTTCTCTATTTTTAATTATTGCAATATCCTCTGAAGCGGGAACAGAGGTAGACAGATTCGGATCTTTTGTTGCAACAATCTGATCATATTCTTCAATATTAAAATTTTGGTATTCATTAAAAATTCTTCCAGATTCAAAATCTATATATTTTGATTCAAGTTGAGAAAATTGTTCAGATATTGATATTGATGGATCATAAATATTGGCAACTTGTAAAACTTTGAGTCTTCTGTCATTCAGCTTATTTTCTTTTTGTAAATCTCTAAGACTGACTGCAGATGAAGAAACTACCAATGAACATACCAAGCACACTGAAAATGCAACTGCAATTGTTTTTATAATTGAATCATTCATTAGTCAAAGCCTTTCTTCTCTTGATATTAGACATAACAACCATATGATCTATAACCGGGGCTAACAAGTTAGCGAATAGGATTGCAAGCATCATACCCTCTGGAAATGCTGGATTAATTACACGTATTAATATTACCGTTACACCAATAACAAAACCATATATCCATCTACCAGTATTAGTACCAGATCCCGAAACAGGTTCTGTTGCCATAAAAACAAGACCGAAAGCAAAACTACCTATAACTGCATGCCAATACCATGGGATATAAAACATTTGATTTGTTTCAGAACCAATTATATTTAATAAAGATGACATTAATATCATTCCAATTAAAGTTCCTAAGATGATTCTATATGATGCAACTTTTGTAATTAGTAGTATTGCTAAACCAATTAATATAGCAATTATAGATGTTTCACCAACAGATCCTGGTATATTGCCAAGAAATGCATCCATCCAAGTATATGCATTTGTTATACCAGCCATACCGTTTTCAGCAGCCATTCCAAGTACTGTTGCCCCACTATATCCCTCTGGGACGATATTATAATCAGATAATCCAGCTACCCAAACTTTGTCTCCTGATATTTGAGCTGGATAAGCAAAATATAGAAAAGCTCTTCCTGTTAAAGCAGGATTTAAGAAATTCTTTCCAGTACCACCAAATATCTCTTTACCAATAACCAAACCAAAAGAAATACCCATTGCTGCCTGCCATAGAGGTATATCTGGAGGACAACTAAGAGAAAAGAGAACGGTTGATACAAATGCACCTTCATTTATTTCATGTTTTCTTACAATTGCAAATAAAGCCTCCCAAGCTATTCCTACTGTAAAAACAACGAAATATATAGGTACAAAATAGCAAGCACCAAACCATAATTTGGCAATAAAGCTTGATGAATCATAGCCTACAATACTAACAAAATAATGATGCCAATCACCTGTATTCTGTTGTCCAATTGAGTCAAGATACTCTAAAGAATTTGCTCCCAGATTGTACATTCCAAAAAACATCGCTGGAAATGTTGCAAGCCAAACAGTTACCATTACTTTTTGAATATCTACAGCGTCTCTGACATGAATTGGATTTTTTGTTTTCTTTCCATATGAGAAAATAAGATTTTCGATTGCATCAAATAATGGAAACCAAGTAGTGTATTTACCTTCACCAACAAAATTTGGCTTGACGTTATTTAAGTAATTTCTCAAAACCTTCATAATTCTGCAAAAATTTTATTTAAATTATCCATTAATATTGATGAATAATCATACTTACTAGGACAAACATATGAACACAAGGCTAGATCTTCAGGAACAAGCTCTAACATTCCAAGGTCTATTGCCATTTCTGTATCAGAGACAACCAAAGATTTAAGAAGTTGAGTTGCTAATATATCCATAGGCACTACTTCTTCATAAGAACTTATTGGAACGATAGCTCTATTAGCACCACCAATAGAAGTATTAAAAATATAATTCTTAGGTTTAATAAATGAAGATATAAAAACATTCAGTTTTGAGTGTAAGTTTGATCCTGGCATTAACCAATTCATAAAAATTTCATTAACTTCATCAGGAATTGCGGATATTTGCGAATCATAAAAACCTAAATAATTCATTACCCCTTCAGAATGATGCCCATGTAAAACAGAACCAGATATTATTCGTGCTTTTGGATCAACTTTTCCAGCAGTAATTTCATCTATATTTCCACCAATTCTGGCTCTTATCAATGAAGGCTCATAAACTGAAGGTCCTCCTAAGCTTATAATCTTTGAGGTTCTTAAAGTCTTATTCTTAATAAGATGTCCTATAGAAATAATGTCTTGATAATTGATGGTCCACACAAATTTGTTTAGATTCACAGGGTTCAATTTTGAAATATGAGTACCACTTAGACCGGCAGGATGAGGACCAGAAAATTGGTTATAAATTACATCACTATTTATTTTCTCAAAATTATTGTTTTGATATGAAACATAAATACTACAATCAAATTCTTTTGAAACTGCATCAAGACCAATGTCAAAATAATCTTGATCAACATCTATAATAAAATGTGGATCTACTGATAGCGGGTTTGTGTCACAACAATTTACAAAAATTGCATCCGGAAGACTATCTAGTGATGGAGTTCTATTAAAAGGTCTTGTTCTAAATGAATTCCATAGCCCTGTTTCAATTAAAACAGATACCAAGGATTGATTTACATTAAATTCCATGTGATCTTCGTTATTATCTATTTCTATTTCAATGGATAAGAATTTTCTTTTGTCACCACGATTAATTGACTTAATAGTGCCAGAACCTGGAGATGTAAAAATAACACCTGGGTTTTTTTTATCCTCAAATATTTTTTCACCTGTTTTAACACGATCACCTTCTTTAAAAAACATTGTTGGCTTCATACCTACAAAATCATTAGACAATAGTCCAACATTTGAGACCTTTGGCTCATCACTAATATTTAAAGACGGCGATCCTGATATTGGTAAATCAAGACCTTTTGAAATTCTAATCACTTTTCTACGTGTGCCTTTGTAAAGTTACTTCGAAATAGTTAAAAAACAATAGAATTATAAGGCTAAAAAGCCTTTGATTCTATGGTTTTAATCAATTGGTTTAGGTAATCTGGGTAATTGAATATTTGCTACTTTCTTAGCTAAACCTAGTACTTGTTTTGAATAGCCATATTCGTTGTCATACCAACAATATAAAGTAAGACTTTTACCGCTCGCTATTGTTGCATGTGAGTCAATAACTGAAGCAAATGAACTTGAATAAAAGTCTGTTGAAACTATCTCTGAGGAATTAACATATCCGATGATTTCTCTATATTTTGAGTGAAATGCCACTGATCTTAAATATTCATTTACATCTGATGCAGATATTTCCTTATCTAGTTGCAATGAGAGGATTGCGAGACTGACATTCGGTGTTGGCACTCTTATAGCATTACCCGTTAATTTGCCGTCCAGCTCTGGTAAAGCTTTAGCCACGGCCTTTACTGCTCCAGTTGTTGTTATGACCATATTCAATGGCGCGCCCCTACCTCTTCTATCTCCCTTGTGGAAGTTATCGATTAAGTTTTGATCATTAGTATAAGCATGAATAGTTTCTATATGGCCACCATTAACTGTGTATTTATCGTTTATAGCTTTCAAAACAGGAACTATTGCATTTGTTGTACAAGATGCCGCAGAGATAATGTTATCGCTATCATCTAAAATATTATCGTTTATACCGAAAACAATATTTTTAACGTCGCCCTTCGCAGGGGCTGTAAGAATTACTTTGCTTGCTCCAGAACTTAAATGTTTTGATAAATCTTCATCTGTTCTCCAGACACCCGTATTGTCTATTACCAAAGGATCATTAATACCGTAATTTGCATAATTCACTTCTTCTGGACTTGAGGCATAAATGATTTTTATAGAATTACCATTAACCACTAATGCGGAATTTTCTTCGTCAACTCTCACAGTTCCATCAAATGGACCATGAACTGAATCTCTAGAAAGAAGGCTTGCTCTTTTAAAAATATCATCATCTGCGGCTTTTCTAATCACGATTGCTTTTATTCTGAAGTAATTTCCTGGACCGGTAGTCTGTGTCATCATGCGAGCCATGAGACGTCCGATTCTTCCAAATCCATATAATACAATTGCTTTTGGTTCGTCCGGCCTGACTGTTTCAACATCAATAACAGATTTCAACTCCTCATTTAAATAATCAGGAATTTTAGATTGGTCTTCTTTAAGATCAGAAAAAAAAGGACACTTTACAGCAATTTCACCTATATCGATTTCACAATCGTGAAGATCTAATGAACTTATATATTGAATCATAGGATAGGTTTCAAATTCACTAAGCTCATTGTTATCAGCTTGACGAGCAAATCTATGTGCTTTCATTATAGAAACGGGTGATTCGTTAACTAACGATTTACCGTAAATCATAATATTTACACCGTTTCTATATAGAGACCCTATTAACGGAACCATAAGCTCAGCTAAAGCCTCTCTCCACTTCCAATCACCAAAAGAATCTTCAGGAAGAATCCTTTTCTGTCTTTGGGTAGATTGAAAATTTATATCCCTGTTATCACCCATTTTCAGATTATAAATGTTTTTTATGGATACCTAAATAATGATTTTATGTAATTTGTCTTAAATGAAAATCTGAATTTCCAAACAGTGCATCTATTGAAATCATCTTTTTTAAATAGTGGCCTATCATCAATTCTTCACTAACTCCCATACCACCGTGAAGTTGAACTGCTTCCTTGGCAGAGGTTTTTCCAGACTTTCCTATATATGACTTTAATGCTGAAACATGTTTATACATTTCATCAGATTTATTATTAACCTCTAACATAGCTTTAATTAATAATGACTTTGCTAGTTCAGATTCTATAAACATATCAACCATTCTGTGTTGTAAGACTTGAAAGTTAGATATGGGTTGGCCAAATTGTTCTCTTCCTTTAGTATATTCAAGAGTCTTAAAATAACATGACTCCATTAAACCAACAGCTTCAGCGCTTACACATAACGTAGCTAAATTAATTGAATCCTTGATTAGGTTATTAGCTTCATCTCCGGATGCAATTACATGATCGTCTGTTAACTTAACGTTCTCAAATGAAATTTCTGAACAAGATTGTCCATCAACAGTTGAGAAAGAGTTCATAGATACGCCATCCATATCTGAATCAAGAATAACTAAAACTAATTCTCCATCCTTTGTACAAGAAACTATCAATTTATGAGCATTTGAACCGTTTAGAACAAGTGTTTTGGTTCCATTAAGAACATTTGACGAATCTAATGTTGTATTTACTGAAGAGTAGTCATATGTTTTGTTAACCTCAGCATAAGCAAAAGAAATATGCATATCACCAGCGCATATTTTTGAAATGAGTTCATTTTTATCAGCAAAATTTGATCTATCAAGCATAGTACCGGAAAGTACAACTGTAGATAAATATGGTTCAATTACAAGAGCTTTACCAAATTCCTCGAATAAAATTGATAATTCAATTGCACCAAAACCAAGACCACCTGATTCTTCTGAAAAAGGCATAGATAACCAGCCCTGATCAGCAAATAACTGCCAAACATTTACATCAAAATCATCTTTCGATTTAACAATATCTTCTCTTTTATAAAAATCATATTCAGATTCACAAAATTTTTGAATCTGCTCACGAAGCATTACTTGTTCTTCGTTATAATCAAGGTTCATATTTATACACCTAATACAAATTTAGATAAAATATTTTTTTGAATCTCGTTACTTCCGCCATATATGGAAGTTTTTCTTAAGTTAAGGAATCCTGATAAACCTTCAGCTGCGTAATCAGGTCCTGCTGGTTTATCATTACTCTCATATCCATGAGGACCCGGATACATTAAGGCATATTCACCAGCTGCCTCAACAAAAAGTTCTGATAGATTTTGCTGCATTTCAGTGCCTTTAATTTTCAATATTGATGATTCTGCACCAGGATGACCACCATTCTCTAAAGCTGATAAAAGTCTTAGTTCTGTTATTTCAATTGCTGAGAGTCCTATTTCAAGTTCATTTACTTTTCTTTGAAGCTCAGAATTATCAAGTTTTGCTATTATTTCTTTTAGTCTATTAAGTTGCCTCATTGAAGCACCTACACCAGCAATTCCAAATCTTTCATGAGCTAGCAAAAATTTAGCATAGGTCCATCCCTTACCTTCTTCACCTACAAGGTTTTCAGCTGGGACTTTAACGTCACTAAAAAATACTGAGTTAACTTCGTGTTCACCGTCTATAGTTATTATTGGTTTTACTTCAATACCGGGTGTTTTCATATCGATTAATAAAAATGAAATACCCTCTTGTTTAATACCACTATTATCAGTTCTGACTAAACAAAAAATCCAATCAGCATTTTGGGCTAAGGTTGTCCAAGTTTTTGCACCATTTACAATATAATGATCGCCCTCAAGAACAGCTTTAGTCTTTAATGAAGCTAGATCTGAACCTGATCCAGGTTCTGAGTAACCTTGACACCACCAAGTATCAAAATTAAGGATATCAGGTAGAAATCTTTCTTTCTGTTCATCATTTCCAAAAGTCCATATAACGGGAGCAACCATACTTACACCAAAAGCTAGTAATGGTGGACAACCAGCAAGACCAAATTCTTTATTAAATATATAAAGTTGAGTAGATGACCAACCTGTACCACCGTATTCAACTGGCCAGTTATAACCCATCCAGCCTTTTTTTGAAATTGCTTTATGATAATCAACCATATCTTGTCTAGTTAAGGCAATTCCGTTATCTGTTTTATCTTTAACATGCTTCGGATAGTCGTTAGCAAGCCATTCTCTTACTTCGTCTCTAAAAGCAATATCTTCTTTTGTAAAGTTTATATCCATAGTTTTCTTTTAAAATTTAATTTGATTGATAGAATAAGGGCCTCATTATACACAAGAATATGCTTAAAAATAAATACAATAACTATCAAAATATAGTTAATGAAATTTACCGAAATTTTTTAGAAAATGACAAATCCTTAACTCTAGTTACAAGAGATGCTAAAGAGTCAGAATATTTGTACAACGTATTAAATATATTCGCACCTAAAGATAATGTATTTTTATTTCCAGAAAGTGAGATACTTCCCTATGACCACTTTTCAATGCCTGAAAAAGTCATAAAAGATAGATTTCAAATCATTAATAAGATATCTAAACAAAAACATATAGTTGTCGTGTCAATTAAAAGTTTATTTGAGAGATACCCTGTCAAAGAATACTTTGAATCATTTAACAAGTTCACAATTAAAGATAATATTTCGGTTAAAAGTCTTATTGAAATTATAGAATCCTTAAACTATTCAAAAAAAGTTAACGTTGAGTCTATAAATGAATATGCTATTCGAGGAGGAATAATTGATGTATTTAGTCCTATTTATGAGAATCCACTTAGAATTGAGATTTTTGATGACACAATTGAATCAATAAGATTTTTTAATATTGAAAGTCAATTATCAATAAAAAATATTGAACATTTTTCAATATCAAAAGGTTCAATATTTAGTTTAGATGAAAATAAGATAGATCTATTTATATCGAGATGGAGAGATTATTTTCATAATTATGATGAAAGATTTTGCAGCCTTTTTCAAAATATAAAAAATGGAATTATACCTGAGGGAATTGAGGTGTACTTTCCGCTTTTATTTAATAAAACATCGCAATTTAAAGATTTGTTTCCAAAAAACACATTCTTAACATTTGAAGATTTAGTTCCTGAAATTGAAAACTACTCAAATTTTATAGAAGAAAGATTTGATGATGAGCATTATGATCAAAAAAGACCAATTTTAAGGCCTAATGATTCGTTTATTGGAAAGAAAGATTTAACTGAGATTCTTAATAAATCTTTAATGATAAGCGCTCCTAAGCTTGAGATAAAACCTGAAAGTTTCGATGAATTAATTAAAATTATTGAATCAGATAGATATAAAGAAAACTTTCTAATTGTTACATCATTAAATACAGAAATTCAAAAAATTAAAAAAATGACATCGATTAATACAAAAATAATAGATAAATATGATGATTTAAATAAAGGTGTCAATATTATGGTTGGATTGCCTATAAGACCATTTTTTGATGGATCTAAAAATACATATATTTTTCATAAAGAACAACTTGAGGGATCAGATTATCTAAATGTTATTAATAAAAAAATAAATACTATTGAATCAAAAGAAAGAGATTTTTCACTTTTTAAAATAAAAGATCTTGTAGTTCATGAAAATTATGGTCTTGGTAAATATGATGGATTAGAAATTGTAGATGCGAATGATACTAAAAATGAATACATAAAAATTATTTATGCAAATAAAGAAATTCTATATGTCCCTCTATCAAACATTAATAAAATTACTGGTTATCACAAAAAAAATATTGAAACTGAAGCAGCTCTTGATTCATTGTCGTCAACCAAATGGAAAATTAAAAAAAATAAAGCACTAAAAAGATCTGTTGATCATGCTGCTGAGATTTTAGATATTGAAGCCAGGCGCCAAAAATCTTTATCACCAAGTTTAAGAATTGATGATCTATCTTTAAATGAATTTAATGATGATTTCCCTTTCGATGAAACAAACGATCAACTTATTGCATTTGAATCAATTCGAAAAGATATACAGCTTCTTAAACCAATGAATAGAGTTTTATGTGGCGATGTTGGCTTTGGTAAAACAGAAGTAGCTATGAGAGCTGCTTATACATCTGTATTTTCAAATAAACAAGTTGTTGTTATATGTCCAAGCACGATTTTATGTGACCAACACTTTAATTCATTTTTGAAAAGATTTAATAAATTTCCTGTAAATATCAAGAAACTCAATAGACATAATTCTTTAAAAGATAAAAATGAAATTATCAGTAAATATAATTCTAATGAAGTTGATATTTTAATTACAACTCATATTATTTTTAATAATGATGTAGATTTTAATAATACCGGTTTATTGATAATTGATGAGGAACATAAGTTTGGTATTAAACAAAAAAACTACATAAAAGATAAACAAACTAATATTCATATTTTATATTTGTCTGCAACTCCTATTCCAAGAACTATGAATATGGTTTATGCAGGATTAAAGGATTTTTCATTTCTTCAAACACCACCCGCTAATAGAACAAATATAAAATCATTTTTAAAAATTCAAACGAGTCAATTAATAAAAGAGGCGCTATCAAGAGAAAAATCAAGAAATGGTCAATGTTTTATTCTTCAAAATGACATTTCAAAAATGGATTCAATTAAAAATGAAATTAATGAAATATTACCAGATTTTAGAGTTGGAATTGCTCATGGAAAATTAAATAAAAATGAAATATTAAAAGTGATGACAGATTTTCAGATGGGTAACATTGATGGTCTTATTTGTACAACAATTGTTGAGATGGGCTTAGACATACCAAATGCAAATACAATGATCATTATGAATGCGCAAAATTTCGGTTTAGCTCAAATGCATCAATTAAGAGGAAGAGTTGGTAGATCAGAAAAACAAGGATATTGTTATTTCATGGTTCCAACTATGGAAATTCCAAAATTGTCTTTGAGCAGATTAAATTCAGTAATTAAACATTCGAGATTAGGAGAAGGTTTTCTAATAGCTCAAGAGGATCTAGAGATACGTGGTGGAGGTGAAATGCTTGGAGAAAAACAAAGTGGTCACATTGAAAATGTTGGAATGAGTATGTATTTATCAATGCTGAAAACTGCTTTAAACAATACAAACGAAATTAATAATAATGTTGATATAGAGGTGAATTTTTATGATTCTTCTTTCATTGATTCAAGATATCTTCCATCGCCCATTGAAAGATTAAAAATATATAGAAAAATTAACCAAGCTCAAACACATGAAGACATTAAATTAATTCAAAATAATTTAATAGATAGATGTGGAAAAATGCCTGAGGAAGTTGTTAATTTGATTGATAATAAAAAAATTATTTTAATGATTAAGGGATTGGGAATA
>CACPCZ010000011.1 GCA_902632555.1 uncultured SAR86 cluster bacterium | reverse complement strand
CCACCTTGAACAGCCTGTATAGGACACTGTGGTTGAACCTTAACCATGGGTATGAGCGCAGAAGATGTACCCTGAAGATTGCTCATATCTCCAAGAAATGCTCCACTAAAATCAACAGGTACAGAAAAATTAGGTAATTCTATATCTAGGTTAGGTCGCACTAATTTCGTATCTTGTTGCAAATCGATATCTGGTGGTGGAGGAGGTCTTTTTTCAGGCTTCGGCCTATCAGGTATTTTTCTATCTCTCTCAAGCAAAGAATCATCTGTATTGATTCTGATAAATTCTAGATAACTTACATCATCATTCTTCTTTTTATTAAAAACATCCGTTGTTATCAAATACTGCATTAGTAAAAAAATACAAAATGCAGCCACAAAAGATAAAAGATGGGGATAATATTTTTCTAGACTATTAATTATCATTTTTTGCTGCAATAGAAATATTGGTTACACCTGCCAACCTAATTTGATCCATTGCTTCAACTAGTAAACCTGAACGAGATCTCTGATCTGCTTGAATAATTACTGATCCTTCAGGATATTCTATTTTTAATCTTTCTATATTTGCACGGACTGCTTTTAGGTCGACGCGTCTTTTGTCAATCCAGATTTCGTCATTTTCAGTGATAGCAACTAAAATATTTCCTTTCTCATCACGCTCTGCTGTTTCAGCATTTGGCCTATTTACATCTACACCTGTCTCTTTAACAAAGGATGTTGTAACAATAAAAAATATTAGCATTATAAAAACTATGTCCATCATAGGAGTTAAGTCTAATGCAGCCTCTTCTTGTGCTTTTCTTCTTCTACCGTATCTCTTCACTTGCCTATATTTTCCTTGATTAATTCTCTGGCCTTTTCCTGATGTCTTTCAACTTTATTCGCTAAATCAAATTTAAAAAAAAGACCACTTAGTGCAATTGTCATCCCTGCCATAGTTGGTATAGTGGCCTTAGCTACGCCTGTAGACATTGCTCTTGGGTTACCAGTTCCTAAAACCGCTAAAACTTCAAATACCTCTATCATTCCATATACAGTGCCTAGCAAACCAAGCATTGGACATAAACCAATTAAACCATCTAAAAGCTTTAGTTTTTGAGATGATGTTCTTCTTACATGTATTAAATATGATTCTTCAAAAAGATGCATATTATTACCGTTAATAGATACACCATCAGAAAAATTTTTAAAGTCGTTTTTAATCCAATTTCTATTATTAAATGAAGTGCTCAAATATTTTGAAAAAATGATAAACCAGATAAATAAAGTAACTATGAACAATATATATAGTACTGGGCCACCTCTTTCAAAAAGATCTGTTAAACCAATCATTAGCTAATCTTTTTTACAATTGTTACTGCGACAAATTCTTCAATTTCTTGAAGAATTTCAGATACTTTCTCAGATAGTAATGTGTACATTGCTAAAAGAGGTGCTGCAAATATCAGCCCTAGCATAGTTGTTACTAAAGCTTGAGATATTCCACCAGCCATCTGTTTAGGGTCTCCTGTGCCAAATACAGTTATTGCTTGGAATGTTTCTATCATGCCTATGACTGTTCCTAATAGTCCTAATAAAGGAGCAACAGCTGCAAGGAATTTAATCCAATTAACACCCCAGCTTAAATTACCATTAACTGTAAGCAATACCTCATCGCACTCTCTCTCAAAACTATCAACGTCATTAGTTTTATCTGAAATAGTCTTGATTTTATTATATACATCCGAATTGTCATTGGACTTAATAGATTTTGAATAAGCATAAAGTCTAAAATATCTGTAGCCAGCAAACATTAGACCAACAGATCCAATTAAAACAATAATAAAACCAATTAATTTTCCTTGAGCTATTCTTTCAAAGGTTGTAGGTTTATCTAGATATAAAGATAATAAGAAACCTCTTGTAGGATCAATAGGCGCAACAGCATAGTCATCGCTCCGGTAATGAGATCTAAATTTTCTAACTAATGATCTATCAGGTTGCTTTTTTAAAACAGCAAATGCATTATTTGGTACATCTGTTTTGACAAATGACTTATCTTTAACCATATTAAATGGACCATACCTTACTAACTTCTCTTCTGTAATATCACCATCAGAATTAATTATATTTGCACTAATTTCCTTAACCTCACCGGATGAGGCAATCTCATTAAGATGAAGAATCCACAAATCTTCAAGATTTTTTAAATTATGTACTTTGATTTGACCAATTTCGTTTAGAGCATCTCGCCTATCTGGAAATTCTGTAAAATTGTAAGCAGTTTCAGAGTCAGCTTGAAGCTCTCCCGCCATTTGTCTTGCCACTCCAAATAATTCGCCTAATACCCCTAATTTTATATTTAACTCTGTCTCAAGATCAGCTAATCTAAGTTCATTTTTCTCAAAAAGATCTTCCAATCTCTTATTCCTTGCTTCTTCATCGGAAAGTTGCTTTTTTGCTTTTGATAATAAAAATCTTCTATCGGCTACTTTTTTTATAAACTCATTAACTCTTGCGGCTTCACTCTTTGATAAATCATCTCTATTTTGTTCAACTCTATTTATGAGGTCTTGTATTTTTTCAACTCTCTCAATATTTGGATCTACTGGCTCGTCAATATCTTGTGCCAGTATCAAGCAACTTAAAAAACCAAGGCTTAATATTAAATAATTCCTCATTTTTCAACTCCTTGAATTGGTAATTTTATGAAATCTGGTGGAGCTTGTTTAAATGCAATCTTTAGAGCAGCATCAATATCATCAGCATATTTACCCCCAAGATGTATCCATGAATTTTGTTTTTTGTTCCAATAACCTGTTTCATTTCCATCAGGAGTCATATAAAAAAGATTTAATCTTCCTAATCTAAAAAACTCTGCTGCAAGTACTACACCTTCTATATCAATGGAGCTTGAATATGCTTCTATGGTTCTACCATATTCATTCTCAATTTGATAAGCCTCATATATTTTCCTAAATTTTTCAGCTGTTGAAAAATTTGCTCTGTATAAGATATCCTCAAGTTCCTCTAGTCTTGTAATTCTTTCATCGAGGAGAAATGGAACATCTACTTCAATAAGCTCTCTCAATGTGATAACCATTCTTTCAAGAAGTGGAAGAACATACTTATTAGTTTCGTCTAACTCTTCAATTTGTCTTTCAAAATTTTTAATTTCCTCTGCTTGACTAAAGGTAATTTTTTCAAGCTGGTTATCGTATTTATTCAAAATCTCAAACTCAACAATTGTATCTTTATACTCATTAGTTAATTTTTTTGATTCATCATCAAGCTTATCTATTTTTTCTTGAGATTTTTGAAGATTTTCAATTGTTCCTGATTGGATATTAATAGAGTCTTCGACGAGGCTTTCAGGATTCTCTGGTACAACAGTCTCAGTAATTTCTTGCTCCTGAGCCACAAGATTTAGTGTTAATAATGCTAGTACTAATTTGATTTGTTTTTTCATAATTATAAATAATTGGGGCCTTGCTTGAAGGCCCCGATATTATATAGTTTTTATACTATTTTATATATATAAATTAGAATCTATATGATGCACTTATATACACAGCTCTACCAAAGATGCTGTAGTAACCTCTATTAAACCAAGGGAAACCATAAGCACTATCTTTTTCTGGCATCTTATCTTCTAGGTTAGATATAGTCCCTCTCAAGCTGAAGTCAGCTGAGAAGTTATATCCTACTGATAAGTTAGCTGTTATGAAAGGATCTCCTTTTTCACCATAGTACTGTTCCATGTGACCAGTTCTATCCAAGAATAAGGAAACTCTCCAATCATCGTATCTCCAAAGAGCTGTCGCATTTTGCTGTGATCTTGGTTGATAAATATATTCATCTAGATAGTCAATCTCATCAGATATATCATCAACCTTAAAGTTTCTGCTGATAATATTTGAGTTGTAAACTACAAAACTAAAGTCACCTGCTGATTCTGTAGAGAATGAGTATCTCCAAGTAGTATCAACACCAATATATTCTTGCATAGTTTGGTTTCTGTTAAACGTAGTTATCTCAGTAATATCACCTAAACCATCAGAGTCAAATTCACCAGGTGTACCACGAACAACATTTGCTAATGTGTCTGCACAATTTACACTTGAAAAGTCTGAATCATTATAGAATCTTTCGAAGTCAGATTGATCAGCAGCTGTACAATATGCTTCACGAGCAGCAAGGTTGCTAACATCAACATTAGTTACAGCACCCTCAAGCACAACTTGGAAAAGATCCATTGTAAATGATCCGCCTTCAGCATAATCCCAGACAATACCCAAGGAATAGTTATCACCCTCTTCAGCATCTAATAATGGATTTCCTCTAAATTTACCTCTTATAGTATATCCGAAGTCACCGCACTGACCAGCAGTAGGAACTCCAGATGAATAACAAGCTCTGTAGTCAGTAACACTGCTGAAATAAGAGCTATTTCCGGCAAAAACATAATGCATATCAGGAGCTCTAAAGCTTTCTGAAGCTGAACCTCTGACAAGTAATTTATCATTAGGTCTGTATGCAAAACTGAGCATTGCTGATTGTTTTCGTCCAACAGTACTTGAAACTTTATCGTATTCATCAGATCTTAGTGCTGCTGTAACCTCAAGTTTTGGTGTAACAGGTAACAAGAATTCAGCTCCAACTGAGAATCTATCCCTTTCGCCGCCACCTTGTCTAGCTGAACCATTAATGAAAATTGGAACGCCAGGTGTTCCTAGGTCTGAGGCAACCCTTCTTGGGTCTGGTTGAAGTAAATAATCCTGCTCATGATATTCAACAGTTGCTGCAAATGCTACTGGGCCACCTGCCATTTGATAATCAAGTTCACCTGTGACTTGATAATCTATCATAGTTGAGGATGTTTCAGCGCCTGTAACCTCTGGAGCATTAAAGGCTCCAATTTGATCATTAGTTACAGGAGAAAATGCTCTATCCCATGCTAAACAAGCACTATATGTTGTTCCAAAAACTGGATCAACAATTGTATCAACACCACAAGGATGATTTTGTGCTTCTGGTGTGCCAATAAAGGAATAATAATATAAAGCTGTATTTAAGTAGGACTGGAGTCCAAATGCATAAGCTGCATTATAGTAAAGATCTCCTCTCCATTGATAGAAGTCACTGATATCAGTAGTATCGCCTCTGTCAGCACCAGTGATCCAATCGTAAACATCTGTGGTTAAAGGAGCTGATTCGTATAGTGAATTATACTCAGTTGTACTGATTCCAGCTTGCCACTCAAATCCATTTGCATAAACACCGTTCAAGCCAACAAAAATATCAAAAGTATCTTCATTATAGAGTGACTCTCTTCTTGCATTTGGCCCAATTTGACCACCGAGTGTTCTTGTGTATGTATATAAACCGAAGTCGTTAGTACCTATTAGTCCTCCAAAACCTTGATCTTGTCTTGTTGTATGAGGAGTTTGAGTCCATACATTACTTAGCCTAAACCATCTTGAAAAGCTATTTATGTATGATTCTGATTCATAATAAAATGCTCTTGCACTTAATACTATACCGTTATCAAAGTTGTAGTTGTAAGTACCCATGAGAGTGTACTCATCTCTTTCGTTAATCAATGTTTGATTATCATCTGAGTAATCTTGAACACAATATGATCCAGGGTATGAAAATGGTGGAGATGAGTAACCGTAATCTTCTTTGTCCCACCTAAAACCAGTTGGATAGAACTCTTCACACGAGTAGCCATTAGCTGCTACCGCATCATAACCATACTCACCGTATCCTCTTGGAGTTGAGTCTCTTCCTGATCTACTTTGTAATGAAGCTAAGTAATCAGCGAAGACAGCGGTAGATCTATACTGGGGATCGTTTGGATCTGACCAAATTGGGTTATCTGACCAACTTCTGAAGCCTTCTCTGTCTTTATAGTACATAGGATCAATGTGATAGTAGTTTGCACCGACTGTCCAACTATGATTTCCTCTAAAACCACCAGTTGTAAAAGTTACATCTAAAATGTTATCTCCGCCATGTTCAGTCTGACCTGCAAAAACATCTACTTCATTATATTCTTTACCGGTTGAAGTAATAATATTTACAACACCAGTAACAGCATCTGAACCATAAATAGCAGATGATCCAGCTGTTGCAATTTCAATCCTATCAATTAAACCAGCTGGAATTGTTCCAGTGTTTACAAAGTTTGAAGAGTTATTATATGGAAATGGATAATCCGCCATTCTTCTTCCATTTACCAATACTAATACTCTTCCAGGACCAAATCTTCTAAGATCTAACTCCGACGCGTTTGGAGTAAATGTATTAACAAGAGCTTCGTTTTGTGTTTGAGCACTTGCTATAGGAAGACTTTGAAGAGCTTCAGTTAAGTTTCTATAACCGTTATCTTTCATGTCTTGTTTTGTAATAACTATCAAAGGAGTAGCACCTTCGACTTGGCTTCTTTTAATTCTAGAACCAGTAACAGTGACCTTTTCAAGTGTTACAACACCATCCTCAGACTCAACAGGCTCACTTGAGTCTTCACTCTCAGCAGGCTCGCTGTCTTCAGATGAATCATCAGATTCAGGTGCTGATTCAACAGTATCTTCAACTACTTCAACAGGCTCATCACTTACAACCTCGTCACCAGGATTATCTGCTGATAATACTAATGAAAAAGCCAAAAATGAGAATAAAAATAAATTTCTAATTTCTTTAATCATAAAATATCCCCGAAATACGACTATTTAATCCCTTAAAGTACTATATTTTCAACAAAAAACATAGATTTTTTTAGTTTTTTTTGAATTTTTTTAAATCAGCTAATTCGAGCAAAAAAAATTTATGTAAATTTTTTAGTAATTTCCTTATATAAAAGAATGTTATGTAATAATATAACCTTACAAAATTCAATGTAATATTTTAAAGGTAAATATATGATAAATAAAAAGTTAATTTTTACTGCTTTCAGTTTAGCTGCTTTTATGACAACTCAAGAAATACATTCTGCTGAACGTATTCCAGCTAAGTTGTTTGCTTGTTACTCCAACTATAACAGCATGCAAATGTCACCAAATGGAGACTACATTGCAATAGTTAGCAATCCAAGAAACAATAAATGTGATATTGAAACAGATCTTCAAAAAAAGGTTGAAGATGATTTTAGAGGTGGAAGACTCACTTTATATAATACAAATAATGGTGCTACAACTACGCTCACCTCAGGAAGAGGTAATAGTAGTGTCGGAGCGGTAAGATGGGTCTCAGACGAACGTATTATTTTTACAACAGAACCAACAAACTCATCAGCTAAATCATTAGGTGCATATGCTCTTTGGGGCATGAATATTGATGGCTCCAAGAAGAGAACTTTATATGAATTTAAGACAACACAAGGAACTCTTACTAGGCCAAAGTTAACTAGTCTTCTTCCAGATGATCCAACTCACGTAATGGTAAAGATAAACGAAAGACGTGGTTCTGTAGACGATTATTACAAAATGAATATATTTACTGGCTCTAAACGAAGGGTTGCCACAGGACCTGACATTAATAAAGAAGAATGGCTTTCTGATGTTATCGAAAAGTCAGATGGAACTCCTTTAGCTGCTGTATCAAACTTTGAAGATAAGTGGAGAATATGGAGATATATGCCTGAGACCGATTCTTGGGAGATTCACTTCACGAACAAATGTCAGACTCCTACTTTCTTTCCATTAAGTGGCTATAATGAAAAATGGCTAGTTGCAGGACAGGATGTTTCAAAATCTAAAACATTCAATGATGAAAATGATAAAAGTAAGCTTTACCTGTATGACCCAAATGATAGAAGCTTTGATCTCCTTTTTGAAGATCCAACATATGATGTTGCTGGTCCAGTAGGAGGATGCAGAACAGCAAGTGGTGGTGCGGCGATCGATGAGAAGACAAATGATCTTATCTTTGTAAGTTATTACGCAGAAGAGCCAAAAAGAATATTTTTTGATGATGAGGCTCAAGATAGTAATGAAAGGCTTAATGCTGCATTTCCTGGCCAAGTTGTCAGACCTCTAACATGGAATAAAGACAGAACAAAGATGGTTGTTTCTGTAAGTAGCTCGTCTAATCCAGGTGATTATTATTTTTATGATAAAGAAAATAATATTTTATCTTTTCTGTGGGATAGTAACCCATGGCTTGACAGATCAATGTTGGCTGAAAAGAAACCAATCAAGTACGTGGCTAGAGATGGTTTAGTAATTCATGGTTATCTAACTTTACCCAAATACTCAGACGGTAAAAATCTTCCAGTTGTTGTTCATCCTCATGGTGGACCAAATGCCAGAGATACAATGGGATATGATCCTGATGTGCAATTCATGGCTAATAGAGGTTATGCTGTATTTCAACCAAATTTCAGAGGCTCAACGGGCTATGGTGCACATCACTACATCTCTGCAAATAAGCAATTTGGTAAAACAATGCAAGATGACATAACTGATGGAGTATATTATCTGATAGAGCAAGGAATTGCTGATCCTGATAGAGTTGCAATATTTGGTGGAAGTTATGGTGGTTATGCCACAATGGCAGGATTAACATTTACACCTGATCTATATGCCGCGGGTATCAATTTTGTTGGAGTTGTAGACTTAGAGCTTCTTCAAGAAGATTCAAATAGAAATTCAAGAAGATTTGGTGGATTCTATGACGAATTAAGAATGGAATGGGGTGATCCAGATGATCCAGAGGATATGAAATATATTATTGAGACCTCTCCCCTAAGACAAGCTCATAATATTAAAGCACCAGTTTTAATAATGCATGGAGCCCAAGATAACAACGTGCGTCTTGTCCATGCCAGAAAACTTGCAGATAAATTAGAAAGTCTGGGTAAAGAATACGAATGGTATGTTGAGCCATACGAAGGACATGGGTTTGGCGGTGAACAAGCTAGATTAAATATGTACGGAAAAATTGAGGAGTTTTTAGGAAAACATCTCGATAATTTATAGTTTAGTTTAAAAGGCTTCTAGGGAAGTTTGATTCTTGCCGAGAATTAGGCCATGAATATCATACGTACCTTCGTAGGTGTTCACGGCCTCAAGATTCATGCAATGTCTGATTACGTGATATTCATCACTAATTCCATTTCCACCATGGATATCTCTAGATGATCTTGCAATGTCTAATGCCTTTTGACAGTTATTTCTTTTTAATAAAGAAATCATTTCGGGTTTCATTTTTCCATCATCAATCAGCCTTCCCAATCTTAAAACCGACTGCAGTCCGAGAGTAATCTCAGTTTGCATGTCTGCAAGTTTATTCTGAACGAGTTGTTTCGATGCAAGAGGTTTTCCAAATTGCTCTCTTTCAAGTGAATATTCAAGCGCAGCATTCCAACAAAATTCTGCAGCACCCATCGCACCCCACGCAATTCCATACCTTGCCATATTTAAACATGAAAATGGACCTCTGAAGCTTTGTACCTCTGGGAGAATTTTATCTTTTGGAACAAAAACATTATCAAGAAAAATCTGACCAGTTATTGAAGCTCGTAGAGCAAATTTTCCATCAATTGCAGGAGTATCTAATCCTTTTGAATCTCTATCAACTATAAATCCTCTTAGAACACCCTGCTCATCTTTTGCCCAAATTACTAAAACATCAGCAATTGGAGAGTTTGTAATCCAAGTCTTTGAGCCATTCAGTACATAACCATCATCTTTTTCTTTTGCGTGTGTCTTCATTGAAGCGGGATCTGATCCTGCATCAGACTCTGTCAACCCAAAGCAACCAATAATTTCACCTTTTGCCATGGCCGGTAAATAAAAATCTTTTTGCTCATCAGATCCAAATTTATAGATAGCGTGCATTGCTAAAGATGTTTGTACGCTATAAGCAGACCTATAGCTCGAATCTACCATTTCAATTTCTCTGGCAATGAGGCCATAAGATACGTAGTTTGTACCCGCACAATCATAACCTTGTATCGGTGCACCGAGAAAGCCCATAGACGCCATTTCTTTGTATATTTCTCTGTCAAAAACTTCGTTTCTATTTGCCTCAAGTATTCTTGGCATTAATTCTTTTTGACAATAGTCACGAGCAGATTTTTGAATTATTAATTCTTCATCTGTTAATTGCTCGTCAAATAATAAGATATCTTGTGTTTTCATTTTAATTTAAAGTCTTTCGATTCTAATAATACCAAATCTTGGCATAGAGAACATAATTGAATTTTCTTTTAAAGCAGTTTCTGTAATTTCAATCATTCTCTGCGAGTTTCCACAAATAATTATTAATGGAATTTTATTTTGATGCTGATAAACAAAATCGATAACCTCATCTGAGACATTATTGTGTCTAACCCCATGAAGATCGAGATGAGTGATACCGTGTTCTTGAATTACTTTCATAAAAAATTCATTAAAGATATATAATTATTATATGGCAAAACTTCACTTCTTTTACTCAACTATGAATGCGGGTAAGTCAACAGCGCTTCTGCAATCGAATCATAATTATTTTGAAAGCAATCTCAATACATTATTATTTATACCAAATGCGATTGGTGAAAAATCTAAAGGAAAAATTGTTTCTAGAATTGGGCTTGAGGCTAAAGCTACAATTTTTAATTCGCAATATAATTTTATTAAAGAGATTAAAAAATTAGATTTTTCAGATATTAGTTGTATTTTTGTAGATGAGGCACAATTTCTAACTTCACAACAAGTACATGATTTAAGTGAAATTGCAGATGAATTTAATATACCTGTAATGTGCTATGGCATTAGAACAGACTTTCAGGGTAAGTTATTTGAAGGAAGTTCAGAGTTATTAGCGCTTGCAGATAACTTAAACGAACTTAAAACTATATGCAGTGAATGTGACAAGAAAGCTACTATGGTAATGAGATTAGACTCAGAAGGAAATGTTGTTCTTGAAGGAAAAAAAATATTAGTTGGCGGAAACGATATTTATAAAACAGTGTGTAGAAAACATTTCAGAAAACTTACAAACTTAATATAAAAATAATATGAACTATACAAACAGAAGATTCCTTCTAAATAAAAGACCGTTGAATATGCCAACTGATGATTGTTGGAAATTGGACGAACAACAAATAAATTCAATAATTAATAACGAAATTTTAATTCAGGTGAGATATTTATCAATTGATCCATATATGCGCGGCAGGATGAACGATGGACTTTCGTATGCAGCACCAGCAAAAATTGGTGATCCAATGACTGGCGAAACCGTTGGTGAGGTTGTTGAAAGTAAATCTGATTTGTATAAAAAAGGAGATATAGTTTGTGTTCATAAGGGTTGGCAAACTTACATTAAAACTAAAGATACTGACCCAACTATATATAAAGTTCCAACATCAAATATACCTATGTCTGCATATTTAGGTGTTATTGGAATGCCTGGCAGAACTGCATACTTTGGTCTTAATAGAGTTGGAAAACCAAAAAAAGGAGAGACAATTGTTGTTTCTGCTGCCTCAGGGGCTGTTGGTTCTGTGGTAGGTCAACTTGCATTGATGCATGGTTGTAAGGTCATAGGAATTGCAGGCGGTCCTGACAAATGTAAATATGTAAAAGATACCTTAAGGTTTAGTGATTGTATTGATTATAAGTCAGAGAGTTTTGAGACAGAACTTATAAGCTCTTGTTCAGAAGGCGTTGACATCTACTTTGAGAATGTTGGTGGCCCAGTAACAAAAGCAGTTGTTAATTTGCTTAATAAAAACGCCAGAGTTCCGATTTGTGGTTTTATATCTCAATACAATGAAAAGAACATGATTGAGGCAGATACTCCTTTTAAAATTTTATCTAAATTAAAATACAAACCAAAGCATAGATTTTTTGTAGTAACTGAGTGGATGGATGAGTGGGCAAACGCAACAAAGATCCTATCGGAATATATTAATAATGATCAAATTAGATATGAGGAAACTATTATAGATGGATTTGAAAATGCTCCAGAAGCTTTAAGAAACGTATTAACTGGGAAAAATTTTGGAAAACAAATTATAAAAGTCTAATCTATTTCAATTTTACCTTTCATGTATAGTATAGCCTTTCCGCCGATAAAGACTCTATTTTGAGCATTTTGACAAAACAAAACCCCTCCTCTTTTTGAGACTTGTCTTGCTTTCAACTTTTCTTTATTTAATTTTTCTGCCCAATAAGGAATGAGACTCGTATGCGCAGATCCTGTGACCGGATCTTCATTAATTCCATACTTGGGACAAAAATATCTTGATACAAAATCGTACTCAACGCTAGTTGATGAAATGATTAAGCCTTGACCGTCTAAATCCTTTAGTTTTTCAAAATTTGGTTTAATTTTTCTTACAATTTCTTCGTTTTCAAAAACAGCGAACATATTAATATTACCCAAAAAGGTTTCATTAGGCATAAAACCGGTAGCTTGCTCTATAGCTTCTCTAGTATTAACTAATTGAAGATTATCTTTTGGAAAATCAAGTTCATAAATATCTAACTTTTTCTTAACTGTTAACTCTCCACTGGCAGAGTGAAATTTTATTTCAGTACATTGAGGATTAATAAAATTGAAAAAAACAAAAGCAGAAGCTAGAGTTGCATGACCACATAAATCCACTTCAGTAGTCGGGGAGAACCATCTTATAGTTTTTTTATCGTCTTCTGTTTTTATAAAAGCAGTTTCAGACAAGTTATTTTCAGCTGCAATATTTTGCATCAGCTGTTTGTCATCAAGATCGCTAAAAATTACTGCAGCAGGATTGCCATGAAATAAATCATCTGCAAAAGCATCAACAAAGTAAATGTCGTATTTCATTTAAATTTATTCTTAGTTTTAAATATTTAATATTAATTATTATTCAATTATATCATTACAAAAAATATCATTAGTTTACTTATTATCAAATTTATTTATAATATGTTATATAAATTCTTTATATTTTATGCAAATACTTAAAAAACTCACAAGAGAGAGTATCTCAGATACCTTTGCCCTATCAATGACGAAATTTTTTAGACTAACTGCTGATACGTTTTTTGCCAAGAGATATGGACACAGAGCAGTTGTTCTTGAAACGGTAGCTGGAGTTCCAGGGATGGTAGCTGGTGTATGGATGCATTTTAAAAGTTTAAGAGTTATGAAAGCAGGCTATGGTGAACAAATAAGAGAGATGCTTGCAGAGGCTGAAAACGAAAGAATGCATTTAATGTTTTTTATTGAAATCGCAAAGCCTAACTTTTTTGAGAGGCTACTCGTCTTAAGTGCTCAAATAATTTTTGGATTATTTTATTTATTTATGTATGTTTTCTTTACTAGGACCGCACACAGAATGATTGGCTATTTTGAAGATGAAGCAGTAAAAAGTTACACAGAATATCTTGATTTAGTTGAAAGTGGTAAAGTTGAAAATATTCCTGCTCCAAAATTAGCCATTAGTTACTACAAATTAGGATCTGATTCTAAATTATCTGACTTAATTAGATGTGTAAGGGCTGATGAGCAGCATCATAGTGAAACTAATCACAATTATGCCGACAAACTTTAATTTAAGTTTTGATATTTCAAGAAAATTTAGTTAACTTATTTTAATCATCCTGAACTGTTAGTCTTGTAGGAATATTTCTACCAACAGCTGCACCTGTGATATTTACTATTTCGAATTCTATAAATTCCTGTCTTTCTTGAAGTTTATCATCTACTGGAGATGTGAAAGTTACACATTTTTGATTGCTTCCTTCATCAATTGTTACATTAGTTGTAGAGAAACTAACTTCATCCTCAGTCATAAAACCTGGTTTGTTTCTATAAATAGGTTGAATATCAAAAGTAATGTCTGTTTCTGCTGACCATGGAGTGTAGAAGCATATGTCCGTATTAGTGCCTTCACCAAATATAATTGGTAAATAATAGCTGTAGACTGAGTTAATTGGATTATCTGAAACCCCAAAAGTACCAGCAATAATTGATGAGGTTTGATCGTAATCATCTAAAATCGCATAATTACCAAGATCTATTTTGAATGAATACTGACCATTATTTTTGAAGAAATCTTTTAAAATCTGTAGCTCTATCGAAGTGAACTGATCTCTAACTTTGTCTAAAAGTGATTTTAAGAAGTCAAAATCGTTAAAATTATAATTACCTTTTGGTATAGATCTACTAATGTCACCTCTTTGATTTGTAACCTCTTTTGTAATAGTAGTGTTACCATCGACTATTTTAAATGTAACTTTTCCTTGATCTAACCAAGTAACCTGGACAGCACCAGATGAAAGAGTTTCAATTTTCAGTTGCATGTTTAATTCTAGATATTCGGAAGATGTTGAGTACTGATCATTTGAATATATTTTCAAATTAAAATCTTCGACGCTTGTAAATGGCGCATCAACATTTAGCCCAAAGCTAAATTTAGTTTGTGTTGTATAGTCTCCGCCAATAAATGCATCCATAGATGCTTTAGAAATTTGAGAACCTACAAGAGAAGCATCTATCCAACCTTGTGAGGTATCTAATCTAGGATATACGTGGTAATCCCTATTTTTATTTTCTATTAAACGATCTTGAAAAACCGCGCCACTTCCACCTTCAAACTCAAAGAGTATATTAGATTTAGGAGCAGTATTTCCTATAAAATTATCATAATCGTATGCAGAGCCACTCATAATATTAAAAATGGCATCTCTTGCTTCTTGACCTTCTAACATTGGTCCGTCTACATTGCCTGTATCTGGATGATATTCACTAAATTGAAATTGGTCGTCCCTAGGCACTGAAGATACGCGATAATTATAAGATTTAAATGTTTCCCCAGAATCATAGTCAACTGATGTATTTGGAGAATAGTAATAAGATGCTCCCTCCCCATATGATAAGAGTTTTCTCATTTCATCAATCTTTGAGAGAGCAGCAGGAATTAAAGCTACTTCTTTAATAAGTGCAGCAGGGTCTAAATCATCATTGTCAATAATATTATAAATTTTACTTTGAGTTAATCGGGTAGTTCCTTGATTATTTACCCCAAACTGAATTGCCCAAGTTGGAGCTGTGTTTGGGAAATTAGCTCCTCTGCCTTGTTTTTCAATTCTTAGACTTATAGTGGGTCCATAATTGGGAAGCAATGCGCAATCTTTAAGGTTATTGACTCCTCTGCCATATCCATATCGGTATTCCATCTGAAGTCCTTTAGAATCTTGTGGACCAACAAATTGAATGGTTTCCTCAGATTCACAATATGATTCAGGAGTTGTACTTTCATTTCTTACCCCTCTTCGATCTGTTCCTCTAATGTTAATATTTCCAACAACACCATCGACTGTGAAGTTATCATTGTTAATGTTTACTTGCCTAATATAATTTTTAGATGCATTGGCAACACCATTAAGAGATAGTCCATTAATTTCACAATCTGATGAATTATTCAAAGTACATAAATATCTTTTTAAGCTTCCATCCGAACTTACAGTCGCTCCAGTTGAGCTTATTTCATCGACGTTATAAAAACCTTGAGCATTAGGATTGGTTTGATATACAGAGAAAAATTCAAGCGGTAAATCATTAAATGATCCTGCTGAAAGAATCGCATTTAATGAATCTTTGGATAATGAAACATTAGGTGTAACATCTTTTGCATACCTTGTAGATAACTCAGTTGAGATATCATCTTTAATTTTTTTATAGTAAGGGAAGAATGCTGCAACCTTTTGAGCAATTTCTTCTGTAATATTACCTGAATCTGGATTTGTTGCTATAAAGTCTGAGATTAGAGCGCTCCATGTAACTCCATAAGTATTCTCAATTTCACTTATCAATGATGAGACTTGTGAGGAAATTTTTTCAGCGACTGCGTCACCTGCTGATTGACAACCTTCTTCCACTGTTAAGTCTTGACTGAGATTTGCTTCATTTTTACCTTGAAGAATTGCTTCAGTAAGCAATGATGTAAACGGAGATATTACAATAGCATTAGAGCCAGCATCATTTTTTGAAGGAAGTATCATCTGATAAGCTTCTGTGACAACTCCAAGAGTAGAGTCAACTGCACCAACTGGAACATCTGCAACTATCGGCCTAGCATTAATGCAAGATAAATCACTTTCATCTACAAGCAATTCAAAGACACCATTTGCATCTGTAGTTGCAGAATATTCCCCAGCATCTTTCCTTTGATTAAAGTTAACATCTACAAATACACTTGCTCCAGATATATATCCATCAATAGTTTTTCCTGAAATTGAAACCCTTGTATCTTTTACAGAATCCGATCCTGTAAAATCTAAGTCACTCATTCCAGATGATGCTTGTAAAGCTGCGAACATATCATCTCTAGCCTGTTGTCCTTTAGAGGTTAAAGTTTCTATATATGCGCCTTCTGAATTTCTTTCTAGCTTAGAATATTCATCATCTTCAGGATTTTCAAATGCTCTTATAGTATGGGTTTCAAGTCCGGTCCCATTTTGATCTCTAATAGTGAAATTTAACACAACTCTATCTCCAACAACATCATTTGCGTATGCTCTTGCTTTATTAAGATCTTTATATTTATATGGAAGTCCTTTTAGTTCGGTAATTACAGCATCTAAATCTATGTTTTCCCTGTTTTCATAAGGATTAGCAACTTTATTTTTCAAATACTGAGCATTATCAAAGCTTGAGTTTACATACTGCATTTCACTCGTTTCGTAATATGTTGAAGTTTGATAGGTATATGTTTTAGCAGTAAATAAATTTTTATCTCCGGTACTTAAACCCCCACATGTATCAACTTGAATATCATAATTATTAACTGATGAATTCATTCTAGTATTTAAAGTTGGTGAGGTCTGATTGTTAGCTGAAAAATCAAGCTGTTCTGTAAAAACACAGTCTTTTTCAAGAACTACCTGACCGTCTCTTGTCTGCTCACCCCATCTTCTATTGTCTTGAACAAAGAAAGCAACATTTTCACTTGTTGAGTAATTTGGATTAACAAAATATGTCATATTATTGTAATCTTCAGATGCATCTCCAATATTTGAGGTAGAGTAGTTAGTAGTAACACAGTTTTCTTCAGTTGTGATACATCTATAATGATGAATCTTGCCATCAGAGGATAATTTTGCACCTTTTGCTCTTACTGACTCCTCAGTGAACCAACCAGAGTCATTTGGTTCTGTTTTGTATACTGTGTAAAAGTCAATCGGAAGCATATCAAAATTATTATCTGAAAGAATTGTATTGATTGCAGCTTCTTCAAGAGTTAAGTTTGTATTTATAGTCTTGTTGTATTTTGTTGAAAGATCAGCATCAATTACATCTTGTATAGATTTAAAGTATGGCAAGAATGATGCAATTCTTTGTGCTTTAGTTTCGTTAATAATACTGTTTGAAGAGCTACCGGATATAAAGTCTGAAACAATATCATTTAGAGATAGACCAAAACTTGATTGGATTGTTTGCATAATTTGAGAAATTTCACTTGAAATTGATGAAGCAATTTCATCACCCTTTACATCACATCCTTGAACAAGAGATAAATCTTCTTTTATAGAGCTATTATTTTTTGCTTTAATGATTGTTTGTGATAACAGGTTCGTAAAGGGAGAAATAACTATTGCATTTGAGCCAGTATCATTGATTGATGGCAGAACCATCTTATATGCTTGGGTAACCTCTCCAAGTGATGAGTCTATTGCACCTACTGGTACGTCTGCAATCGCAGGTCTATTAGATAAACACTGATATTCGGAATTATTTGCTACAGTAATGGCAAATTCTCCATTATTACCAGTTGTTGCAAAATATTCTCCTTGATCAAATTTAAAATTAAAATTCTGATCGATGAAGACATTGGCACCGCTTATATATCCATCTATTGCAGTACCACTAAACAATAGACTTGTATCTCCTCCAGGACAACCACCATCATCATTTGCGCATCCTCCGCCGCCAGAGCCACCGCCGCCAGAGCCGCCACCGCCAGAGCCTCCGCCACCGCCGCCAGAGCCTCCGCCACCGCCGCCAGAGCCGCCTCCAACAAAAACAGTAATAGATTGAGAAGTAGTATTCGTACCATCAGATACTGAAACTGTAGCAGTATATTCACTTTCTGTAGGAGTATCATTAAAGCTGATTACACCTGTCGAAGTATCAATTGATAATGAATTACTTGATACTGAGAAAACTAAACTTGAGCTATCTGAATCAGCATCTACTGCAGTTACAGTTGCCACGACCAAAGATCCAGAACTTGTATCGAAATTTAAGAACCTTGATGAAGTAATAATTGGAGCTTTGTCGTCAACGTCTCTAACGTAAATTGTTACTGTTTGAGTCGTTGAATTTTGACCATCTGATGCAACAACATCAACAGTGTATGTAGTTTTAGACTCGTAGTCAGGTGCACTGATAAACGATAAGATGCCAGAAGTAGCATTTATATCTAATCCAGATGAGCTAAATCCAGATAATGAATATAAAACTACATCTCCATCAGCATCCGAAGCTGCTACTGTTCCAACAGTAGTTGTATTTTCATCTAGATAAAATGTGCTTTCTGAAGTGAAAACTGGAGGTGCAGAACCAGGATTTGCTTGATCAGATGATGAGTCGTCTGTTTGATATGATGCGGCTTCATCTGCACTTAAACCATGGACAACTGATACAGTTGAAGGTTTTGATGGAGAAGCACCAACAAAGTTGCTGCCCCCATTTGGACCAATATTAATAAGATCTACATCAGGTAAGTCATCAACACTACCTAGAGTCAAAGTACCTCGCGCACTATTATTTTTCTTAAGAATTACTACACCAAAGGCTGGTTTCACTAAGTAATAAGCGCCTGAGGCACCAGAATTTTTGTAAACTCTTCCATTTGTTAGACTTGGTTTGATAATAAACTTGTCAACCCATGGTAAATAACCAGATCGACTGTCGTCGTCATTGTCGGTACAGTCATCCGTGAAAGTTCCGTCATCTACGCAGCTTCCTGGTATGCCCCATAATTGATCTCCACCAGCGTATTCAAGTCTGAGCTCTTTTCCTGCAAATTCCTTAAATCTATTAGTATTATTAGGTGCGTTGAAATAAACATTTTCTGGTCTTGAAAAACTAACTATTCTTCCAGTACTGTCTACTAAACCTCTAAACTGATTCCACCTTTCGTGAGAAGTCACCCATTGATAATATATCTCAACTGCTCCACTTTGTATTGATGAGTTGCAGTAATCATAGTCTTCAAATTCACATGTAAGATCAGATAAAGTTGATACTAATGGTCCACTATAAGCTCCATTACTGAATTGAGTCTGGTTTATGGCCTCTTTTATAGAGGATGATAGATTTGTTCCAAAAACTGCATCACCATCACCTGCACTATAAACACCTGAACTACCTAATGTGTATGTAACTACTGAATTAGCATTGGCTCCAAAAGAATTATAGTTTTCATATGGACCATTTTGCGATACTTGATTACCTGAGCTAAGTGCAGATAGCATATTTTGTATATTTGTATATGTTGGACAATTTTCAACACAATATAAAGTTTCTGGATAATCAGCTGGTGACACATCTGTTTCAATTTCAGATGTTACCAGAGCTGAGGATGGCTCCCGCATAGCATCAAGTGAAATACCTACACCACCGATACCAGGCATAAATCCAAATATTCCATACCTAGATTGATTGCTTAAGTATGTTGACAAAGAAAAGGTTACTTGACTTGATAATGGCTGATCAGAACAGCCTCTGTCACCGCAAGCAAATTTGTGGGTTACAACAAAACTTTCATCATCAGATGAATAGTACATTTTATATTCACCTGGCTCACTAAGACCAAGGTCGGTAATATTATTTATATATGAAAGAAAACTCAGTCCATCAAAGCTTTCTAAGGATTTTTTTGAGACCACTCTTTTTCTTAACTTTCCACCTAGGAAATACGTAGAATACTCAAGTCCGTTCAGTTTTGGATCATCATCATCTCTGACAATCGTCAATCCTGAAGTTAATGCGTTTGAGGTTTCTTCGTCAAAGTGGATTCCATAACCGTCTGCAAACCCATATTGACCATTATATTTAACTCTAAATCCTTTTTTGGGAAGATCGTATCTTGCACCAGTATCTGAATTATATAAGAAATAACCAAATACTTCTTTTGTTCCTCTTGATTCATCGGTTAAGAAACATTTTTCGTTTCCACTTACATCTGAACCATTTTGAGATACTTTTTGCCTACAGAAAACTTCTTCATTATATGCAAAGACATCTGATCTAAAAGTAATATTTCCATTCTCATCAAATATATATCCTTCAACTGCTCCATTACCTGTGTCACCCTCTCCAAGATTAATTACAGCTCTGCTGTTAAGAGTTTGCCCAGATTCAGGATCAACCATCTCATCTTTGTATAGTAGACTTGAACCCGATGCTTGTAAGTAACCTTTAAAAAAGTCTTGTCCACTATCTGTTGTACCAGTGTATCTCATTACAAATTCACCAAATGGTGTCGAATCAGAAATACCTGCAGTAGCTTCGGTGTAAGTGTAGATAGTCATATCTTCACCACCGTCGTTATTTGGAACCCAAGCTTTGACAATCATTGGATCTGAATTAGATGATCTTTGTGCATTTACAACGACTTCGGTATAACTTATGGCAGCACTTTGAGAATTTGAAGATGCAGAGGCAGCCCCACCCTGAGATTGAGGGCCAGAAGATACTTGTCCCGCTTCATCGCAAGCAGCTTGATCTACAAGTGCTAAATAATCTTGACCTGCTTTTGATACCATCAAGTCTGGTCTTAGCTTTGACATAAAACACAGAATCATTCTTGGTTGACCAAGCGTATCATTCACTGCATCTCTTAGAGCGAAATAAGGCTCATGTTGAGCATAATCACTATCTGATGGAGGCTCAGCTATTATGCAAAGCGATAAAAATAATACTGAATAGATTCTAAAATGCTTCATGATTCTGATGACTCTCCTTGAGTTTCAACCAGTTGAACACTTTGCGGTAAAACAATACCAGAAACTGAATCATCTGATTCATCATTTGTTATGGTTACAGTGATGTCTTGGGTTGCGGTATTCGTACCATCAGATACAGTCACTGTAGCTGTATATGAGGTTTTTGTTTCATAATCTGGAGCGGTAACAAATGTTAAGACCCCTGCTGAGGTAATTGACAATTCAGATCCTGATACAGTAAATGTTAAGTCGTCACCATCAGCATCAGTTGCAGTTACAGTTCCTATAGCTGTCTGATTTTCAGCTGCAGTAAATGTTGCATCTGAAGTTATAACAGGACTGTTGTCATTTACGTTCGTTACATTAACAGTAATGTCTTGAGTTACAGCATATAAACCATCTGTGGCAGTAATTGTTGCAGTATATGATGATTTAGTCTCATAATCTGGAGCATTAGCAAATGTTACAACTCCTACTGCTGAGACCTCAAGCTCAGATCCTGAGATAGAAAATACTATAGTGTCACCATCAGCATCTGTTGCAGTTACAGTTCCTATTGCAGTTTGATTTTCAGCTGCTGTGAATGTTGCATCTGAAGTAATAACAGGACTGTTGTCATTTACGTTCGTTATGTTAATAGTTAAGCTTTTTGTTACAGTTTCGGTTCCATCAGTCAAAGATAATGAAATTGAATATGCATTTTTTGCCTCATAATCTGGAGCTTCTTTGAATGTAAGAATGTTGTCTGATGAAAGATTAAAGCTGTTGGCATCAGTCCCACCGACAGATAGTGTTAAATCATCATCATCTGGATCAGAAACCGAGACAGTAGTCACAGATGTTTGATTTTCATCAACACTTATTGTTGATGCTATATCTATGACGGGTGCATCATTTACTGGATTGATTGTTAAACTTACAGTTGCGCTTGATGTTTTATCTCCTTGAGTAATCGTATAGCTAAAGCTATCAGTTCCATTGAAATTTGAATTAGGCGAATATGTAACTAAATTATCAGTAATCGAAATCGATCCGTTTGAAGGATTAGTTTCAACAGAAACACTTATTGGCGCAGATGTTAAGTAAGAATCATTAGTTAATACATTAATAGAAACTGAAGTATCTTCATCTGTTGTGGCAGAATCAGGAATTGCAGAAATATCTGGCGCTATCTCTCCAGAATCAATATTTTGATCAGTTGCAATATAATTTAATACATCTTCAAGGTAGCTTGTTATAGTAGCTTGAGTTGCAGTTCCATTTGCTATGGACTTTAAGTCATCTTGAAAAGTTGAAAGCGCAAAACGAATAACAGATGTTGTTAAACTATCTGAAGATTTAACTTCTATTACAGGTAATAGTCCTGATATTGCTTTAGATGTATTTGATTTGACTGTTTCTGAAATATCCAAACTTTTTGCTGCGATAACATTGTCTAAAACTTTAGTAACAAAATCTTCTGTTTCAATATCTACCTTTGATGGATCATTTAAATATTCAACATCAAGGACTTCTGCAATAGATTTAAAATAATCTTCAGTAGTTTCAGAAGTACTATTTAAATCATTGGTAATATTTTGCATTACAAATGCAAGTGCAGTTAATTGATTACCTTTTTCATAGAGAAAATCATAAATTCCTCCATCTCCTTTGTTTGCTACAGGGTCAACGGTATAAACATCGATAGAACTATCAATACCTAATACTGTATTGATATCAGTTCCTCCTCCGGCACAAACATCAGATGCAGTTGTACACAGAAAAGCTGCTACAGATGTTACAGGTGTTATGGCTTTAAAATCTGAATGTCCAGATAACTTGTGAGTAATAAGTAAATTGTCTAATAGAGTTTGAGAATCGAGGTCAGTTCCTCCAATTGAAACAAGACTGCCGTTTGCATATCTAATAGTAAATTTTCCATCATTATCTGAAGTTGTTGAATTTTCGTTACTATCGCAGGTAAAACTTTCATCTTCATCAATGCAAACTTCAGCACCAGATATATATCCGTCCACTACAACACCATCAGTGCTTCTATAGCCAACAACAGTCACTGAGGCTGATCTGTCACCACCTGCGCCAGAGCATGTCATTGAATATGTGTTGTCTCCAACATTTGCAATTGTGACATCACCTGAACCTGAAGTTGCTGTTGAGTTTGTCCAAGTATCTGATGCCGAGCAAGAGCTCGCATTTGTTGAAGACCATGTAATTGTTACTGAATCTCCAATTACAGCTTCGCTAACAGAAGAAGAAATAGAAACTGTAGGTGCCGGTGTTGGAGCTGGTGTGTCTGAACCTCCACCTCCACCGCCTCCGCCGCATGCGTAAATAAACAGCAAAGGTAAAATGGATAATAAATATCTTTTTAAGTTCCCCACATTAAAAAGTATATATCAAAAAAACACATTACTAAATGCTAATTTATAAGTTTAAGATTATAAAAATCTTCAACTGTTTTATGCGCTACTTGTTGAAGAAATTTTATATCTTCATCGTTAATTGAGTCGAAGTAGTTATATTTAATTCCTATTGGAGATTTTTTATAAATACTTGCATAAAGAACACATGCTGCTAAATAAGTACCTAGGATGTCTGGATGAGTTCCATCAAAATCTTTATGAAGTTTTAAATTTGGTTTTACTTTATAAGCATTTGCAAAGGCGATACCAACAGGTAAAACATTAGTATTAGTAATTTTTCCAGCTTGATCATATAGATCTGCAACTTTTCCAAGCATGCTTGGATCATAATCTTCATGAGGTTTAACGTAGGCATGAATCATATAAAGTGCTGCATCAGATCCGGAATCTTTAACCTTTGAAGTCAGCAACTCTGCATATTGCAAAAAGTCTTTTCTCGATTCTTCTGTAAGATGCTCTGAACTTCCGCCTTGCAAAATAACGAGTTCAAAGGGTTTTGATACTTCTAAATTCTTATACTCCAAAAGATGATCAATATTATGATGAGATAGTTTTGCTCCTCCTATTGTCGCCGATTTAAACTCGAGCAAATCAATATAATCAGGAAATGATTCCTCAACTATTCTTCTCAAATGATTATGCAAACTGTCGTTGTAGTATAGATAACTATTTCCAACAAATAATATTCTTGCAGGTTTTGGATTTTTAATTTCGTATAAATTTTCTACCACATCGGTAAATATAAGATTAGAATATGCAAGAACAATTAATAACGTTAATTTCATAGTAAAATTCTAACTCAACATAAGTGTCTGTAAATATTTATATTAAAAATGCATAAAGATGTAATTGTAGTTGGAGCAGGAATTTCGGGAATAGCTGCAGGTTATAATCTGAAAAAATCATGCTCAAATAAATCTTTCACCATTCTTGAAGGAAGAGATAGTATTGGTGGAACTTGGGATCTATTTAAATACCCTGGTATACGATCTGATTCAGATATGCATACTTTAGGCTTTAGATTTAAACCTTGGATACATGATAAATCTATTGCGGATGGGCCATCAATTATGGAATATCTGCACGAAACAGTTGATGAATATAATTTAAAAGAGAATATTTTGTTAAATCACAAGGTAAGTTCCGCAAATTGGAATTCGGAGAAATCATTGTGGGAACTTGAAATTGTAGAGAATGAATCATCTCACCACATGACATGCAACTTCCTATTTTTATGTGGCGGATATTACAGTTATACGAAACCACATATGCCAGATTTTAAAAATCAAGAAAATTTTCAGGGCGAAATAGTTCATCCTCAATTTTGGAATGAATCGCTTGATTATGAAAATAAAAAGATTGTGGTCATTGGAAGTGGCGCAACAGCAGTAACAATCGTTCCTGCAATAGCTCGACAAGCAGAGCATGTCGTAATGCTTCAAAGATCACCTACGTATGTTGTTTCAGGTCCAAGCGAAGATGCTATAAATAAATTCTTGAGAAAAATCTTCCCAACTAAGTTTACATATTTTTTAATCAGATGGAAAAACATACTCTTCCAAAGTTTTACTTTTTTCATGGCAAGAAAATATCCTGAAAGAACAAAGAATAAAATTCTAGATCTTGCAAAAAATGAAATCGGTTCAGATTACACTGATAAGCATTTCACACCGTCCTACAATCCTTGGGATCAAAGAATATGTCTAGTTCCAGATAGTGATTTATTTGAGGCAATTAACAATAAAAAAGCATCCGTAGTTACAGATACAATTGATGAATTTCAAACTGATGGAATTCTTTTAAGTTCAGGTAAAAAAATTAAAGCAGACATAATAATTACTGCTACAGGAATTGAATTAAATGCATTAAACGATATAAATGTAACAATTGATCAGTTAAAAGTTAATCCCAATGAAAGACTTACTTATAAGGGAATGATGTTAAGTGGAGTTCCAAACTTTGCAATTTCATTTGGATATGTAAATGCTTCATGGACACTTCGAGCAGATCTCACATGTGAATATGTTTGTAGATTAATAAATTTAATGGACAAAAAAGGCGTTAGTTGTTGTGAACCAATTGATGACAAAACTGCTCACGGTGATGATGAGTTAATTGATTTTTCATCAGGTTATGTTCAAAGGGGCCTCAATAAAATGCCGAAACAAGGTAACAAGTCTCCTTGGAAAAACTATCAAAATTATTTAAAAGATATTTTTGCAGTAAGACTGTTTTCAATAAAAGATTCTAACCTTAATTTTTATAATTCAAAAAATACTTGAAACTGACGAATATGAAGAAAACTGTAATTAAATTATCAACATTGATAATTGGTGTAACTATTAGTGGAATTGTTTATTTTTCCTTATGGTCGATCTTTAAATATTTTGGAATTGTAAGTTAATTAAACTTATCTATTCAGGTTTAATTTTAGGATCAACTAGATTTAAACTCACAGAGACTATATTTTCGTTAAACTCAAAATTTTGAATTTTTGAATTTAAATCTTTCAAGTTCCTTGGCTTAAATACTCCCATATTAATATCGGATAAACTATAAACAAGGGTCATATCGTTGATAATTGCAAAATTTTCCAGATTGGGTGTTTCTCTAAATTCAACAATAAAAGATCCATCAAATAAAAAAGCTTCATTCCTAGAATCTGTAATACGAATATATTCGCCAGGTTTTAATTCAATATTTGATAAATTTTGATCAAGCAATAACGATTCACCCTCTTTTATGTCTGATTCATTGATAATTTGATTTGAAATATTAAATTTGCGGTTAAAGTCTAACTGAATTCCAATAAGAGGATTTTTTTTATTTAATTCTTTTTGTATAGGCATACTTTCAGCAAAATTTTTAAAGATTTCCTTTTTTACAGTGACAGGTTTCTTTTCAGCAAAAGAGTTGTTGGTTAATAAAATAATTAAGAGCAAATATTTATACTTTTTATTAAATTTAATTTCCATAAATCTTTATTCCCCACTCAACTAGTGTTCCGCTATCTTCTTGGTAATAATCACTCAGTCCAATTGTCCAGTCACCCTCAACTGATTCTCCATACAATGCAGCAACTCCAATATTAAACATAACATCTCCTGGATCCGCAACATTTGTGCGTGGTTGCATTATGTTTATTTCTGTTCCATCAGGAGAAAGTAATCTAATTCCAATATCAAATGGGAAGGTATGTGTAAATTGTAAATAAACTTTAATATATTCGACTTGGTTGTTTGAACCTTCTGGCTTGGTTACAGATAGTGTACTGGCAGTTGTTTCTCCATCTGTTATAGCTAAATTAATCTCACCACTACTTACGTAATCTGTTATAACAAATTCTCCAAGACTATCGGCAGTATATGTTTTAGCAAATTCAACAGCTGCTGCTGCATTTACTTTTCCGAAACCGTACCAATTATGAAATTCGTAACCTGCACTGTTAGTTTCCCATTCGTATTGAGCTATTCCATTTTCACCATTTTCATCATCACCTAAAGTAACTCTTCTGTTTGGATCTATTTTGTCAGATGTATTTGCTAAGATATGTTTTACATCTCTCCAAGTAAGATCAGGATTAGCCTCAAGCATTAATGCTACAACACCAGCAACTGTAGGTGCTGCTGAGGAAGTACCTCCGAAATCAGACACATAATTACATTCTGGGTTTTCAGCATTCAAACCGCTGTTAAATTCGTTATAGTTAGAGCCTGAACCAATAGCTGCTCCTAGTTGAACATAACCCCTTGTGCAAGAAGCTTTATCAACTGTCATCATGGCTGGTTTGTTGCCCCCGGTTAAACTAACACCAGAGTAAGCAGTGTTATTTCCACCTTCACCACCAAAACCAGATACCCAAATAGCTGCTCCAGTTGTAGAATAAGAAGCCTTCAAACCATCAGCATTCAATGAAGCAACTGGAATACTGTATGGAATATTCTTTGATCTGTCGATGACTATCTCTGTGCAACTGTATTCAGTTCCACAATAATCACTTGCTCCTGTCCTAAATGCATTACCACCTGATCTTGTATATGTTGCACCCTTACCATCTCTCAAATTTGTAACACCATTGATATATACTGCTTCTTGAGCATCTGTCATAAATGAAGGTGGATAATAAGCTCCGCTGGATACTCTACCGTAACTCATGTTATAGATGTCGGCGGTTACGCCTCCAGGAGAATTTACTCCGAGAGATTGGTTACCTGCCAGAGTGGATTGATCTTTTAAATAGTTATATCCAAAAATGGAAGCATTTGGAGCAATGCCTCTTGTGCCGATATTATTCCATCCCTTTGAAGCAATTAGACCAGCTACTGCTGTGCCATGACCACCACTAGAGTCAAGCTCAGTAGGATCGTTGCTTGAGTCGGTAAAATTCCATGAACCATCAATAACATTATCGACTAAGTCTTCATGTGCAATCTCAAACTCTTCATCAATAATTGCTACTTTTACTCCGCTTCCTGTAATACCGTCAAGAATTACAGTCTCTAAATTAAGATCCTCACCTGCTGTTCCTCCATTGGTGGCAAAATTAGTTTGGCCAGTATTTTCTAAATGCCATTGATATGGATATAGAGGATCTGTTTTTATTTCTACATTCACAGTTGCATCACCAGAATCAACAGATCCATCATTCACTTTAAATGTAAAACTGTCTGATCCACCATTTTTCGAACTCTCTAAAGGTTCATAAGTTATTGCTGAATCAGTGTTAGTATTGGTTAGAGTTATAGCTCCACCCATACCGGAATGAATATCACAATAATAATATAAAGTTGTTGGAGTGCTTCCTGTAATTACTATAGTAGTTGATCCAGTTGAAGTAGTTACACCATCTGTGTATTCACTTCCTCTTCCATGAGTTCCGTCAGAATTTCTTGAAAATTTTAAAGGGTGTTCAGCTGGATGATTAAAAGTATATGTAGTTCCTACAGTCAAAGTAATAGACTTTCTTGTTGTACCATCAATAACGTATGCTAAATCTGATCCTGCTGTGGCTGAAACATCAATTGTTTTGGTTTTCTCTTGGTTAGTGAATGATGCAGTTCCATATGTTCCATTAGACAAAATGGTGTATGTAAGTGAATCGCCATCTTCATCTGAGGCAGATAATGTGTATGCTTTGCTAGTTTCCGGATACATATTAAATGTATAGCTTGCATCAGATACAACAGGAGGATCGTTAATGTCATTAATATTTATTGTAATTTCCTGAGTTGTCGTATTGACCCCATCGTCCGCGTTAGCAATGATCGAGTATGAGCTTTTAGATTCATAGTTAGGCTCTGTTTCAAATGAAAGAACTCCTGACTCAGAAATATCTAAAGCACTTGCATCATCTCCACTTAATGAATAAGTAATTGATGTACCTTCTGGGTCTGATGCAGAAACTGTATCAACTGAAGATTGATTTTCATCAGCAGAAAATGTATTTGATGTTGTAAATATGGGTGCTTCATTAACATCTGTTATGTTTATGGTAACTTCTTGTGAAGTTGTAAACCCTCCATCTAATACATCAATAACAATTTCATAAGAATCCTTTGTCTCATAGTCTGGAGCTGTTCTAAAGGTCACAACCCCACTAGTACTGACAATAGTGAATTCATCCTTGTCGACACCACCGGAAATATTAAAAGTCATAGAATCCCCATCAGCATCAGATGCAGTTGCAGTAAATGCAGTTGTTTGATTCTCAGAAGCATTTAAACTTGTAGCTGCAGTATAAACCGGGGCATTATCATTGAGATTATTAATATTTACTGTTACAGATTGATCAACTGTTCTCTCACCATCTGATGCAGTAACTACAGCTGAGTAAGATTGAACTGATTCATAATCAGGTTCTGAGATAAAAGTCAGAACCCCATCTGAGGTTATAGCTAAATCTGAGCCAGATATTGAGAAAGTAACGTCATCACCATCAGCATCTGTTGCGGTTATAGTTCCTATTGCAGTTTGATTTTCATCACCATTTAATACTTCTGATGATGTAAATACTGGATCATTGTCATTCTCATTGATTACATTGACTGTAATATCTTGTGTAGTTGAATTGATGCTATCACTTGCTGTAACGATTGCTTCGAAACTTGTTATCGTTTCGTAATCAGGAGCTTCTGCATAAGTCAAAACTCCAGATGGAGTTATTTCTAGCTCCGATCCTGAAATAGTGAAAGTTATATCATCACCCTCAACATCTGTTGCAGTTACAGTTCCAATAGAAGTTTGATTTTCAGCTCCACTAAGTGTTGCAGCAGAGGTAAATTCAGGAGCAACATCATTAACGTTTGTTATATTTACTGTAATATTTTGATTTGTTGAATTAACTCCATCGTTGGCTGTTATTGTTGCTGTGTAAGAAGTCTTAGTTTCATAGTCTGGAGCTTCAACAAAAATT
>CACPCZ010000010.1 GCA_902632555.1 uncultured SAR86 cluster bacterium | reverse complement strand
TTCCTTTTGCAGTGATAGTTGTATTCGCATGCAGACAATTCTATATCTCACTTGAAGATGAGATAGATCATTAAAGAATTTCTTCGTCGATGGAATTAAGTTCTTCTTTTTCCATCTCATCTTCAAAGATAAGATCGTTTACATCTTTTTTTGAAGATAATCTTTTGAAGATTACAAGAGCAGCAATTATAATTAGGGCAATTAATCCAATTTGATATAACATAATTTAATCATATCAATAATTATGTTTTATTAATAACCTTATAAATAAAAGAATAATTATGGATGCATTAGAAAATATTTTAAATAGGGTTTCCGCAAGAGCTCTATCAGAACCATATCCTTCGAAAGATGAAATGGATATTGTATATAAGGCTGCTTTGAGAGCCCCAGATCACGCATGGCTGAGAACTAGCAGCTTCATAGAGGTAAAAAATGAAGGTTTAGATAAATTATCAAAAGTTTTTGAAGAATTTGCAAAAGATGATAAAAATTTATCTACTGATGTAATTGAAAAATATAAAAATGCTCCATATAGAGCTCCGATGATAATAATATTAGTAAATTCTTTTAAAGAACATCCAAAAGTACCTGCCATCGAACAGAAACTTTCAACAGCTGCAGCAGCTCAAAATATTATGCTCGCTTTAAATGCGATGAAGTATTCATGTATTTGGCGGACGGGCAAGCTAGCTTTTAATGAAAAAGTGCAAGCAGAATTAAATCTTGAGAATCATCAAGAAATTTTAGGTTATTTGTACGTTGGAACAGAGTCTGGTGAGAAAAAAAAGGTACCAAGCCTTGAAATAGAAAATTTCGTAAGTTATCTATAGATCTAAAGATTTATAAATAAAAGCACTAGTAAATGCCATAGAAGCAAATACTACCTCAGAGATTAATGATGTATATGTAATTGTTGCTCCGTGATTTGTAGATAAAATACTAAAAATTGCAGCATACAAGTAAAAAAGACCACATGAAAATATAAACTCATATTTTTTTGTAAAAAATGTGATAAAGCATAAGGAAGAAGTTCCTAGAAAAAGCGCTGTAAAGTCTCTGATTTGAGTATTCCTTCCCTCACCTTCTAAAAGGATCATATTAAGAGATTCGGCTGCTGATGAAGGCATAAAAATCCACTGAATGGATAATACTAACAATACTGAACCTAAAATTAATGATAATGAATTTGCTATTTTCATAACTGTATATACTCTACTTCTTCGATAAATTTGTTTTCTATTATAGAGTTATTTTTAGTCACCATGTAACTATTATTGCCATCACCAAAACTAACTACAAACTTTGCAATATCATCAATCAAATGAAGTGCGCAATAACCCTCAATGGCTATGCATTTATCGATTTTGTTTTGATTTAATATTTCTTTCACAAAAGGTATCCGCTCTGGCTCTTCATCATAATGAGGACAACATATCCCCTTGACAAAACCAAGGCAAGGCAAAATAGCTTGATGCTCCTTCCAAGAATCTGTTATACCTTTCTCAAACCAACAGATTGCTCCAGCGCTGACACCACTCATAATTACACCATTTTTATATGCATCTAATAAAATCTGATCAAGTCCCCACTCTCTCCATACAGCAAGCATGCTTTTTGTATTGCCTCCACCTACATAGATTATATCTTGATGGTTGATATGATCTTGTAAATTTATCGTCCTTTTAAAAAAGTCTATATGTGAGGTTTCACATCCGAGCGAATCAAATGCTTTATAAAAATTTTCAATATATGCTTGATCATCACCGGTTGCTGTTGGAATAAAACATATTTTAGGATTATTGTTAGGAGCTTGGTTAACAATATATTTTTCTATTTTAAGATCATTAATTTCTCTCCCAAAACCACCACCTCCAATAGCAATTATCTGTCTCATAGGTTATCAACAATTTTTTTAATTATTTTAATGTGATCGGTGGTTGTTCTACAACAACCACCTACAACTGCTGCTCCCTTGTTTATCCACTCCTTAACATGTTCTCCATACTCAATTGAATTAATATGCTTATGATTATGATAATGCCACTCATCTGAATCACTGATAAAGCCCTCTAATTCGTTTTTCTTATAAACTGATGAATTTGCATATATACCAAAACTTTTTTCTTTCTGTAATCTACTAATAGCTAAAGTTGCGGTATCTGCATGGACACAATTTACAAGTTGACAATCAATATCTAAATCTACTGACTTTAAAATTGCATCATGGAGAAGTTCAGTGCTTGGTAACCTATTTAACTTATTACCTCTAGTGGTCCAACTTAACCAGACTTTTTTAGAAAAATCTTTTGCAGTTGTTGCTGCAATGTTGCCCTCATATATTGAAGACATTGTTTCACAAATAATGACATCGACATTTTTGTGATAAATTTTACCTAGATGCTTATAAAAACTTTTTAAAACTTTTTCTTTTGGTGTAAGGTCTGGCCTAAAGGTTACATGGATAGGTGGATAACATCCAGCAATTTTAGTATCGGTATTTGTTTTAATTACAGCTTCATGACAAAGTTCTAGAGATTTTTTTGCTAAGTCCTTAAAAGACGGTGCTGAGGGCTCTCTTTTAAGTAATTCTGGAGTCGCTTGATAGTTTGAAGTTGTAATTATATCTGCGCCAGCCTCAATATTATCAATATGAATTTGTTTGATAACCTCTGGGTTATGTATTAAGGAATAAGCCGACCAAATTGAAGTTTTAAAACTTGGTAAGTATTCTCCGCGGTTTTCAAGCTCTGTTCCAAGAGCTGAGTCTAAAATAAGTGGTTTCATTGGTTATTCTCCATATTTAAAAGCTTTTTTTAATCCTGGGAATAATTCCGTTTTAGCTCTTTTTTTTAATCGCGGCAATAGGATCAAATCACGATTAATATATTAAAAACTTTAATGAAAAGATTGTAAAGTAAGAAATATAAAAAAATATCAGCTAATTAGTAGATAAAAATCTTATATTTGCTATTTTTCATCTAGGATTTGTTTGAGAGGTGAAAGCCACTCTTCATAATGCTTCCATTGGCCTACTCCTTTTTTATATATAGGCTGTCGTACCTGCTCTGAACTTGGAGTTCTAACAGCGCGCTTGTTCTTGTAAAATTCCAAACAACTTTCTTCAAAGCTTAGATCACAAAAATCAATTAATCTTCTAATCTGATTTTCTGTATCATTTATCATATCTTCATAAATCACCCTGTGTACTACTCCTGGTAATACTTTATCCCAATGCTTCATTAGTGAAATGTATTCAAGATAATAATTTCCTATTCTGTTTAAGCTATATGTAAAACCTTGTCCAGATCCAAATAATTGTTTATAACAACTAAAGCAACAATCCATAGGATTTCTTCTTGCATCAATTATTTTTGCATTTGGTAAAATAAGATGAATCAAGCCTATGTGTATAAAATTATTAGGCATCTTATCAATAAAGTAAGGTTTATCCGTCACTCTTTGGTCTAGTGTGTTGTTAATATATTGATCACCCATTATTTTTATATCCTCTTCAGAAATTTTTGACAATGCACTTGGATATTGAGATATATCTGAAGCTTTTCTTTTTTTTGAAATTTTTCTTGAAAGCGCAATTATATTTTGATGTTCAGTTGTTCCTTCAATCAGAGAATGAGAAGATAAAATTTGTTCAATTAGAGTTGATCCTGATCTCGGTAAGCCAACAACAAATATAACATCATCCAATTTAGACCCATAATGTTTTCTCTCTTCAAAGAACTCTTTAGTAAAAAACTCTTTAATTTCATTACAATCTTTATGGAAGTTCTCAATATTCCATTGCACTTCATTGCTTTTTACTTGATTGCCTTTCATATATGCTGCTATAGATTTTTTATAATTTTTTTTATCTTCCTCAGCTTTCCCAAGAGCAAAAAGAAGATGATAGTAATCTTTTACTAAAATATTTTTGTTATGAAGTAGTTTATTGATATTTAGTTTATCAGATTCACTAAATTCATAAGTTTTGAGATTTGCAAGAGCCCAATATGCCTCACCATAATTTATCTTGAATTTGATTGATCTTTTATAGGCTTTTATAGCTTCATCAATTCTTCCAACAGCCCTCAATGTATGTCCATAATGAAGATAAAGCTGATTGTTACCAGGAAATTTTTTTTCAATTAATTCAAATAAATAAATTGCATCATCATGTTGATTAGCTAGTGCATAATTAACAGCTTTTAATGTCAGGTAATGAATATTTTTTGGATCGTTTTCGAGTAATATTTCTATTTGCTTTAGGGATTCAAATGGTAATTGTCTTGCATGTAAGAGATTTGCATAACTCAACCTTGCTGCATGAAAGTTTGGCTCAAGATCAAGCGCTCTTGTTAAAAGATTTCCAGCATCAAAATATGCTCTAAATTTAATGCCAATATCTGCTAATAACTTCATGGCGTTAACATCTAAAGGATTATCTTTCAAATAATCTTTTAGAATTGGCTCTGCTTTTTTTAATTGATTAGATGCTACGAGAACAGAAGCTTCATAAAGTTGCTTTGGGATTTTTTTTTTCACTTTTTAAAAAAAAGCCACGTTTAATAACATGGCTTTAATGTGTGGTTAATTTACTTTTTTAAATTCCATGTATATTTTAGTCCAAGAGTCATTGGCCTGTTAACGCTCGTGAGGGTCAAAACATCTTGATTGTTTATATATAATTCAGCTACTTCATCAAAAACATTGTCAATATATAATTGAACTGAAGAACTATCATTTACCTCAAATGAAAATGATAAATTTGCAAGACCATAACTGTCTTGAAGAACTCTGTTATTAATATCAAGCTCATTCCACATTTCATCAACATATACATAGTTAAATTGAATTGATCTCTTATCATTTGGTTCATATTTAACTGTCAAATTGTATTTTAAGTCAGGTGTTAGCGGTAAGTCTTGACCCTTTTCTCCTGTAAGAGTTCCTTGAAGAAAGTAATCTTCTCGAAGCTCTGCATCATTCTTTGCTAAACCGCCGGAAATTGAAAGTTTATCGTTTGCTATATATTTAACATCTATTTCAAAGCCATCACTTTCAGCTCTACCAACATTGTCGACAAGTGCTAATAAAGAAATTGCTGGATCATAGAAACCAAGTTGAATATCATCCCATTCAGATAGATAGAACGCACCATTTAGCCTCAGACTCCCATCAGCAATAATAGACTTGAATCCTAACTCAGTCATTGTAAGAAAATCAGGATCATAAGTGGCACCAACTTCAGTAGATCTATTAGTTCCACCTGGTCGATATCCTTCTGACCTTGAAACATAGACCATAGAATTATCATTTACGTTATATGATAGATTAACCTTTGTAACGCTGTCACTTCCAGAAAGAGTAGCATCAATATTATCTGGTCTTTCAGTTGCAAATGCACCTATTGCAGACATTGTTGGATTTGGATTATAGAAAATAGTACCAACAAAACCATTTAATTTAGAATCATAATCAAATTTTCTGTGTCCAACAGTTAAATTTAATTTATCAGATATTTGGTAATATAGTTCACCAAATACTGCTTTCTCCTCGTCTACTCTAACTTGGTCTGTTTGATAATAAGCATTTTCGCTGGTTGGAACGGTTGCGCCAGCTGGAAGATCTTTTACTCTCCACCTTGTATTGTAGTCAGTTTCAAGTTCACCAACAAATGATCCAATTATCCAGTTTAATTTGGCATTATCTTTAGAAGATAACCTTATTTCAGTCGAATCTGTTTCAACTGTTGAGTCATTATCAAAACTCATACTTGGATCAACACATGCATAAAAATAGTATGTATAACAAGTATAGTAAGCTTCAACATATGCTGAGCTAAGAGAGTAATGAGAATAATCTGAAACTGATTCAAAATCTTTTTCCATGCTTGAAGTTGCAAATGTAAGATCTGCAAAACCCAGATCACCCTCAACTGTTAATGCAAACCTTGTAAAGTCATCATCTTGATAGTCATCTGTGAAACGACCGATTTTATAGTTTCCAAGTCTATCTGGATCATGATCCCACATACCATCAGTTTCCATTTCTTGTCCTACAACCGATGCATCAACCAGCCATGAATCACCAAGATTTACCCTGAGGGCTGCCCTGAAACCTGATTTAATTGATTCATTGAAATCCTCTTCAACCATATCTGCATTTGTTACGCTCCCAAATAATGGATAATTTAATGTATCGGGGACATTATCTATGTAACCACCATCCTTATCTTCGTAGCCGACTATTCTGACCGCAGCATTTTTTGCAAGTGGGATATTTACAAAACCCTCAACCATATTGCTTGGACTACCATTAGACGTTCTTTCAATTCCAACATTGAAACCAGAATCAAATTCACCAGTTGGTTTTTTTGTAATTATCTTTAAGTTACCTGCTTGAGATGCAGCTCCATACAAAGTACCCTGAGGTCCAGCTAGTGCTTCAACTCGTTCAATATCATACATATGAACTTCTAAATTATCTGAAATCATTGTTACAGGAGTTTCGTCAAGATATGTCGCAACAGAGGACCCTTGTAATGATTGATTGTTGCCTGATCCACCATCAGAAATTCCTCTCATAAAAAGAGTTCCATCCCCTGGTCTTCTTTGAATCGCTTGAACAGAAGGCAGTTGATTTACATAATCATAAAAATCTCTAATATTTAAACTTTCAAGATCATCGGAAGAAAGGTTGGTTACACTGATAGGAACATCTTGTAAATTTTCAGATTTTTTCTGTGCTGTAACAATAACCTCTTCAACTTGATCGTTTTCCTGAGCAGATGCTACAGCTGCTAAAATCATAGAAGATGCATAAAGTGTTTTTTTTGTAAGTGTATTTAATGCTTTGTGAGCATTTTGTAAGTGAAATATATTCATAAAATTCCCCAATTAAATGACTGATATTAATATATAAAATATTGATATTTTTGTAAACAAAATAACGATTTTAAATATTTAACGAGAGACAGAAATCTTTAGAATCATGAATTTTTGAATTTAATTCTTTATCAAATGATAAGACCTTAAATTGTGAGGGCTTATGTCTTGGCCAATCTATTTCATCAATATTAGGGTTACCTGTTTTCATGAAATTTAACCAAGAATTTTGAATAATTTTAGTGAGGTATTCATCTTGATAAGATGTTGGCAACCATGCATCATGTGTGTCAAAAATATAAGGTAATTCTGCCCCGTGATAGGCGCCCATCTCTTGGGCTTTTTTACCAAATCTTACTTTATCGAATGAATAAAACCAGACCTTATTATTTATTACAGATGAAACTTGATCAGCAATATAAAAAGATGGACAAACATAATTAATTGATGACAAAACAAAATTAATTCTTTCTAAATCGTTTTCAAGGTGATTTGATAAATCTTCAAAATCAATAACTTTGTTATATATGCCCCATTCTTCTCTTTCTTCAACTAATTCTTTAAAGCTTTCATTATCTATATACATAAGTTCTTCATCTGCATTAGAACCAATAATTAAATCTACATTATGAAAATCACCATTAGCAAATGATTCTTTAATAGGTTTCTTAATACTATGATTGTCTAAAACTGACCAATAACCCAGTTTAAATATCTCGTTTGCTGTAACGAGAATTTTTTCTGAATTAATCTTTCTTAATTCATTAATACTTAAAGCCTCATTATTACTTGATAATTTTAATGCTAACTTCAAAGCGTTTTTTGCAGGAGATTCATTATCGAGTTCGTATGATATTGACCATCCAGCGCTTTGATGAATTGCCTTACTGAACAATCCTGCACTAAGGTCAGACACTAGAAGATGTTCTATGTTTGTAGCACCTGCAGATTCACCAGCAATAGTAATATTGTTTGGATCTCCGCCCACTAAATGGATGTTATTTTTTATCCATTTCAATGCAGATATTATATCTAACAAAGCAAAATTGGATTTAGATAATTCAGGATGTGAAAAGAAGCCAAAAATACCCAGTCGATATGAGATTGTAACAGCAATAATTCCTTTTGATGCTAGTTTGTCACCAACATAATTAGGTTCATAGGCCCAGCCAGCTTTATTTGCACCACCATGAATAAAGACGTGAACTGGCAATGAATCTGAAGTATTGTTTGGTCTCCAGATATTTAGATATAAACAGTCTTCGCTGATGTCTGGTTTAGAGATGTAATTAGGATCTCCTCCAAAACCAATAGCTACTCCTTTATACCAATCAACAATTCTCTCCTCTTGCATGCAAGCAGAGGCAAATCTATCAGCAAAGAATTCATCTTTAATAAATACTTTTGGTATTGGTTCTTTCCAACGTAAATCTCCTATCGGTGGCTCAGCATATGGAACTCCCAAGAAACTTTGAGTTTTTTTATCATTTGAAATTTGCCCAATGATTTTAGTCTCATCAACACTAAAGCTAACATCGCTAAAAAGGTTGATTTGAATAATTAACGCGCTAATTAGGATATTAAATTTCATGATATGTCATTGTTAAATTTTTTATGAAACTCTATTAACCTTCTTTTCCATAATTTCGTAAGGTGATCAAACTCTTTTGGATTCACGGTAAATTCCCTAAAAATTAAATCTCTATCTACCATCAAGATTGTTGCTTGATTAATTTGAGTTCCAAACATCACATTATGTGCATTTGCATAAGCGCAACATTGGAGAAAATAATCTTCTATCCATTCTCTTTTCTTTATCCTTCTCGCTGTTTTAAAATCTATTATTGTTGAAATACCATTTATCTTACCAATACAATCTGCAGTTCCTGCATATAAGCCATCCAATATCAATCCTACTTCAAGACCCCATACTTCCGAAATGGAGTTTAAACCAACCTCAATAAACTTTTGTGTAATTTTTTTTGCCATCATGCCATCATTATCATCAGAGAAATTTTCCCAATCTTTTCCATATAGGTAATTCTCAAGAGCTTCATGGACCATGCTTCCGATGTCAGTACTTTGTTTAGTAATCCGATCAGCCTCTTCTTCTCCAACTCTATTTCTCCATTCTTTAATTGAATCTGATTTTTTAGACGTCCTACTCAAAACAGTTGTAACACTGGGTACAAGATTCTCATTTGAGTCAATATAAAATCGACCTATATCTTTATCTTTTCTTATAAGCTCGGGATAGTTATAAATATTTGTTATCATTGGTTGATAAATTCTAGTTTTATTAATGTTTAAATTAAAAATAAATCCTTTATGGAACATTTCCGTAATATCAATTACATTTTTGTTTTTAATTTCACTTTCATCATATGTTTTAAGCGACATAAAAGGAAGTGCTGAAACTCTTAAATATATCTATGATTTTTTTGCAATTAATTTTGAAAAATATTATTTGATTATAAGTTTTATAATTTTTCTTTTTCTGTTAATTGTAGCTTTATCTCCACTAGGCAAACTAAGGCTAAATTTAGAAAATAAATCAAAATTTTCATTTTTTTCATGGTCGTCTATGTTGTTTGCGACCGGCATGGGAGCTGCATTACTTTATTGGTCAACTGTTGAGTGGTTAGCATATTTTAATAATCCTTTAGACATAGTCTCAAATGATTATGATGGTAATTTACTTCTATCAAGGGCCTATCCGCTTTTTCATTGGGGTCTTACTGGCTGGGCAATATATTGCCTTCCAACAATCGCATTTGCTTTTGCACTTATGAATAAACCAGATTCATCTCTTACTTTTTCAGGAATACTGCTTAAAAATCAAAATGGTCTTGTAAGAAATATATTGGATTTTCTTTTTATAGGTGCAATTCTTACAGGAGCCGGTGTAGGGTTAACTTTATCATTTCCATTAATTTCAGCAGTGATATCTGAAGTTTTTTCTATTAAAAAAAATATTCTTCTTGATTTTTCAGCCTTGGTTTTGTGTTTGATAATTTTTGGAACGAGTGTTTATCTTGGTATTCAAAAAGGTATTAAAAGGTTAAGCAACTTAAATATAATATTCGTTTTAATATTTCTATCGCTAGTATTCATTACAGGACCAACAAAATATATAACAACTAATTCTATTGAGCCAATAGGCTATATGTTTTCAAATTATATTGATTTTAGTATCAGTTCTTCTAAGTACAGCCTTGATTGGACAGTTTTTTATTGGGCATGGTATTTTGCTTTAGCTCCAGCTGTAGGAACCTTTATCGTAAATGTTTCTAATGGAAGATCGATTAGAGAAATCATTTTTGGGTCTTTATTTATAGGATCACTTGGTTGTTTTTTACATATTGGTATCTTAGGAAATACTTCAATTTATCTTTTTGAAAACGATATTTTGAATTCACCGTTGATTTATGCCTCTGGCAATGTCGGGCTAGAAACAATTGTTGTTCAAACAATACAATCTATAAACTATGGAAATATATTTTTGATTATGTTTGGATTGATATCTATTATATTTTTGTGCACAACATATGACTCTTCATCATATATTCTTGCTACCGCTGCCATGAAGAACTTTAAAAATGAACCTTCAAGAAATCTAAGATTATTTTTTGCTTTAATGCTTGTAATTCAACCAGCATTGATTATGTTTATTGGAGGCGGAGAATCATTTAAGTGGCTTTTAGTAATTTTTTCTGTACCATTGATATTCATTAACATTCTTTTAGTAATTTCAATCATCAAAAATGCAATTAAATTTAGAAAATCATAGAGCGCATATTTTTGAACAAAATCCTTTTGATTCAAAAAAACCAACTATAGTTTTTATTCCTGGCGCCGGTATGGATCATAGAGTCTTATCAATGATTGATCTTAAGCCAATTCACTCAGACTACAACATCCTTGGTTTTGATCTGCCAGGACATGGTTATACATCTGGCCCAATTCTCTATTCAATTGAAGAACATTCAGAATTTTGTGTGAATGTATTAAATATACTAGAAATTAAAAATCCTATTCTTGTTGGTCATAGCTGGGGCGGACTGGTCGCACTAGATTTATCTACAAAATGTGATCATAAATCTACCATTTGTATGAATATTGCATATCCTTTTCTAGTTGGAGACATGCTACTTGATTATGCAAAAGGCAACTTAGATCAAGCAGTAGAATTTTTGATGAAGTATGGAATATATAAATTTCCAAAAACAGAGATTAAAACCAAAGGATTTGGAACTATGGGCTCAGGTTTCTATGGGAGATCAAAAGGAGTAATAAAGTCGCCTTATGGAACAAAAACAGTTGAGGATGACCCGGAAAGAGAAATTAAACTTTATCCCTTAAAGAGATTATTTAATCAATCTGAAAAAGAAATAAGCTCAATTGATCTAAAGTCTTGTAATTCATATAGATTAAGTGAAGATCAAATAGGAAAATTAAAAAATATAAAATTTATTTTTAGCGAAAAAGATAAACTTGCCAGATTTAACCCAGATAATGTTTTGGTAAAGATTGCAAATGAAGATGATATAACAATACTTGATGATGTTGGGCATTTTCCATATTATGAAAGCCCGAAGCAGCTAAATACTGAATTTATAAATATTATTAAAACCATTTAATTAACCAGAAATAAATCGCATTAATTTCAAATAATTATCTTTCTTATTTATCTCACTGAACACTTCGTGTCGAGCATTTTCTACAATATCTAAGGAAGAGTTTGGAAATATGTTTTTTAAGAATTCATGCAAGCTTGAAACTCCCCTGCCATTTTGTCCAACTGGATCTTTTGAACCTGAAATTAAGAAAACTCTTAGATCTTTATCAACCTTGGAATATTTTTCTGAATTAAAAACATCCATCATTCCATTTGCTAAATCAAGCCATAATCCATTGGTAACAACAAAACCACACATTGGATCATTAATATATTCGTCAACATTTAAATTATCTGAAGAAATCCAATCTTTTGCGGTCCTGTTAGGACGGAAGTATTTGTTATATGAACCTAGAACCGTATCATCAAAATATTTACCAGATGACTTTTTTCCATATAAGAAAGTTAAAATGATTAATATAAATTTTTGAAAGCGCAATAAAGATGTAGGTATTTTAGATGAACCAGATAAGATTAAGCCATGAATTTTTATATTCTTTTGAATTGCGCTAAGCGCAATCCATGATCCCATACTATGACCTAAAACAAATTGCTTTAAGTCTGGATACTGATCATGAGTTATATTCACTAATTCGATAAGATCATTAACTACCAAATTCCATCCGTTTTTATCACCAAAAAAGCCTTTTAACCCATCTTGTATTCTTTTTCCATGTCCACGATGATCAATGGCTAATACATGAAAGCCATCGCCATTTAATTGATCGATAAGCCATTTATATCTGGGTATATGCTCTGCCATTCCATGACAAATATGAACAATTCCTCTTATTTCTGAACTAGTAGAAAAAAACTGATAGATATTTTTATGATTAATAGAGGTGTTTAAATCCATAATTTATAATAAACTCTTACAAACATTATTGAAATAATTATGGAAAATATTCATATTGCTGGAACAGGTATTTGGTATCCGGAGGATGTTATAACCAACGATGAGATAGTTGGATCTTTTAATTCGTATGTTGATAACTTCAATACAATTAATAAAAGCAAGATTGATGATGGGGAGATATTACCCTTAGAGCATTCATCTGCAGCTTTTATTGAAAAGGCATCAGGTATTAAAACAAGACATGTAATTGATAAAAAAAATATCCTTGATATAGAAACAATGATGCCTCTAGTAGAGCATGAGGATGAATCTAGGCTATCAATTCATGCAAAAGCAGGTATTGAGGCAGCAAAAAAAGCCATGGATCAGGCTAATGTACAACCAAATGACATAGATGGTGTCATCCTTGGCACTTCTCACGCAGCTAGAAATTACCCTTCAGTCGCTATAGAAATTCAAAATCAACTTGGTATTGATGGTTATGCATATGATATGTTGGTTGGCTGCTCATCTACTACCTTTGCTATTAATAATGCGTTTAGTGATATTGCTTCTGGTTTAGCAGAGACTATTCTTGTTATTAACCCAGAAATTTCAACTCCATTTGTCAACTATGCAAAAAGAGATATTCACTTTATTTTTGGAGATGGTTGTGTTGCAACAATTGTTACTAATAAAACACACGCAAAGAATTGCTTCAAAATACTTGATAGGAAGTTAATTACAAAATTTTCAAATAATATTAGAAGTGATTGGAGTTATTTGGTCAGAGCTGCCTCAGATGAAAAATCTATGGAAGATCTATTATTTTACCAAAATGGCAATAGTGTCTTTAAAGAAGTTTGTCCAATGGTTGCAGAATTTATCTCTAATCAATTAAAAGAGAATGATATGCAACCAAGTGAAATATCAAAATTTTGGCTACACCAAGCAAATGCCAGAATGATAAATTTAATTGTTTCAAAAATTATTAATTCTGAAGACTTTGATGAAACGTTAGCACCACTTCCAATCCAAAAATTTGGAAACTTGGCAAGTGCCGGATCTATGTTTGCCTTTAATCTTCATAACGACTTAAATAAGGGTGAAAAAGGTATTATTTGTTCATTTGGCGCAGGATACTCTGTTTGCTCAATGATAGTTGAGAAAATATAGAATGGGTGAATACGATGCAGTTTGGGTTTTTATAATTTCACTGGTATTTGTGGGTTTCTATATATACATTGAAGCAAGACCGAAAGGTTCAAATCTTTTTGGAGATATTTCTGAGACGATAAGCAGATTCTTCAGAAGAAGATAATGCTCAAAATAAATCCAAAAATAAATGCTTGTTTAATAGTTTTTGCTACTCTTATTATCGGTAGTCTCGCATCATCTAATACAGGTGCTGATGAATGGTATCAAAGTCTAATAAAATCTGATTTCAATCCTCCTGGCTATGTATTTGGAATTGTTTGGCCAATTTTATATCTCTTAATGGGAATTACTTTCTGGAGAACATATGATGTTATAAAAAACCTTTTTTTTGTTCAGTTATTTTTGAATGCGATATGGTCTTGGTTATTTTTCAATTTTCATTTGCCTGTGATATCGCTACTTGATATTTGGCTATTAATTTTTATTAATATAAAAATATTTTTTATTACTTTCAAAATAGATAAACTTGCTGCATTCATTCATACACCATATATTCTATGGTTATTTTTTGCCTCATATTTAAATCTTTTTATTGTTTTGAATAATTAAACGAAACAAGCTATTACTGTTCCGGTCATGCAAGATGCAAGAGTTGCTCCAATCAGAGCTTTTAAAGAAACTTTTATTAGATCTGGTTTTCTTTCAGGTGACATTGCGCTTATGCCAGAGACCAATATTCCAACAGATGAGAAATTAGCAAAACCACATAATCCATAAAGAGTTATAAGTTTTGATTTTTCAGATAGCAAGCCGGACTGAAGGTTAGCAAGTTCTGCATAAGCAACAAATTCATTGAGTGCTGTCTTAATTCCTAATAATTTACCTGATACTATTGCTTCATCCCATGGAATTCCCATAAGCCATGCAATTGGAGCAAACACGTATCCTAAAATCATTTGCAGAGAAAGAGTCTGATTTGATATTGAAAAAATTCCTAAAACTGAGTCAATTAAATAAACCAATGCAATGAATACAATTAATATAGATCCAACACCAATAGCTATATCAGTTCCATCTCTTGTACCTTTGGTTATAGCATCCATTGTATTTTCATAAATTTTGGGAGTCTCTTCGCCTTCAAAATCTGTTATTTCATTTGAAGGCATCAAAATATTTGCAAATAAAATCGCTGCAGGAACTGACAAAATTGAAGCAGTTAAAAAATGTTGTATTAAGTTTAGATCACTAAATTGTGGTTGTAACATACTTACGAGAGCGACCATAATTGAACCTGCAACTGTTGACATTCCAGCCGTCATCAATATGAGAAGCTCTTTATTTGAAAGTTTTGTGAGATAAGGACGAATTAACAGGGGTGCCTCAACCTGACCTACAATCACATTGGCTGCAGCGCCAAGTCCAATAGGTCCTCCAATATTAAAAAGTTTTTGACATATTTTTGAAAAAATATTGACTATGAATGGAAGAATGCCCCAATACCATAAAGCAGCTGTTATTGAAGACATAACAATAATAAATGGTAGGATTGAAAATGCAAAAATTAAAGCTGAACCCTTTTGTGCTAACTCAAATGGCAACTCACCACCACCAAGATATCCAAATACAAACTCAGTTCCTTTCCCAGTAGCAAGTTGCAACGCGGCAACACCATCAGCCAAATAAGAGAAAAGATTTGTTATAAATGGAATTTTTATAAGAATGAATGCCAGAAATAGTTGGAATAATATCGCATAAAGTATATGTCTATAGTTGATAATTTTTTTGTTAGAGGAAAAAGGTATTGCAATAAGAATTAGGCCAATAAAACCAATTATGATCTGTAATACATAAATAACATTCATAATTTAGTGTAGTTTAATTGCTTTAAGTCTTTCATCAAGAAAATCTTCAGCAAGAACTCCTTCATCATCATCTCTAAATACGGACTTAAGCATTATTGATGGAGCTGGATGCAAAAAAAATGGAATGCTGTATCTGGGCTTTGATTTAATTTCTATATCTTGAATTACCCTATGCGTGGTACTAACAAGATTTTTATCAGTAACTAGCTGCATCATGTCTCCTATATTGCAAACAATTGCATTTGAGCTAGGCTCAACCTTGATCCAAGAACCATCTTTACTTAACACCTCAAGTCCGCCCTCTTCAGCGCCAATTAACAGGGTAATTAAATTTATATCTGTATGTGCTCTAGCTCTATGTGGATTAGTGTTACCTTCAACTGGCGGATAATGAATAGAGCGAAGTAAAGAATTTCCTTTTTCAATCCATGGTGTAAAAAAGTCTTTACCCAGACCTAATGAAAGAGAGATTACTGATAAGACTCTTGAGCCTATTTCATGCAATTCATTATAAAGTTCATCAAATTTTTCGTTAAATTCAGGGACTTCTTTTATAAATAAGTTCTCTGGAATATTTTTATCAAAGGTATCATCTATAATTGGGCCATGATGCCAAAATTCTTTTTGATCAGCAATTTTTTCACCTACTGCGGTTTCAATACCCTTAGGTGTATAACCTCTCGCGCCTTTTGATCCAACAGAACTGTACGTATTCTTTGTTTGAAAATCTAAATCGAAAAAATTTTTTGAACATCTATAACATTCATCAATTAGATCTTGTGAAAGTCCGTGATCAGTTATCGAAAAAAAACCATGATGAGAGAGTGCATCTCTTAAAATTCTGATTGAGAAAGAGTCACCTTTCTCTATATCAGTAAATGATAGTTCTGGTACTTTATCTGTCATTAGCGAAATTTTACCAAAAAAAAGGGCAGTATGACTGCCCTTTATGTTAATTAATAATAATTAGAACCTATATGCTAAACCAAAATTGATTTGCCACATAGATTGTCCATTACTTGTAGAGAAGAAATAACTATCATCAGTATCAACACCGTCGATAAGATATCTTCCATTGTCATCAGCTCCACTAATGTCAATTGCTCTACTAACGTTGTAGTTTACTTCCTGAGCCCAACCTTTTGAATTAGATAACAGGTTATATAGGTTTTGAATATCAAGATATCCTACAAGCTTATGTCCCTTATCGTTTAGGGCTAATTCCTGTGTAATTCTTAGATCAATTCTTCCTTGCCATGGATTATCACATGTGTTTCTTGGAATTATTTGACCTGCATATTTTGATATACATCCTTTTGAATTAACAAAATCCATAACATCATTTGCTACTGCGTCTGATGCAAATACAACATTAGGATCTCCAACTCCAGTTGGGATATAAGCTAAGTCATATCCGCTTCTACCTGAACCATTAAATGATCTGCCATTAAATGTAATACTATGTGGCTCACCTGATTTTCTAATTGCCAATAATGAGAAAGTAGTGTCATTGTCACCAATTATTTGAGTTGTATAAGATAAAGCAAGAACCATTTTATGCTCATTCATGAATGATGATCTTGCTGCAGGAACTATCTCTCCATAACCTCTAGGTTGGTAACCATATGATGAGCTATGTTGTGCTGAAGTCATAGCTGCTACATCTCTTTGTTCCATGTTTGTATAACCTAAATAAAATTCAAGGCCATTATCAAAACTTTTTTGAACTGCAGTAGTTAATGAATATCCGCCACCATGACTTGTATTAGTAATATAAGTGTTTTCATTACTATCTGTTACTGGTCTTCCATCAGCAAGAATTCCCTCAACAGTATAGTTATAGTCTTTAAAATCTACATCTTTTCTGACTATATCACGGTTAAGTTCTACAGATATATCATAACCGTTAGCAGTTAACATATCTAATTTCACATTACCTCTCCATGTTGAAGGACCTTCAAAGTTTGGATCTGTGCCATGAGTGAATCCCCAATAAGCTCTACCTGCATCCCTTAAAGGACATGTTGAAGCACTACTTCTATACCAGAAGAATCTTGGATCTGTTACTCCAGTTGTATCCCCAGAATTTAAATTAGGAATTGGTCCTGCACAATATAAGAATTGGCTATAGAAAGTATCAACACTACTTCTACCAAAACCATTACTGAAGAAAACTTTTGGCAATCTTCCATGGAATAAGCCATAGCCACCAGTTAAAGAAGCAGCTACTATTTTTTCGCTACTACCAAATAATGACTCGCTTACATCCATATCGAATGAAAATCTTGGTTGAGTTATCTTATAACTAACTTGTGCATTATTTCTAAATCCAAATTTATTTAAATAACTTTCATTAAGTAAAGCTTGTTGTGGGATGTCAAACTCATAATGTCTCACACCAAATGCAATACTAAGATTATCATTTACCTGCCATTCATCTTGAATGTACATGATAGTTTCATCAATATCGAATCTAGCAGCAGGTAAAGCAGGATCATCTCTTACAAGAGAAAAAGGTCCTCCGGCATCAGTGGATACAGCAAATGTATAAACCAAATTATGATTACCTGCGTAAAAATCATCTAATGAAGCAAAATTAATTTCACCTGTATATCTATTTATAAAAGAGTTATAGATAGATGATGAATCAGTTTCGTATCCAAATGTAATATAGTGATTATCGAGATCTAAATTACCTTTTATTGACATTAATTGTTGATCAACTTCAATAAGGTTATGTCCTCTATATCTATCACTTCCGACATAGATAATTTCATCTCCCTCGTAAATATGGAACTCTGGAAATAACCCACCGTAACCTCCATCACCTGAGTTTGCGTCTTGTTCAAAAAAACGATCGCTAAAACGAATTCTTGTAGAGAAACGATCTGTCCAATCTGAATATATATTTATGGTAACCCTTTCTGTTTCAGGAGGTATTTCGTAATAATTATTCGAGAATACTGGATCAGCTGAACTATCATAATTTGAGTAAAATGAATCTTCTGTAACCTGATAAATTAATTCAGCAGAATGATCTTGATTAATAGAACCGTTCAATTTAACCAATAACTGCTCTTGGGTAGTTGGGAAAGTAATACTGTTATAGGATCCAGCAGTATAGCCATATGTATCAAGCATATGTTTTGCAACAGCATTCATCGTAGCACTTGTAGTTTCCCATTTGTTCGTTGCATTCGAATCGGCAGTTCCCCAAAGACTAGGCCTAGTATCCTCACTTTCTTCATAACCAATAAAAAAGAATAGCTTATCTTTAATAATTGGGCCTGATAAGGTTAAAGCTAAAGCTTGTTCATCGAAATTGGCATATTCCTCACCATTTGGAAGATCACCAACATTGCTTTTGTCTCTTGATGTTGTATATACAGATCCATGAAATTCATTAGTTCCGCTTTTGGTAACCGCGGTAATTGTTCCACCAGTAGCATTACCTTTTGATACATCATAGGGTGTAATGTCTACTGTAATTTCATCGACAAAATCTATACTTATAGGGTTTTTCATTGTTGCGAAACCGCTATCATTTAGACCAAAGGCATCATTAAAACTTATTCCATCAATTGTGAAATCATTTAATCTTGAATTTTTTCCTAGGACAGATATCTCAGTACTTCTAGCATTTGCACCATTGACGCTCACTCTAGGATCAAACTTAAGATAATCAGCTATATTCCTTGTAATAGTTGGAATACTTGCAATTCTTTCGCTTGAAAGAACTGATCCACTGTTAACCTTTGATGTTGAGACCTTAGATGCAATTACTTGTACTTCATCTATATCATCAGCAACAAGATTTACAGCAATCTTCAGTGGCTCTGCTACTGTCAAACTTGCAACATCAATTGTTTGAGTAACATATCCAGTTTTCGAGACTTTTATTTTGTATGGTCCGCCAATTGGAAGGAAGTTAATATTAAAGTTACCTGAAGCTGAACTCACTACAGTTTTTGTTGTATTTGTTGGCATGTGTACTGCTTCAATTGAAGCACCATCAACATTTACAGAACCTTTAATACGCGCAGTTGTATCAACGTTTGCAGATAAGGTAGTAGTAAGAAAAATTACAGGCAATAAAGCTAGTAGAATTTTTTTCATTGTATCCTCTCGAGTTAATAATTATTCACTACCTAGATTCTAATCCAGATTTAGAAATTTATACATAGAATTTCAAAAGATTCTTAAAAAAGTTACCTTTTTGAAATAAACATGAAAAGATTAAAGATTCGACAAAACAATACTTGGATGCATGTTTGGTGCAATATATGAATTTAATACATCGACACCAAGATTAACTTTTGTACTTTTACTGTTTCCAATTTCAATTTTCGTAATACCGTGTGGCGCTACTGAAAAGATATTTGGGTTATTTTCAATTAATTGTCCATCATTAACTCTCAATTGAAAATTTGCATCTGAAATATTTTCTATCTCAACAAGTAAAACATTAGTATTCCCTTTAAAGTTAGCGTTTTTTATTGATAAACTTGCATTAATAATTTCTTGCACATTTTCGTTTTTGCCAATAAGAATGTTTTTGTACCAAACCACAGTTCTTCCTTTAAACAAGGCATCTTTAATTGATTTTTCGGTTTTATCCTCTGAAAGAATTAAGGTTACTGATCTATGTCCATTGGGTCTTTGTAAGTAATCCCAATCGATTAAACCATGAACATCTGAAGTTCCCATAATCGTTAGATCATAATCAAGAGCAATCTGGAACGCTTCATCTGAAAACCATATACCATTAACAACTTCTATTCCATGAATTAAGTTTTGTTTGAATAAATCTATGTGTATTTCATGAAGTAATTTATCAGATGAGTCTTCTTCAGATGACCACGCTGGATGATTCCAAAAGACAAAAGCTTCTTGATTTTTTGCTTCTATTAAAGTTTCTTCAATTGGCCATAATGCTGCAAGAACTCCATCATTCAGCCATGGCTCATCAATATATTCTTGAATACGATCTTTTGGCAATCCCTCAATATACTCGTCAACTTCTGGTTGTTTCGATCTATCAATATTAATTAGCTTATTTGCATCTTTTACAAAAACAGCATTAATGTGACCTGGAGGAAATTTTCTAGTTATTTCAGTGCCATTAATCACAATTAGTTCCTCACCTTCAGCGGAATCTCTTGCAATTTCATATGCTCTGTTTCTATCTATATGAGGAATATCATTTTTGTGCGGTTGAAGCTCTAAATGTTCAGTTATGGCCAAAAGATCGATACCATCTCTTAGTGCTTCAGCTGTCCTGAGGTTGGGCCAGACATGACCATCAGAAAAAGCTGAATGAGTATGCAGATCAGAACTTATTACAACAAAATTTTTTGTATCTGGGAAAGTAATTAACCTATCAATGTCTTCAAATTCATCAATTGAATTAACCTTACCATGAGAAAATAAGTTCAAAGAAATTGTATAAATAAATATTAAAAATAATTTCATTAATTAACTAACAAAAATTCTGAACCAAAATAAGGAACCAATGATTTAGGTATTACTACTTTATTTTTCCCGTCATAGTTATTTTCAATTAATGCAATCAAAGTTCTTCCAACTGCCAAGCCAGAACCATTGATTGTGTGTACAAATTGATTTTTTCCGTCATTTTTGAATTTTATATTTGCTCTTCTAGCTTGAAAATCTGAAAAGTTTGAGCAGGATGAAATTTCTCTGTATTTATTTTGACTCGGCATCCATACTTCAATATCGAATGTTTTACATGAACTAAAACCAAGATCACCCGAGCAGAGTTCTATTATTTGGTATGGCAAATCAAGCAAATCAAGTACTTCGCAAGCATTTGATAACAGACTATCTAAGCATGCCATAGATTCATCTGGGTTTGTGATTTGAACTAGTTCGATTTTTTCAAATTGATGTTGTCTTATTAAACCTCGGGTATCTTTACCATAACTTCCAGCCTCAGATCTAAAACAAGGAGTATGAGAAGTTACTTTAATTGGTAAGTCTTTATGATCTATAAATTCATTTCTAAATATGTTTGTAAGAGGCACCTCGGCAGTAGGAATTAAAAAAAGCTTTTCTGAAGTCCTGAACAAATCTTCCTCAAATTTTGGTAATTGACCAGTACCTATTAAAGAATCTTCATTAGCCATAAATGGGACATAATACTCTTGATAACCATTCTTGATCGCGTTGTCTAACATAAAACTTATCAAAGCGCGTTGAAGCTTTGCCATATCACCCTTTAATACAGCAAATCTTGAACCAGCAAGCTTCGCAGCCATCTCAGTATCAATTTCTTCAGAAATTTCTAAATGATCAAGTTTATTTGAAGTTAAAATTTCGCCAAATTGCTCAATAACAACATTCTCATTTTCATCTTTACCAACCGGGACGCTTTCATCAGGAATGTTTGGAATACCCATTAGAAAATCATTCAATTCTAATGATAATTTATTTAATTCTTCCTCTTTAGTTTTTAGACTCAAATTTATTTCATCAACTTGTTTTTTGAGATGATCCGTACTCTCACCAGATTTTTTCTTTTCGCCGAATTCAGAAGATAGTTTATTCCTTGCAGATTGAAGAGACTCAACCTCAACTTGTAATGATTTTCTATTGCCATCTAAAGACTGAAAAACATTTTTTTCTAAATGAAATCCCCTTTTTAATAAAGCCTCTTTTGTACTATCAAAGTTTTCTCTAAGTAATTTTGTATCTAGCATTATTTTGTTAAACTTGCCCCAATGTAAGTTGCTAAAATTGTTAAAATAATTGTAAGCATTATATACGAAACTGCACCTATAATATTTGAATCTGCAATCAAAATAACTTGATGTGAAAATGCTGACATCGTTGTGAAAGAACCCAAAAATCCTATTACAAAAAAATAAAAGATTATATCTTTGTTAGAAATATAAGAACCTAATAATAAGCCTATTAAAAAACAACCAGTAATGTTTATTATTAGAGTTGCAGCCCAAGCTGATTGGTTAATATAAAGGTTAAAAAGTTCATTGATTAAGTATCTTGATATCGCTCCCAAGGCACCACCAAAACCAACCATTAATACGTTAATTAACATTATTTGTAAAATTTAATTAAATTTATAACATCCATATTATCTTTAAATTTTACTTGAAGCGTTTTTTTATTTAAAAACTCAAAATTGTATGAATTATTATCATCTGAAATTAAAAAAGATCTTGAATTATTGTTTATAGAAATATTTAAATCATTAAAACCATTTAACAAATAACTTATAAAAATATTGTTTTCATATTCTTCTTTGGGAATTTTTGTTATTTGATCAAACTCTAAATCGTGAATTTCTATGTAATCATCTGTTATAAAATATTTCTCTTCAAAAGGAGATATTATTTCTATAACAATGGAATTGTTATCTTTTCTTAAAAAAATACCCTCAGATTCATCAATTGAGTTTTCGCGTTTATTTAAACTTGTTTGAGTGAAGGTTAGATCTCCGCTAAAAAAATTATTTAATTCAATAATTGAAGATGATTCAACATTAAGAATTATTAAAAAACTGAATAAAAATATATAACGCAAATCAGTCTCTTTTTGGCACTAGAACCTCTCTAGAACCATTTGAGCTCATTTCTGAAACAAGTCCTGCCTCTTCCATGGTCTCTATTAGTCTTGCAGCTCTGTTATAACCAATACGTAATTTTCTCTGAACAGCAGATATTGATGCCCGCCTTGATTCAATTACAAAATTTACAGCCTCATCATAAAGTTCATCCGAATCCTCTGATGCACCTGTTTCTGATCCAGACCAGCCAGGAATTGGTCCAGTATCTTGACTTGATGAAGTAATCTCATCTACATAATTAGGCTCAGCTCTTGATTTCCAATCATTCACAACTCTATGAACTTCATCATCACCAACAAATGCACCATGAACTCTAACAGGAACGCCAACACCAGGTGGCAAATAAAGCATGTCTCCATATCCGAGCAGTTGCTCTGCTCCACCCTGATCAAGTATTGTTCTGGAATCTATTTTTGTGGAAACTTGAAATCCTATTCTTGTTGGTATATTAGCCTTTATAAGACCAGTTATCACATCGACTGAGGGTCTTTGAGTAGCTAAAATTAAATGGATTCCTGCTGCTCTGGCTTTCTGAGCAATTCTTGCTATCAAATGCTCTACTTTTTTACCAACAAGCATCATCATGTCTGCAAATTCATCAACCACTACTACAATTGATGGTAAAACTTCTAAGAACTCCTCTTCATCCTCATTCAAGGGGTTTAGTATCTGTTTACCATTTTTTTCAGCATCCTGAACCTTTTTATTAAACCCTGCTAAATTTCTTACTCCCATCATTGACATAAGCTTGTATCTTCTATCCATTTCAGCTACGCACCACCTAAGACCATTAGATGCATCGGTCATATCAGTTATTACTGGAGTAAGAAGATGAGGTATGCCGTCATAAACTGCAAGTTCAAGCATTTTTGGATCAACTAAAATTAATCTTACCTCTTCAGGATCTGATTTAAATAAAAGACTAAGCAACATCGCATTTAGTCCAACAGATTTACCTGAACCGGTTGTACCTGCTACCAGCAAATGAGGCATTTTAGCTAGATCAACAACAATTGGATTGCCTGAAATATCTTGACCAAGTGCAACGCTTAGGTTTGATGGCGATGATTTGAATGCTTTAGAACTCAAAATCTCAGTAAGCCTAACCATTTTTCTATTGTTATTTGGTATTTCAATACCCACATAAGATTTTCCTTCGATAACTTCAACAACTCGCACACTGCTTACGGATAAGGATCTTGCAATATCTTGAGCAATATTAGTAATTTTGCTTGCTTTAGTTCCTGGAGCAGGTTGAATTTCAAATCTAGTAACAACTGGTCCAGGAAGCACTGACTCAACAGTAGCCTCGATTCCAAATTCTTCAAGTTTTGTTTCCAGAAGAGACGCTATTTGGTTTAATTCACTCTCAGATAAAGAGCTGCCATCATCAAGCGCCCTATCGAGCAACTCAGTACTAGGCATTACAGCTTTTTCCTTTTTTTCTTTAACTTCTTGATTTAGATCGTCTTTAGGTACCTCTTTAAATTCTATTTCGTCTTTAATTGGTAAATCGGGTTGCTTTGATCCAGACGAGACATCTGTAATTACTTTTTCATTTATTTGGGGTTCATTATTAATTTTAGATTTTATAGAACTCTGTATTTTTTTTTCTTTAGCATTAACTCTTGCTTTGCCTAATCTCGTCTTCAGTTTAGAGTATACAAAGGTTAGAAATTTACTCAGATTTTTTGAAAATGTCTTAAGAAAATTTAAAAGTAATTCAAATAATCTAATCAGAACTTTACCAAAGTTATCTATGACAGTTAACCAAGAAAAATTAAATGAGAAAGACATAGCTGGAATTGCTAAAACAATAAGAAATATTAAAGTTCCAATATCACCTATTGAATTTGAAAGAAAACTTAATAAATATTCTCCAACAACACCCCCAAAATTTTCAGAAAGATAAAATTCTGTGACGCTGCAAAAACATAGTATTAAAAACACTGAGCTCAACAATCTTACAATTACTTTAAGTGAGGAGTTGTATTTATCATCAATTAATAAACTTTGAACAGCCCAAACTGTTCCAATCAATAACAAAAGATAGCTCCCGTATCCTATAAGTGTAAACATAAAATCTGATATTGATGCTCCGAGAGGACCACCAAGATTATTAATAGTAGTGTTTGAATTCTTATTAAAAAATCCTGAATCTGCTACATCATATGAAACTAATGAAATAAAAATATATAAAGAAAACGCTATTAGAAAAAAACTAAAAAAATTCAAGAGTGTATTTTTAATATAAGGAGGCATACAAATTTTTTATTAATTTATTGTAATTATAGGCATAAACCATAACATTTTGTTTATATTCAATTATAATTTCACAAATGTCTGATAACCATCACAAATTAATAATTCTAGGCTCAGGTCCTGCAGGCTATGCGGCCAGTATTTATGCTGCTAGAGCAGGTCTAAATCCAATTGTAATAGCTGGAATGCAAGAAGGAGGACAATTAACAACCACTACAGATGTTGAAAATTGGCCAGGTGATAGTGATGGATTACAGGGCCCTGAATTAATGGAAAGAATGAAAAAACATGCACAACAATTTGATGTAGAGATAATAAATGATCATATTAATAGCGTTGAATTAAAAGACAAGCCATTTAAGTTAATTGGAACTTCTGAGTATGAATGTGATTCCTTGATTATTGCTACTGGTGCAAGTGCAATGTACCTAGGTTTACCGTCAGAAAAAGAGTTTTTAGGTAAAGGTGTCTCAGCATGTGCAACCTGTGATGGTTTTTTTTATAGAGATCAGGAAGTTGCTGTGGTTGGTGGAGGAAATACTGCTGCTGAAGAGGCTCTCTATTTGTCTCGTATTTGCTCCAAGGTATATCTTATTCATAGAAGAGATGAGCTAAGAGCTGAGAAAATTCTTCAAGACAGAATTTTTGCTGAAGAAAAAAATGGAAAGATTGAAATTTTATGGGACTCTAATTTATCAGAGGTTCTTGGGAATGATATGGGTGTTACAGGCATTAAAGTTGATAATAAAGGCAAATTAGTTGAAAAAGATGTAATGGGTGTTTTTATAGCAATTGGTCATAAGCCAAATACTGAAATTTTCGAGGGTCAGTTAGAGATGGATAATGGATATATTATTATCGAATCTGGTTTAAGTGGTTCCGTTACAAAATCTTCAATAGATGGTGTTTTTGCTGCAGGTGATGTTTCTGATCAAATCTACAGGCAGGCAGTTACATCTGCTGGTTTTGGTTGCATGGCAGCTCTTGATGCTGAAAAATATTTATCAGAAAAATAAATGAAATATAAGGCTTATCAAATAAATGAAGATAATGGTTCCTTTTCAGGATCAATGGTAGAGCTTGATAGGCCCTCTGTTGAACAAGATCATGTTTTAATTAAAGTTTCTTACTCTTCTTTAAATTATAAAGATGCGCTAGCTGCATCTGGCGCAAAAGGAGTTGTAAGATCTTATCCTTTTGTTCCTGGTATTGATGTTGCTGGTGAGATTATAGAGACATCTTCCTCCAACTTTTCAATTGGTGATCGTGTTTTAGCTACAGGATATAAGATCGGCATGGCAGTTCCAGGAGGTTTTGGTGAAATCGTTCATTTACCATCTAATTGGGTTATTAAATGTCCAAATTCCTTAAATGATATTGATGCGATGAGTTATGGAACAGCTGGAATTACTGCAGCAGCATGTGTAAAAAAAATCACAGATGCAAATATATCAAATGATCTTCCTGTTTTAGTGTCTGGTGCTACTGGAGGTGTTGGTTCAATATCAGTGGGTTTATTAGCAAAATTAGGATATGAGGTCCATGCAATCACCGGAAAAAAAGATCAAGATGAAGTTCTTCATTCAATGGGTGCATCTAAAATAATTTTAAGAAATGAATATATGAGTGAGCCTGTAAAGCCTCTGGATAAAGGTATATATGCCAGTGCCGTTGATACTGTTGGTGGTGATATTCTCTCAAAAATAGTTTCTATGGTTAATAATGATGGTGTCGTTTCTTGTTGCGGAAATGTTGCTGGAGCTATGTTTACATCATCAGTATTTCCATTTATCTTGAGAGGTGTTCAATTGTCTGGCATCGATTCAGCAGAATCGTCTTTATCATTAAAAAATGAGCTCTGGAATTTATTATCAAACGAATGGTCTTTAAATTTAAAAGACCAAACAAAAATAGTGCCTATTGATAAAATTGATTCAGAAGTTAATAAAATTTTAGATGGAAATCAAATTGGAAGAATTGTTATTAAACACGGGGAGTAATTATGAAAGATGATTATAAAGAATATTATGAATCGCAAGAAGCTAATGAAGATAGCAAAAGTGATGCAAGAGTAATCTTTTTTCTTATTGTCTTAGCTGTTATAGCTGCTACCTATTGGGTTGCAGCTCAATAATTATCTTGGCTTCATCCTCATACCTGAATCGAGCCTGATTGTTTCTCCGTTAAGATATGAGTTTTCAACTATATGAACAGCTAACTCTGCAAATTCTTTTGGCTGACCAAATCTATGAGGAAATTGAGTAGATTCTAATAATGGATCTCTTACTTTATCAGGAGCTAGTTGCATTAGAGGAGTATCAAATATACCAGGGGCAATAGTGCAAACCCTTACAGCATGTCTTGCAAGGTCTCTTGCAGCAGTTAGTGTAAGACCTATCACACCAGCTTTAGAAGCACTGTAAGCAGATTGACCAATTTGACCTTCATAACCTGCTACAGATGCAGTATTTATAATCACACCCTTCTCGCCTTTTTCATCAGGTTCATTTTTATCCATTAGTTCCGCAGCAAGTCTCATAACATTAAATGTACCAACTAAATTTAGGTTAATAATAAATTGGAACGCATCTAACGGGTGAGGCGCCTCTTTACCCAATATTCTCCCAGGATATCCTGTGCCAGCACAGTTCACTGCAATATGAAGAGCACCAAATTTCTCTTTAATTTTATTTACAGCATCAACAACTGGCTGTTCTTCCATAATGTTTGTAGAAATAAACATTACATTATCATCACCAAGATTTTCAATTATTTTATTTGCGTTATCTTCATTTATATCTAGTATTACAACCTTGGCACCTTTAGATACAAAATCTTCAACAGTTGCTTGACCTAATCCAGAAGCTCCACCAGTTACCAAAGCGACTTTATCTTTTAAATTCATAATATTTTCCTTTTTGTTGGTTGAAAATTATAACTTCAAAACAAGATCTTTAAAAAGATTTTTTTTGGCATACAAATTGCATATATCTAGGTGTAAGTATTTTAATATGGAGATTTTTTTATGAAGAAAGTATGTATGTTGTTATGTATTATTTCTTTGCCCTCTTATGCTGCTGTAAGTGCTAATGTTAGCTTTGCTTCAGATTATATTTGGAGAGGCATGACTCAAACAGATGGTCCAGCTATTTCAGGTGGGTTTGATTTTGCAGCTGAAAATGGTTTTTATGCTGGTATATGGGGATCAAATGTAAATTTCAATGACGAAGGAACTGGAAGTGAATTAGATTACTATTTTGGATATAGCTTTGATCTAAACGCAATCAGTATCGATCTTGGATATGTAGCTTTTGATTATCCTAAAAATAAATCTAATTTAGACTTTGAAGAATTAGTACTTGGTATTAGTGTAAGTGATTTTGGTTTTATGTATGCGTCAGGTCAAGATGGAGCTCCTGATTATATAGAAATATCATATCCTTTAGGACCGATTAATTTTTCATATGGTCAGTATGAAGATTATGGAAATAATTTTTTAATATCATATGGTTTTACGTGCGGAGGTTACGATTGTTCTCTAGCCTATTCAGATTTTTCTGATGATGGTTATGGAGCTGATGAAGATGCCTTTGTATTTTCTATTGCTGCGAGTTTTTAAGATGAAATTATTAACAGCAATAATTAAGCCCTTTAAATTACAGGAAGTAAGAGAAGCACTTGTAGATGTAGGTATTAGTGGTCTAACTGTTACTGAAGTTAAAGGATATGGAAGACAAAAAGGACATACAGAAATGTATAGAGGTGCGGAGTATGCAGTAGATATACTTCCTAAAATTAAGTTAGATGTTTTGATTGAAGACAATTCACTTGAAACAGTCATCGAAGCAATATCCAAAACAGCAAATACAGGAAAGATTGGTGATGGAAAAATTTTCGTTACTAGTGTTGATGATGTAATCAGAATAAGAACTGGTGAAACAGGGCCAGATGCAATTTAAAAGGAGTAATTATGATTTATAAAATACTATTAGGAATAACAACTTTAATTTTTGTTCCTTTCGGGTTTGCTGATGATTTAAATTCAGGTGATACCTCATGGATATTAACTTCTACAGCTTTGGTTTTGTTGATGACATTACCTGGGCTAGCACTTTTTTATGGTGGGTTGGTTCGATCAAAAAATGTGTTATCTGTTCTGATGCAATGTTTTTCAATAGCCTGTCTTATGTCAGTATGTTGGGTTGTTTATGGTTACAGCCTTGCTTTTAAAGGAGATGGTGCTTTTATTGGCGATCTAAGTGCTGCGTTTTTGAATGGTGTCGATAGAGGCTCGATGAGTGGAACTTTGCCGGAATCAGTTTTTATTACATTCCAAATGACATTTGCAATTATTACTCCTGCATTAGTTGTAGGTGCTTTTGCAGAAAGAATGAGATTTTCTGCAATGTGTATGTTTTCAGTTGCATGGTTTACTTTTGTATATATTCCAGCATGCCATATGGTCTGGGGAGGCGGATATTTAGGATCTAAAGGAGTTATTGATTTTGCTGGTGGGCTTGTGGTGCACGCAACTTGTGGCTTAGGTGCTCTAGTAGCTGCTATATATCTTGGTCAAAGAAAAGGATTTAATAAAATACCCCTGCCGCCACATAACAGAACAATGGTGATGATAGGAGCATCAATGCTATGGGTTGGATGGTTTGGATTTAATGCCGGAAGCGCAGTTGCTGCGGATAGTTCAGCTGGAATGGCAATGTTAGTCACTCATATAAGCGCTTCTGTAGGAGCTTTGACATGGATGACAATTGAATGGATTAAGTCTGGAAAAGCTACCATGATTGGTATTGCAACTGGAATGGTATCTGGTTTAGCTACTATTACACCAGCGTCGGGAACAGTTGGTCCATCAGGTGCTTTATTAATTGGATTGCTAGCAGGTTCTGTTTGTTTTTATGCAACGCAATTAGTTAAATCATATTTCAAAATAGACGACTCGCTTGATGTATTTCCTGTTCACGGTGTTGGAGGAATTCTTGGAATAATAATGCTTGCATTAGTTGGAAGTCCTGATGGATTTTTAGGTTCTGGAGCTGCTGGTATTTCAGAAGAAGGTACTTTCGCACAACTTATGCTTCAGTTAGAGGGCGTTTTTGTGATTAGTTTATGGACAATCATAGCAACATACTTAATTTTAAGAACTTTAAGCATGTTCACTGAAATTAGAGTTTCAGATGAGGGTGAAGAAGAAGGCCTTGATATTTTTGAACATAACGAACAAGGATATAGCTTATAGATAATAAATATTATAAAAGGTGATAAAACAGGGTCCTATGCACCCCCCTAAAGTTTAAGAAACTGTTTTGTTACCTTTTATAGTTCTAATGATCTGCTGTATTGACTTAAAAAATATGACTGCATTTCTTCAGGCATTTCATTCGTTTTTGTAGTCAAATAATTTACGGCTCCATTGATGTCGTGATTTGAAAAACTACCAATGTTAGTGTTTTTGCCTTGAATAATTGCTGCGGCATAATTTGTGGCATGATTTTTATATTCAGATTTTATTGCCAAAGTAATTTCTTCAGAACATTGCTCGTATGAATCATTTTCAAAATTGATAACTCTTCCAACATGAAGATGAACATTACCCTTTTGACCTCTAATACCCTCAGCAATACTTATTAAATCTTCTTTAGGTTCCTTAATATATTCTTGATTAAGATCTGTAAGATATAATTCATTTGCTTTTCGAACATCATTTGGATCTTTCTCATATGAAATTGAAACTGGAACAACATTTAAAGAATTTAAATATTTATGAATAGGGATTTTCTTTCTAGCATTTAAGTGAATCATCTTTATTACAGAAGGATCGGTGTAATCATTACCATCTTTTGATCTTCCTTGTTTTTGAGCAATCCATATTGATTCATTTTTATTTAAGATTGATTCATGAATAAATTCTGATGCAAGATTTAAGCTTTTATATATTTCCCTTTTGGTTTTATCACTTCTATCAATAATAAAACTTTTATTTAGTCTCATTAAATCTGAGGCCCATTTTTCACTTAAAAGATTGTTTCCAACCGCATTGTTGGTAGTTTTTAAATTATTTTGATGCAATATAAGGTTTAATAATGCAGAATCTAAAGTTATATCTCTATGGTTTGAAATAAATAAATAACTCTTATTTGAAGAGATATTTTCAAGACCACTGTATGTAAATTCATTAATAGATTTTTCTACAACATCTGTAACAATGTTCTCAAACAATTTTTGGTAGGATGTAACGTCGATAATATTTTTAGTCCTTCTTCTAAGAAAAATACTTAAGATTTTTCTAGAAAAAGGAAAATATTTTAAATATGAGAATTCCCCTGTTTCAAGAAGCATTTTTAGAAATCTACGATTATTCGACAAATCAACTAAAACTTGATTAACTTCATCATCATTATATGGTCTTATTGAATCGAATTTATTCACAGCGCTATACCAGATACCAAATGATAGATATTTTACAGTAATAATGTATACAATATCGATGCATGAAAGCATATCTGCAATACAAAGGTCTCAAAGTACTGGCTCATAGAGGTGGTGCTGAAGAATCATTCGAGAATACAATAGAATCATTTAAATATTCTGAGTCTATTGGATGCGAATTTATAGAAACTGATGTTCAGGCATCTTCTGATGGCGTTCCATATATTTTTCACGATGATGACTTGTCGAGAATTCTAAATAAACAAATAAAATTTAATGACCTCTCAAGTGAAGAAATTGATGATCTAAATATTTTTGAGAATAAAAAAATACCAAAATTAAGTGAAACTCTTGAAAGATTCCCAAATCTTTTTTTTCAAATTGATTTTAAAACAGATGAGGTAGTAAAACCGGCTTTAGATGTTATAAATAAACTTGATGTATCAAATAGAGTTTGTATAGCAAGTTTCAATAGTAAAAGACTTGAGCTAGTAAGATCATTAAATCCTAACTTATGTATTTCAATGGGTCCAAATGAGGTTTTTAAAACGCTTTTAGCAAGCTGGCATATATATAGAGGCGATCTTAGGGGAGATTGTCTGCAAATCCCAATGACTTATTATGGAATCAAAATAGTTTCTAAAAGATTTATTGATTTTATTCATTCAAAAGGACTTAAAATAATGGTTTGGACTATAAATGACGAAAAAACTTTTGAATATTTAATCAAATTGAACGTTGATGGGATAATAACTGATAGGCCAAAGCTTCTTTTCGAAACCCTTAAACGCTAATCTAAATATTTTTTTAATAATCTTGTTATTAATGCATACATGGGCAGAACAATTGCAGATGAAATCAATATTTCAACTCCAATTGAATAATCTATCAAACTTCTTATAAAAGGAATAATCGTAAAAGCAGTAATTAAGCCAAGCACACTGTAAAAAATTATATATTTTGGACTAAATAACTTCATCGGTTTCTACAAAATATAGGACTAAAAGTCCAAGAATAAACAAAATTAAAATTGGAAGAAGACTTATCCTAACATTATTAAATGCAACTAAAAAGATGCCAACTAGTGCTGGGCCTATAAAAGCACCTGCCTTGCCAAAAGTATTAAAAATTCCAAAGAACTCTCCAGCTTTTTCAGGAGGAATTAATTTTGCAAAGAGGCCCCTTGAACTTCCCTGAATACCACCCTGAACAAAACCAACAAGCCCAGCTAAAACGTAAAATTGAGTTGCGCTAGTCAAAAAGAAGGTGAAAATAATTATCCCAATATATATAAAAATAGAAAAGTTGATTACAAACTTATCGCTATATTTTTCTCCAACGTAAGACCACATTAAAGTTGAGGGAAAGGCAATGAATTGAACTAGTAAAAGTGCAATGATAATTGAACTAGATTCTAGGCCAAGATTAAGAGCAAAAGTTGAAGCTAGTGCCATTACTGTATGAACTCCGTCGATGAATAAAAAAAATGCGAGCAAAAAAATAAAAGCATTTCTGTACTTAGATATAGACTTTAATGTTGTAAATATATTTTTGAATGAACTTAAAAATAGATTATTTTTTATAACCTTTGTAGTTTTATCTTCATAAGTAATAGCTAAAGGTATTAAGAATATAGACCACCAGACTGATACGGTAATAAATGACCATCTTATTGCCTCTGCTTGAGACTCTAAACCAAATAGTTGCGGGTATAGGCTCATGAGTGCATTAACTAGAAATAAGAATCCACCTCCAAAATAGCCCCAAGCAAATCCATACCCAGAGATTTTAGAAAATAAATCTGGGGAAGCAATTTGGACAAGAATCTTGTCATATAGAACATTTGATGCCGAAAAGAAATAGTTAGCTATTCCAAAGAAAACTAAAGCATAAAGCCAAGAACCTGCTTCTAATGTATACAATAAAGCTACACATATTATTGAAATCACTACCATAGATATAAACAATTTTTTGGTGGTTTTACTTATATCTGTTAGAGCTCCGATAAGAGGTGCTGTAAACAACAACGTTAGATTTGAAATTACCAGTGTCCAGCTTAGGTATTGAGCTGAGACAACAGAATCAATATTTGATGCCCAATATTGATTATAAAAAATAGGGAAAAAAGCTGCCACTACAGTTGTTGCAAAAGCAGAATTACCAAGATCGTAAGAAACCCAAGCTTTTATCTCTCGTGTAAATCTTTTAGTTGATGGGTTATTCAAAATAAGAAGTTTAATTAATTTACATCTATTTTATATTAAAAAATCTATTGAAAATGAAAATCTTTTTGTTATATTTTTAATAGGGGTATTTAAATGGACGATGGTTCAACGCTAAAATTAGGCGCTTATTTTGCTACAGGTATAGGTTTTATTGTATTTATACTTGGCTTAAGTGCTTATTTATTTTTTTAACCAGGAGGCCAATTAAGCGGTCTACCTGACAATAAATGTAAGTGTAGGTGAAAGACGCTTTGGCCAGCTTTTGCACCATTATTAATAACTAATCTAAAGGTTTCATCTAATCCGAGTTGATCTGCAATCTTTCCAGCTACTAGCATCAAATGTCCTAAAATCTGTTTATCATCTTCCGTTGAGTCAGATAACTTAGGAATAACTTTTTTGGGTATTATCAAAAGATGAGTTGGAGCTTGGGGGCTTATATCTTTGATAACAATACATAATTCATCCTCAAAGATGATATCTGCCGATATCTCTCTATCAATAATTTTTTCGAATAAAGTTTTTGACATGAATTATAAAAACACTCTAAAAACTCTAAAGCCTATATAAAAGATAGCTGCTGTCATGCATATTGCTAGAAAAATTATTAAAAGATCTCTTAGTGTTTGCATCAGTCTTCCTTGTTTTTTTGCTTTCACAAGTTGAGCTAAGAAATAGATTAGAGCAATAGTACTCACAACTAATATAAAGATACTTAACATATTTTCATCCTATTAATGAGCCCACTCCTGTCACCAAAAATCCCAGGGCTACGCCCCAGCAGAAACAAGCAATTAAATCTGCTAAATAAAATCTTACAGCTTTTAAACCAGAAATACCAAGCAAAAAAGGAACAATTGGACGAATTGCTGGAACAAATCTTCCAAGCAAAACTGTATAGGATCCAGTTTTGTCTAAAAAGCTTTGAGCTCTCTTAATCATCTTCTCTCTTTTAGCCATAAAGTTTGTAGATAACAAGCTAGGGCCAACGGTTTTACCAAAAAGAAAGCCTGACATATCACCTACGTGTGCTCCAAATGATGCAACAGGAACAATCAAGTAAAGCGGCATTAATTCCATGTTATAGACAAATATGCATACTGAAAATAAGATTGCACTCGATACAATTACACCAGATAAAATAAAGGATTCTAAAAAAGCAAAAAGGAATACCGCAATCCAAGCATATTGAGAATTAGCCGTTAAAAATGCTTCTATATTTTCAAACATAATATTTAAGATATATATTTTACTTCAATGAAGAAAAGTATTGATATAAATTATTTAAAACATCAAAATTAATAAATGATTAATGAATTCAATATAGATGTGTCTAATGAAGATATAGATCTATTAAAGCAAAAAATTGAACTTACTAGATGGCCTGATGAGATAAACAAAAATTGGTCTCATGGGACTGATATGAGTTATCTTAAACAGTTTTCGGATAAATGGTTAAACGAATTTGACTGGAGAACTCATGAGGAAAAGATTAATAATATCGGTAGTTATAGCTTTAAATCATCCTCTGGTTTAAAGATACATTTTCTTCATTCAAAATCTAATTCTAAAGATGCGCTGCCAATAATAATGACTCATGGCTGGCCTGGTAGTGTTCAAGAATTTATCAAAATAATCCCAATGCTGCATGCTGATTCGACTAAGGCTATAGATATAATCTGTCCGGCATTGCCAGGTTTTGGTTTTTCAGATAAACCCTCAAAACCTGGTATGAATTCAAAAGAAATGGCAAAAATACAGCATGAATTAATCATGGCTCTTGGCTATAAAAAATATATAGTTCAGGGCGGTGATTGGGGTGCAACTATAAGTAAGTGGATGGCTGAACTCTTTCCAGATAACTGTATTGGTCTCCATTCTAATATGGTTCTTGCTTGGCCTCCTGCTGATAAGGATCCAAATGAAGGAGTCTCACCAGAGGAAGAAAAATTATTAAGTAACTATGATAAATATAAACAAGAAGGTTTTGGATATTACGAAATTCAAAAGACAAAGCCTCAAACTATTGGATATGCCTTAAATGACTCCCCTATTGGGCTTGCTGCATGGATAGTTGAAAAGTTTTATGGCTGGTTTGATGGCGAAGAAAATAAACTGGTTGTTTCTGATGAAGAGGTTCAAGCTATTATTTCGCTTTATTGGTTTTCAGAATCAATTACTTCCTCTGCTAGAATTTATAAAGAAAATGGAGACTTGGGTTTTTCATTTGAAAAAATTTCACAACCTATGGCTGGCGCAGTATTTAAGAGAGACTTAATAGCTCCTCCAAGGGCATGGGCCGAAGAAATATACAATGTTGTTCAATGGAATATTTATGATGGAGGGCATTTTGCTGCTCTTGAAAAGCCTGAAACTTTATCAAAAGACATACTAAATTTTATAGAAAATTTATAAACCGATTATATGTTGAAGCTGATCAAGAGAAATATATTTAAAGTTCTCTTTTGATTTAATAACATTGCCCGTATTCTTTCCATCCTGAACTACTATGATTCCATTTGGAAAGTCTTCATTAAAATAGTTGTTTTTTATTTCAATGCCATCGGTGTCATTTACACCATCAATTAAATCAGAGTCACCGACCACAAAACTTGATATAAAATCATGCGGATAGTTCCTTTGATAAATATTAAAAGTATTATTACCTTGAGAGGATGCTACTAAGTATCCATCATTTTTAGAAGTTTTATATAAAGCTAATCCCTCTGGATCACCAACAATATTTCTCTGACGATCATCAATTTTAACCATATCTGTTAATTCAAATGTATTAGTCAAACTATAAGATCTTATAATTCCTCTTGCATTTTCTTCGGATACAAAAAGAGTCATATTTTCATCATCAAATACACAACCTTCGGATTCAGAGGCATTATCATTATTAAAAGTCGCCAGTAAGTTCAAATTATTGTTGTTAAATTTCCATAATTGAATTCTTGGGCCTTTTGCCTCTGTAACAAAGGCAATAATTTCATTATTAGCAGTTATGCCTGCACAAATTCCGTAAGCTAAAAAATTTGTTTTTTCGGAATATTCAGATTTATCTGATAAAGCAAATTTCTTTGCCTTTGCTGCATTAGTCAAAATAGAGTCTTTATATATCCATAGGTCTACAGTATTTGAACCAGTATTAGTTCCAAAGAAATAATTTGTATCATTGAGAGTACGAATATCAAGATTATTTATTCTACCTGCCGATGCAAAACCAATAACTTCCCCTTTAAGGTTGTATGAGTAAATTCCATTGTATTTATCTGTTCCAAAAACTATTGAAAAGTTTGGTTCCAACTGATTGACCCATATCGCGGGATCATCTGCATTGCCTGTAATGGTTACTTGTGGAGTTTCAAATTTTGCATAGATTGTATTCTGTGCATTTAAAGAGATGCTTGATATCAAAGAAATGCTCAGAACAAACTTAGTTAGTCTATATAATTTCATATAGTTCTTAGCTAGATTGTTTAAGCCAATTGAGCAAATAAGCATGAGCCGCCCGGTGCGCTTCAATTTTGCCAACCTCATTAAGTGATCCACTTTCTTTAGTGTTGAGGGAAAAAATTGATAATATTATCTGAGTTATAACCCGAAAAACTCCATCTTTGTTAAAGATATCTGGAAGAGATATATTCATTTCAACAAAAGATTGAATTTTGCTTGAGAGGATGTGAAAAGGTTCTTTCTCGACAGGTAAAATAACAGAACTAGATAACAATAATTTTTGAGCTGATTCATGTTCAGAATAAAAATTAAATAAAATTTCAACAGATCGCATAACAACAACAGAGGGTTCAGATGTATTGATATTTGATGTCTTCTCTTCAAAGTCCAACGCACACATATTAAGGTAATTTGAGATCAGCATTGATTTAATTGCCTCAGGAGTTTGAAAAAATTTATAGGTTGAAGTTCTCTTTAGTCCTGAGCGATTTGATATATTTGCAATTGTTATTTGATCGATGCCATCTTCTAGAAGGATTTTTTCTGCTGTCTCTAAAATAATTTCAATTCTTTTTCTACTTCTCTCTTGTTTAGCAATATGGTCCATATATTAATTATGGACAAATGTTGAAAAAAGTAAATCGTAAAAAAGCATAAATTGGGTGCAAAACACCCTATTTTTATATTTTAAAACTTATATTCAAAACCAACTGAAACATATTCAGCATTCTTAGATTTATTATCATTTTCTAAATCGGAGTAGTGAACAAATACTTTAGCAACTTTTGAAATCTTATACGTATAACCTAAGGAATTTTGTTTTCCTGATTCAAGTTTAATATCAGAGCTTGCTGCTTGAAGATATACACTACCCTTATCTGAAACTTTTCTCTTAAGACTAATTAAATGTCCCTTCTCGGTTATGCCCGTAGATAATTTTTTAGTGGATTGATAGAGAACTCCAACATCAACACCTAAGGTATCAATTGGAAAGGTTGATGCAATTCTTAGATTGTCATAGCCTTTCCCGTTTGAGTCTGATGCAAAAGCTAACTTCACAGACCCTCTTGAGTAATTCAGTGAGTACGAATCAAATGAACCTGTTGATTGGCTTATAGAATTAATGGTTAATTTAAGTCCTTTAACTATTTCTGGACTTGTGTAGCCGACAAAACTGTTCATTCTATTCTCACCTTGAAAAAGATATTTAATATCAGCTCTAGTGTCATTAAATAAATCTACTTTCAATTGAGCAATTTTTAGAGCTGTATCATGAGTTCCTGTAAATATTTTTCCAAAATTTCCCTCGATTGCTATAAAGGTATTTCTTTCTTTAAATACCTGTTCACCATCTGCCCTTCCTCTTCCATCAGTTGGATCAATTTCGTTTTCAAATTGATAGGATATTTTTAAATTTTCATTTAAATCAAATTTACCTTTTATACCAAGCCTTGAGGCATTGTTTTTAAAATCTGTGTCTGTTTTAGAATTTTTATCAGTGCTTTCATAACTAGTATTTATCTTTCCGTAAAATGTAATATCAGAAATTAGATCGGAAGAAAAAAATAAAATAGCTAAAGCAGTACTTAAATGCTTAAATTTTTTCATTTGGAATTAAACCCCAAAAACTGTCTTTAATAAGAAATAAAATAATATCGTTAGGCTTGCTCCAGCTGGGATTGTTACAACCCAAGAAAGAACAATTCTTCCAATAGAACCAAGATCTAAATGAGAGACACCTTTTGCCAACCCAACTCCTATCACTGCACCTACTAATGTGTGTGTTGTTGATATTGGAAAACCTATATAAGTTGCAGCTACAACTGTTGATGCTGCTGCCATTTCGGCAGAAAAACCTAAACTTGGTGTTAAATGAGTAATTTTACTACCTACTGTTTTAATTACTCTTCCACCGAGCATTGCCAATCCGAAAACAATACCTATACCACCTATTAGCAAAACCCATGGACTAACGGCTGCCTTAGCTCCTATTGCTCCTTCTGAGGCAACACTTATTATGGCTGACATCGGTCCAATAGCATTTGCAACATCGTTTGATCCATGAGCAAAAGCCATCGCTGACGCAGTTACAATCATCAAAATAGCAAAAGCTGATTCAACACCGTATTCTTTAATTTTATCTTTGTTTAGATTTAATAGAATTGCAGTAACAATTGTGACAACTACTCCAAAACCAATTGTCACTAGAACAACTTCATTGTCTGTTAAAGGGAGTCCAACGTGCTTCAATCCTTTTCTTGCAGTTACAAGACCTATAATTACAGCAACAAAAAATCCATAAAAAGGTATCAAAGATACTGCTGCTTGATCTGGATCTCTTCTATCTAAAATCAATTTTTTAGCGCTTAAGAAAATTAAGAATGCCATAGTTCCAGATACAGCAGGAGAAACTACCCAACTTGCAGCTATAGTTCCAACCTTGCCCCAAGAAACTGCTGCAAAACCCATTGAAACAATAACAAACCCAACTATAGATCCAACAATTGAGTGTGTTGTTGAAACTGGCCATCCTCTAGAGCTAGCAATAAGTAACCATGTTGCTGCGGCAAATAACGCAGACATCATTCCAATTATAAAAATATTTTCATTACCAACGTACAAATCAGGAGATACAATTCCCTTACGAATGGTGGAAGTAACCTCCCCACCGGCTAAGTAAGCCCCTAAGAATTCAAATATTGCAGCAATAAATATAGCTTGTTTAAATGTAATTGCTTTACTTCCAACTGAAGTTCCCATTGCATTTGCTACATCGTTAGCACCAATCCCAAAAGCCATAAAAAAACCAGCAAAAGCTGCAATAAGAAGAATAATTGTTGGATCTAAAAATAAGTTTTCCATAATTTAAATTAAAGTTATTAATTAACGATATAATTAAATAATTCCTGTGTTACAGATATGTGGCAATTTGAAAAACTTTATGTGATTTAATTTTGTCTGCTTTTAGTTAAAATTTAGAAATTTATTAGGTAATTATGAGTCTTGTCCTTCTTGATCAAAGTGAGTATAAAAGATTAGATGCAAAAGCATATGATCGTGAGAAAAGAAAGCTTCGTATTGAACTTCTTAAACTTCAAGAAGATGTCATAAAAAATAATAGAAAAATATGTATAGTTTTTGAAGGAAGAGATACAGCAGGAAAAAGTACTGCTATAAAATTCTTTTCTGAATATTTAAGGCCGCAACACTTCAACTATGTTCAACTTGGCATTCCTACCAAATGGGAATCATCACATTGGTTCCAAAGATGGAGCAAAGCTTTACCAAAAGAAGGAGAAATTTCTTTTCTTGATAGGTCCTGGTATACAAGAGCCATCACCGAACCAATAATGGGCTATTGTAAT
>CACPCZ010000009.1 GCA_902632555.1 uncultured SAR86 cluster bacterium | reverse complement strand
CTTGAAGCAATATTATCTTTATTAAAAATTGCAAAAGGTATTAGGGCGCAGAACATTGCACCAAAAGCAGAATATGTCAGCAGCTGAACTCTAAAATTATCTGGATCACTAAAACCATCTTTGGCCCTGCTCAAAGCTATTAGAATGGCAGAGAAACCAACAATTCCTAATGCGACTTCAGCAATAACCTGAAGCGCTCTAAAATCAATTTCCATAAATAAATTATATATTAAGTGGTAGGGATGGAGGGAGTCGAACCCCCACGCCTTGCGGCACTTGGTTCTAAGCCAAGCGTGTCTACCAGTTCCACCACATCCCCAGGCCAATGCATTATATATAGATCTGCTCAATAAGTGAAAGAAGATTAATGATTATAGATCGTATGAGATTTGATTTTTTCTATTTTTTTGAACAACGTACAACGCTAGGAATAATATTACTGCCATTCCAAGAGTAATTAATGCGTATTGTGTCACCCCATCGTATATAAGGCTTATAGATCTGGCTAAAATCATACTTCCCATGATATACAGAAGGATACTACCAATTTGAACTTTTGAGGACGAATAGACAAATCTGATTGTTAAATATCCGAATGCTATAAAAAAACCAGCATACGTTCTCATCAATGTGGCTATAGCCGTCGAAGAAGGATCAATTTCTATTGGGAGAAAAATATTATTGATGTTTGGAGACAAAACAGTAACTAATCCGGAAATAATCATAATTCCACCAAGCAAAACTAATAATATTCTGGCCAAAAAAGACGTCATAAAACTCCTAACATATACATCGCAATAAAGAAGGAGAGTGCTCCAAAGCCCATCCAAATGTACATTTCTTTAGTATTGTTGAATTTATATGAGTTAATTGCAAGAAAACAGCAAAAAATTGGTGCTACGACTAAAACACCATATCCAATTAGGATTGCCAGTGGAATAAAAGCTAAAAAAAGGAAGACTTGCAAAACAAATTTATTCATATCTTAATAAGACAATTATTTTTGCGGAATGTCAATTTTCTTGCAAATTTGACTCATTGCTCATTTGATAGGAGCTCACTTGAGTTTGAATCTCTAAAATAGTTTGGTTAAGTTGATTTTTATATCCATTTAAAGCTTGCACACTGTCATCTAATAGCATCAATTGTGTGTCAATTGAATTTAAATTTAGCTTTATCATTTCCAAATCATTATTTGAAGCTGAAGAGGAACGAATGTTTTCAATTTCTTTCTCTAAAGAATTTCTAATTGCTGCTAGACTTTTTTTATTTTGGGAGACACTTTTATCAAGGTTATTAAGAATGTCTTCAATTTCGAGTGTTTGTTGACTTAATTTTTGGATATTAACTTTATTTCTTTTATTGCTAAGATCCCAAAGCTTTCGAATTTCTTTATCAAGGAATTGAATAGATGAAGAAAGATCATTTACCGTATCGTTATTTGATTCATCAGCAATATTGATTTGTTCTTCAATAACACTTAGTCGCTCATCAATAATTTTCATTGAAGAGTTATTGTTTTCAGATTCAAAAGTTTGCCAAATCCATAAAAACAAAATGCTCATAAATGCCAAAACATATATAAATCCGACAAGGAGGCCTCCTTTATTTGATCTATCTAAATATGCTGGTTTTTTTTTATCTATTTTCATATACGGCCTTATACTGATTAAAAATTACAATTATTTAGCATATAATAAATATCTATTTTACCTTAACTTAATGGCATATATATGAATTTAGACTTTTCAGACGATCAAAAATTTCTTCAAGAAGAGGCAAGAAAATTTTTAGAGAAGGAAAATGCCCTTTCAAGAAATAGAAATGTACTAGAAAATCAATCTTTTTTTGATCAAGAACTATGGTCAAAAATTGTTGAACTTGGTTGGACTGGTATTAGAGTTCCAGAAGAATATGGTGGTCTTGGATTGGGGCATCTTGAGCTATGTGTAATTGCTGAAGAATTAGGAAGATTTTTGGCTCCAGTTCCTTTCTCATCGTCAGTATATTTATTTACAGAAGCTCTTATTAATTATGGAAGCGAAGAAATGAAAAATAATCTTCTTCCAAAACTAGTATCAGGTGATATTGTCGGTACTTTAGCGGTAACAGAGGGTTTATTTGCGCCTTCAAAGGACAATATAGAACTTGTTTATGATTCTGGAAAAATAAATGGTAAGAAAATTGCAGTGCCTGACGCAAGTATTGCAACTCATGCTTTAGTAGTTGCAAAATCAAATAGTGGTATTTCACTTCAAATAGCTGATTTATCCCAACAAGGGGTGTCAATTGAACATCAAGAAAATATTGATGAAAGTAGAGGCCACTTTTCAATAACGTTCAATGATGTCAAGACTGAAAGTATTGGTGATGAAATTTCTGGATGGGATATTTATGAATCTATAATCAATCAAGCAGCTGTATTATTTGCATATGAGCAAATCGGTGGCTCTCAGGCATCGCTTGATATGGCTGTTAATTATGCAAAGGAAAGATATGCTTTTGGGCGTCCAATAGGCTCCTATCAGGCCATAAAACATAAGCTTGCTGATATGTATATCGCTCTTACTCTTGCAAAATCTAATTGTTATTATGCTGCATGGGCATTATCTACTGACTCTGCGGATCTTCCATCAGCTTCAGCAACTGCTCGCGTTAGTGCAATAAAAGCATATCAATTATGCTCACAAGAAAATATTCAAACTCATGGTGGCAATGGTTTTACATGGGAATACGATTGCCATATGTTTTACAGACGATCTAAACTGTTGTCTTTAAATCTTGGATCTCTAAGTAATTGGAGAGAAAAATTAGTGACTAGTTTGGAGCAATCAAATATTAATTAGGAAATAAAATATGGACTTTAACGATACTAAAGAAGAAGCATTATTCAGGAAAAAATGTAGAGATTGGCTTGAAAAAAATGCCACCTACAAAGAGGACTCGACTCCTCAAAATGATGACTTTGCTAACAAAGATAAAATGAAGGCTGCTAAGGCATGGCAAAAAAAGAAGTATGATGCGGGATGGGCAATGCTTCATTGGCCAAAAGAATATGGTGGTATTGGTGCAAGTTCAATGGAGAGGATTATATGGGCTAATGAAGAGTCTAAATTTGATGTACCAAAAGGAATTTTCGAAATTGGCCTTGGTATGTGCGGTCCAGTAATGATGGAATATGCTACTGAAGAACAAAAAGAGAGATATCTCCCACCAATGGCGGAGGGAAAAGAAATTTGGTGTCAACTTTTTTCTGAGCCTTCAGCAGGTTCAGATGTAGCTGGTCTTAGAAGTAAAGCAGTTCAAAAAGGTGATAAGTGGATTATTAATGGACAAAAAGTTTGGACATCTGGTGCACACTTCTCAGACTATGGGATATTAGTCGTTAGACATGATCCAAATATGGAAAAACATAAAGGCATGACTTTCTTTTTTGTAGATATGAAATCGCCAGGCATCGAGGTAAAACCAATCAAGCAAATCACCGGTGGTTCGAGTTTTAATGAAGTCTATTTCACTGATGTAGAAATTCCTGACTCTCAAAGATTAGGAGAAATTGGAGACGGTTGGAAGGTTGCTATAACAACACTAATGAATGAGAGGTTGGCTGTCGGTGACGCTGGTGGCGCTGATGTAGAGGATGCTTTTAGATGGGCAAAAACTCAGGATAGTCTTGGAGAACCTCTTTTAAATAACAAAGCAGCAAGAGAATCTATTGCAGATTGGTATTGTGAAAAAAGCGGGCTTAAGAATACAAAACTTAGAACAATGTCAGCACTTTCAAGAGGTGATACTCCTGGGCCTGAAGCGTCAATTACAAAAATTGTTAGTGCTGGAAAACTTCAAAATATTGGTAACTTTGGAATAGATTCACTTGATATGGCTGGTATGCTAAGAACAGATAACGCTGATGTAAAAGGTTTTCAAAATGCATGGTTAGGTGCACCAGGGATGAGAATTGCTGGAGGAACAGATGAAATCCTTAGAAATATTATTGCTGAAAGAGTACTTGGACTTCCTCAAGACCCCAGAGCGGATAAAGGAGTAGCATTTAAAGATATTCCTTCAGGAAATTCTTAATCTATCTAAATTTACTAATGAATTGAAGAAATTCAATTGAGCTCCCTTCTATCTCTATAGCTCCAGATGCGATAGACGTTACAGGATTTGAGAGCCCTGTAAGAACTTTTTTCAATTCAATTTCGCCAGTTTTAACTGTCACCAAACAGTTATCTCGAATTGAGTTGTTTATTACTGCCACCTGATTTCTTATAGTTATACTTTTTCTCAATCCAGATGAAAATAAAAAGCAGACAGATGTATTTTCTTTGATGCTATTTTCTGGATTATATCTTGTAGACAATACATCAAATAAAGTATCGATGGAAACATATTCTAAAAGCTCTACAGAAGTTCTATCCAATAAAGACGTTTCAACAAATTCTTCTCTTAATTCAAATGCTGAGGTTAAAAAATAATTTCTTTTATTTGGATTTGCTGATCTTGAGCCTTCATAAATTAAAGCATTTATTCTTAAATCTTTTACTTCTTCAGTAAAACTGTCTAATGCTATAAGATAATCACTTAATTCCAAAGCCCATTGCATGTCTTCTTTTTCAACAGCGAGTCTTAAGTCATCAATCAAAATATCTAAATCTCCAGCAAGATTTAATATTCTTTTTGCTTTTTCTTCTCTTGAAAGAGGATCTAACTCAGAAGGATTACCACTAAACCAACCTAAATAACCGTTAAATATGCTTTTAACAGACCATCTAACGGTTCCATAAAACTCTTTCAAATATGGAGAATCAGCAATATCCTCAGGTAGTTTAATTTTTTCAGCAATTTCGTCTGGATACATACCTTGATTCATCAATCTGATGGTCTGATCATGAATATATTGAATAGCATCCCTGTAGATATTTAAAACATCTTGAATAACATCCTCTCCTATAATTGGTTTAGTATGACTTGGGAAGAGAAATTCAGGATTAAATGTTTTCATATGATCCAAACTATTAATCCAACCTTTTACATCTCTGTGTGAAGTCCCCCTAATGGTATATAAATTTGGAAAAGTCTTATATACATTATCACCTGGCATTAAAGACTTATGTTTTGGTAGCCAAACGAAAATCTGATCATTTGTCTCACCTGGCGCATGATATAACTCAATTTCAATACCTGAAATATTAATTTTCAGCTCATCTTTAAAAGTTAGATCTGGTTTTACGTAACCTGTTGGTGATTTTGAAACACTTAAATTTGGACCAATGCCAACATTAATTAAATCTTCCTCAGGCAAAGTTGTACCAAACATTCTTGTGCTTCGGGTAGTTATAATTGGATTAAGAATTCCCATTATTCTTTGAACATAGAAATCCGTATCTTCATGAGCAATTATTTGAGGCTTTTCTTCTTGTAAATTCAAATAATACTGTGTACCAAAGGTATGATCACCATGATTGTGAGTATATATAATTGCTTTGATCGGATTTGGATTTTTTTGTTTGAATAAATTATAAATCTTGTCTGCTTCATACATGCTATCAGCAGCATCAATGATAATATTTCCATCATCGCCTTCCACCATTATTGAATTTGCAATTCCAAATCCAATAGCAAAGTGTATCTTTCCTCCAGGAGTATCATAAGAGAGTATTTTTTGTTTAAATTCTTCCGAATGCAATACAAGATCTTCTACAGCGGAAGTTATTGGAATATCAATTTTATTTTCTACAGAATCTGAGCACCCATATAAAATCGCAATGATGAATGATAGTGAAAAATATTTATGCAAAATAATTTATTACAAAAAACTTATCATTATTTCATCTACAAGAATATCCGCAGCATCATCAGATGATATTGCCCTACTGGAACCATCTCTCCAAACAGTAACTACTGTCCAAACTGTTTTATCAAGTTCAAGGTCTTTTAAATTTATTCTGAGTATATTTTCAGTAACAGTATAAACATCGTCCCTAAATTTATAGTAATCCCAATAATATCTTGAATAATAATAATCCATTCGGTCTGATTCTACGGACTCCTTTGTTGTAAAGTTAATTTCAAAAGTTAAATCTGATTCTTTATTAAAAGATAGTCCTCTCTCAGAGATAGAATTTTTTAATTTTTCTCTAAACTTTTCAAGAACTATGGGATTAATTTCAGCACTCAAGTTAGAGGTATTTATCTTTATATTAAAATCATTATAATTATCTAAGTTAAACGTTTCGATTGAATCAACTTGAATATTAGATTGTGTTGTAGAACAGCCAATCAAAACAATCAGACCTAAAAGTGTAGTGATATATTTCATAGAATTATTAATTTATTAGTATGTTTAGTTTAGAAGATCAAAAGTATATAAAACTATTAGACCTTAATGCTCAAATATATACTGAATCTGAATTCAATTGCAAGCATATTCATCTAGATTCAAAGAGCGATGAAAAAGTTTTCATGGTTGCTTTTAGAACGATTCCTGAAGATTCTACCGGAGTTGCTCATATTCTTGAACATACAGCCTTATGTGGATCCAAAAAATTTCCTGTAAGAGATCCCTTTTTTATGATGATAAGAAGATCTTTGAATACTTTTATGAACGCATTTACATCAAGTGATTGGACCGCTTACCCCTTTGCTACTCTTAATGATAAAGATTTCAAAAATTTATTAAGTGTTTATTTGGATTCATCCTTTTTTCCAAATTTAGATAAGCTGGATTTCTTTCAAGAAGGTCACAGACTAGAATTCAAGGAGCAAGATAATACAAATAGCGAGTTAGAAATTAAAGGAGTTGTATTTAACGAAATGAAAGGTGCTATGAGTTCCATATCAAGTCAATTATGGCATGGCATGTCTAAGCATTTATATAGTTCATCAACTTATAAACATAACAGCGGAGGAAATCCTGAAAATATTATAGATTTAACGCATGATTATCTTGTTGATTTCCATAAAAAGCATTATCACCCTTCGAATGCAACATTTTTTACATTTGGCAATCTTGATCCTTCAGAAATTCAAGAGTACATAGATAAAAATGTTCTGAAAAACTTTGAGCCTTCAGATGAAAAAATATTTGTTCAAAATGAGAATAGGCTTACCTCACCAAAAAAAGTTTCTGAGTTTTATAATCCATTACCAAATGACGAAAATAATCATCACGTAGTTCTTAGCTGGTTGCTTGGAGAAAGTCATAATCCTGTCGAATTATTAGAATCGTATCTAATGTCAAATATACTTCTTGATAATTCTGCTTCACCTTTGAGAAAAGCTCTTGAGAGCACTAAACTAGGTAGGTCCTTATCCCCACTCACAGGATTAGAAACTGATCATAAAGAATTGGTTTTTGCAGCCGGGCTTGAGGGAGTTAAATCAAATTCACAAGATAAAGTAGAGGAACTTATTGTTAACTGTCTTAAAAAAGTTGTTAAAGATGGAATATCTAGAGAAATAATTGATTCATCTTTGCATCAACTAGAGATTAGACAACGTGAAATTACAGGATCTGGAATGCCTTATGGTCTGCAAATTATGCTTAGTTGCCTTCCAGCATGCATACACAATGATGATCCTCTAAAAGTTCTCGATCTTGATAGCTCCTTTTCAATTGTTAAAAAAAATCTAGACAATGAAAGATACATGGAAAAACTTATTGAAGAAAAATTAATTAATAATGATCACAGATTGAATTATTCTCTAGTACCTGATATTAACTTTAATAAAAAAAATGAAGAAAAAATACTCAAAAAAGTTGATGAAAAATCAAAACAACTTACCAATAAGCAAAAAGTTGAAATTAATTTACTAGCTAAAGATCTAAAGAAAAGACAAAACAAAGTAGATGATCCAGAAATACTACCAAAAGTAACTAAAGAGGATATTCCTCAAAAAAGGAATTATCCAACTGTTGAAATGTTTAAAAATAATAATACTTTTAATCATTATTATCATACTGGAACAAATGGAATAACCTATCATTCAGCTCTCTATCCCTGTAAAAATTTAAGCTCAGAGGAGTTTAAAATTGCATCACTATATGCAAATACCCTCACAGATATTGGAATTGGAAATAAAGGTTTTGAAGAGATTCAAAAAGAACAATCTGCCTTTACAGGTGGCTTGTCAGCATCCTTTGTTCTAGTTCCTGATGATTCTGGTAATCATACTCTTGCTCTTCAAGTTAGCTCTAAATGCTTAGAAAAAAATGAAGAAAAAATGCAAAATATTATTTCTAATACAATTATTAAACCTAAATTTAATGAAAAAGAAAGAATTAAAGATTTACTTAACTTTATTTCTTCTGCTAATGAAAGATCGCTAATCCAGAATGGACATTTGCTTGCAATGAGTAATGCAGGTTCACAAATTAACAATATAGCTGCAACAAATGATATGGGATCTGGCTTAAATTACATTACAAATACAAGCTATCTTGCTAAAAATATCAATGAAGACTTAAATCTTGAAAAATACATTGACATTCTCCAATCAATCAAGAAAAAAATTGATCTAAATCCTATTCATACTTTTACGGCTTCATCCATTGATAAAGATAAATCAAGTATTGTCTTTAATTATGATCAAAATGCATCAAATTCCTACATTCAGAATCTATTTGATATTCAGTCGGAACAAGTTGGTTGGATAACAGGCGCACAAGTTTGTTATTGTGCTGAGGCTTTTCCTACTGTTGATATGTTGCATGAAGATGCTCCGGCTTTGACTGTACTTGGAGCGGTATTGAGAAATGGATACCTTCATTCTGCAATCAGAGAAAAGGGAGGAGCGTATGGAGCAGGAGCAATGCAAGATTCAAAGAATAAAATTTTTAAATTCTTTTCTTATAGAGATCCAAGATGCTCAGAAACCTTTAACGATTTTGCTAAGTCAAGAGAGTGGGCTCTCGCCAATATTTCAGGTTCGCAATTAGATGAAGGTGTTCTTGGTGTAATTTCAGGAATTGATAAGCCATTATCTCCATATGGTGAAGCTATGAGTGATTTTGGTGCAAATATTGAAAATAAAAATATCGAATGTAGATTAAATTTTAGATCAAAAGTAAAAACATGCACCAAAAAGGATTTAGAAGATGTTGCTAGAAAATATTTGTTCAATGAATCTAAAAAATCAGTGATCGCTGGTGAAACATACATTGACGAAATTAAAGATTTAAATTTTAAAGTCAAAAATATCTAGTCAAAAAAACAAAAATCTTTTCTTTTGAAGTTCTTTGGCGCATCCCCAGTATTGTTGCTGATATTTTGTGGATCTTGCTTGTACTCGATCAGCAACCTTTATTAACCATTGTTTCTTTCTGTAAGTCTTTTTTTCAAAGCCGCCATACCCCTCGTGGTAAGCTAAATATAGTGATCTGGCATCAGTCCTCTCAAAACCCTGATAGTATCCTTTACTGGCATACCAACCTATAAAATCTGCAGAATCACTAAAATTTTTTCTATTAGCTCTGCTATTGCCAGTTTCATCCTTATAATCATCCCATGTTTTTGTTAGTGCTTGCGAGTATCCCACAGCAGTTGATGGCCTGAACCAAGGAATAAAACCTAAGATTTTTTCTCTTTCTGGTCTAGCGTCTGATTTAAAACTTGATTCTTGATGAACAAATGACATCAAAACATATGGTGGTATCTTCCATCTTTTTTCACTTCGAATTACTGCCTTATACCAACTTCTTTTTTCTTTAAAAATGAGACATATATTGTCAGGATTTTCTGGAGGCCTAACAGCACATGACTGAATCAATAATAAAGAACAAATTATGCTAAATAATTTTTTCTGGTTCATCTTTTAATACTAAATAATCTTCTTCTGATAATACCTTTATACCTAATTCGTTAGCTTTCTTCAATTTAGATCCAGCATTTTCACCTGCAATTATAAAATCTGTATTTTTCGATACACTTGATGTAACTTTTGCTCCTAATCTGATTAAATTTTCTTTTATTTCATCTCTAGAAAATTGTGTTAATTTTCCTGTTAATACAATTTGCTTGCTGAGTAAAGGCATATCTTTTTTATTAGGTAATTCCATTTGATTAATTCTAAGATGAGGTAATAAGCGACTTAAAAAGTCATTTATATAATCATTTTTAAAAAAATTTATAATATTTGTTGCAACCTTTGGACCAAGATCATCTACTTTTATTAAGTCATAGAAATCTACATGCATTAATTTATTTATGTCTCTATATTCATTTGCTAAATTTCTTGAGGTAGCTTCTCCAACCTCAGGTATCCCAAGAGCATATATAAGTCTTGATAGGTCAACATTTCTAGATTCATTAATAGATTCAATTAAATTTGAAACCGACTTTTCTCCAAAGCCTTCAAGATTTTCTAGTTCCTTCCTAAAATTTTGAAGTAAAAAAATATCTGAGGGATCCTTAAGATATGATTTTTTAATAAATGTATTCAATATTTCTTGGCCCAAGCCTTCAATGTCAAAGGCCTTTCTTGAAACAAAATGAGTTAGGTTTCCTCTTATCATTTCAGGACAAGAAAAAGTTGAAGAACATTTTATGAATGCAGCTTTATTTTTAATTTCATTGAGTCTCAGAGAATCATCATTTTTCTCTAAAAGAAAATTTTCAGATTCTATTTTACTTGAAAAGATCTTCAGTCTTTTGTTTTTTGCATCTAGTATCTCCCAATCTGATTGATTTTCTTGAATTAATAAAGACCCACATGCTGGACATTTGCTTGGTATTTCAACAGATTTTGTTTCCTTTTTTCTTTTTGATTCAACAACTTTAATTATTTGGGGTATCACATCTCCAGCTCTTCTTATAATGACTGTATCTCCTTCTCTGGGATCAATTCTTTCTAATTCATCTATATTATGTAAAGTACAGTTACTAACAGTAACCCCGCCTACCCTAACAGGCTTTAATCTTGCTACAGGAGTAAGGACTCCTGTTCTACCAACTTGAAAATTTATTTGATCAATAATCGTTGTAGCCTCTTCTGCTGGAAATTTATGAGCGATTGCCCATCTTGGTGATCTTGATATTTCACCTAATTTATCTTGATACTCAATCTGATTAATTTTATAAACTACACCATCTATATCAAAAGGAATTTCGTCTCTAGATTTTAATATTTCATTGTAATACTCAGAGCACTGACTAATATTATTTACACTTCTATTTAAATTACTTGTTGGAAGACCGAATAGTTTCATCAAATCAAAAAATTCTTCCAATGTTGAAAAAGTATTATTAGAAGACTCACCCAAGCCGTGAACAACGAATGAAAGCGGTCTCTTGTTAGTGATTTGTGGGTCAAGTTGACGCAAGCTACCTGATGCAGCATTTCTAGGATTGGCAAAAATCTTTTCTTCTTTCTCAGCTGCATTTTTATTTAGGATCTCAAAATCTTTTTTTGATATATAAATCTCTCCTCTTACTTCTAGATACTCAGGAATTTTTGAGTTCTTTTTATGAATGAGCTTTTGTGGAATAGATTTAATTGTTTTGATATTAGATGTAACGTCCTCTCCTGTTTGCCCATCACCTCTTGTTACACCTCTTATAAGAATTCCATTTTCATAAATCAGACTCACTGCTGCCCCATCCATCTTAGGTTCACAAAAAAAACTATAGTCGTCTATTCCCAACATCCTTTTTTCAATTCTATTAAAAAAATCCTGCAGATCTTCTTCAGAGAATATATTTGAAAGGGAGAGTATTTGTTTTTTATGACTGTATGTTTTAAATCCAGAAACTGGCTTTATACCAACTCTTTGTGAGGGAGAATCAGGATCAACTATTTCTGGATATTTTTCTTCTAAGTTAATTAAGTCTTGAAATAGTTTATCGTATTCGAGATCGCTAATTGTTGGATCATCTTCAACGTAATAGGAGTAATCATGTTTTCTGATTAAGTTTTTTAATTCTTCGTATTGCTCTGCAGTATACATATTCTTCTAATTTTTATCGCCAAGTTGTTTTATTCTTGCGATATCTTGAGCTCTAGTTTCCATGTGAGATATCATTTGTTTTGTGATTGGAGTTCTTTCTTCATCACAAAGATTGGCATAAAATTTTTCTGAAAAATTTACTGAAAAGTCAATCATTTGCTTTACAGATTTTATCGGATCAGTTGTATTGGTTAAATTTGATGCAATAACAATTGCAAATGTTTTTGTATCTTTTTCAAATGTACCTGGATTTAATGCATTTGCAATTCTAAAGATTTCATTACCATCTTCATCCATAAAAGAAAAATATTTATTTTTTAATATCGCTCCATAGTTAGATAAAAAACCAAAAATTTGTTCAATATCAAAAAAAGATCTATCAATGGAAATAAGATTGAGTATCGCCAATTCTTGATCCTCATTATCAGTTTTATCTTCTATATCAGATGGCAGGTTATTATTGTCCTCTTCTTCAGAATTTTCCTGGAAGCTCTCTGGTAACTCCTCAATCTTAACTTTTAATTTGCCATTATTTGCAATTTTTCTTATAAATAAAAAAACGATTATTAGAAAACTTAGAACTGCAAGACCAATTAAATATATTTCAGAATTTATGCTCATTTATGATTCAGCTAATTCCAATGCTTGATTTACATCGACTGAAACCATTCTTGAGACTCCTGCTTCTTGCATTGTAACTCCCATAAGATAATCACTTCTCTCCATAGAAACTTTATTATGAGTTATAAAAATAAACTGCACTGACTTGGACATTTCTTCTACCATGTTGATAAATCTAAGTGTGTTCAGATCATCAAGAGGTGCGTCAACCTCATCTAGCAGACAGAATGGAGCTGGATTAAGATCAAAAATAGCAAAGACTAAAGCAAGCGCTGTTAGAGCCTTTTCACCCCCAGACAATTGAGATATAGATGAATTTTTTTTGCCTGGCGGTCTTGCCATTAAAATTACGCCGGCATGAAGCGGATCATCATCGGTGAGTGTAAGCTCTGCAATACCGCCACCAAAAAGCTTTGGAAATACTTCTTTAAGCTTTATATTGACTGCGTCAAAACTATCCTTAAAGATTGTCTTTGTTTCATTATCGATCTTTTTTATAGCTCCGGTTAGCTTTTCGAGTGCCTCTGTAAGATCATCATATTGTTTATCAAGCTCTTCCTTTCTTTTTGTCTCTTCTTCTATCTCATCAGGTGCTGCTAGGTTTATTGCTCCTAATCTAATAATTTTTGAATCAACATCTGTTAAATTTTCCTCAAGCTGTGAAATAGATAGTCCTTCATAATCTTTAAAATCTATATTTTCGATTTTAATACCAGCTTTTTTTATTTTTTGGTTAGAATTTTCAAGATTAATTTCATATGTTTTGAGATCAAGTCTTATGTTTGTGATCTTTTCAGATAATGTTCTTGAGTCCAGATCTGAAATAGACTTCTTATTTTCAAGCTCTCTTAGATCATCATTAAATTTTGATTGTTTTTGTCTAAGATCAATTAAAACTGTTTCTGCTTCAGAGCTTTTGGTTACAAATGTTTTCATTTCTTCTTGAATAGAGCTCTTTAATTTCTCGGCATCATCTATTTGTTCAATAAGATCATTTTTCCTTGATAAGTATTCTTCGGTCAACGTTTTTGATTGTGCTGAGGCAATATTTAAAATTTCCGCTAGAAGTGTTTTTAATTTTGTAGCTTTGTCTAATACATTATCATTTTGAAAATCATAATTTTTTAGGGTAAGAATTATTTCATCTAGCATATGCATAGCTTTTTCACTGGGACTAAGCTCATCAAAGTTCAATTCAGACTCTTTTGCCTTTTCAAGATTTTTAGTGGCCGTCTCAAGCTTAAATTTTGTTTCATTTTCAGTTTTATTAATATTTTGAAGATTAGCTTCTCGCTTTGCTATTTCAGCACCAATAGAGTAAAAGTGTTTTTGTGCGTTTTCATACTCAGATAAAACAGATTCGTTTTCAGTTCTATATTGATCAATTTGAGACTGAATTGTCTCAGACTCTGCATTCTTTATCTTTAGATCTCTATTTAAAGAATCTAGTTTCTTTTGCAAACCATCTCTGTTATTTTTTGCTTCCAAGGAAAATAGAATTGCAATATCAATTTCAATTTTTGATTTTTCTTTTTTTAATGTGTTATATTTTTCAGCAGCCTTTGCTTGATTTTCAAGCCTTTTTATTAATCTAGCTATTTCATCTCTAATATCTTTAACTCTTGATAGGTTCTCTTTAGTTCGTTTAATTCTTGACTCTGTCTCTCGTCTTCTCTCCCTGTACTTTGAAACTCCAGCAGCCTCTTCAATATGGGTCCTTAACTCGTCTGGTTTTGCACTGACAAGTTTGCTTACCATACCCTGCTCTATAATTGCATAAGAGCTAGGTCCTAAGCCTGTACCCAGAAAGATATCTTGTACATCTTTTCTTCTGCATTTTGTATTATTAATAAAATAATTAGATTGTGCATCACGAGTCATAACTCTTTTGATAGAAACTTCATTAAAAGAGGCATACTCTCCTCCAATTTTTGCACTACTATTATCAAATAATAGTTCAATGCTGCATTGTCCAGATGCTTTTCTTTTTTCTGAGCCATTAAAAATGACATCAACCATTGATTCTCCTCTTAAATTCTTTGCTGAAAGCTCACCGAGAACCCATCTAATTGCATCAATTACGTTAGATTTGCCACAACCATTTGGCCCAACAACACCAACCATATTTGTTGGAAAAGATATTTTCGTTGGATCAACGAAACTTTTAAAGCCTGAGAGTTTTATGTGCTTTAATTGCATGATAAGAGCCTAATATACTATGTATATTATAACTCTTGTGGCCTTTTAAACCATTCATTTAAGCCAATTTTATAGGTCACAGAAGGTTTGTTTTGATCTAAAACAATTGAATTTTTGAGATAAAAATTACTTTCTTTTTTGTCACATTCTATACTCACATTCAACTCAACAGTTTCAGTATTTAAAAATGCTGATGCCAAGTCAAAACCTGGAATAATGCTATTGTCATTTGAAATTGAAATTGCATCAAAATTATCAAATTTTTGTTCACCAATGGGAATTTCTGGTCCATTCATAATATAAATTTTAATTTCGCCTTTAAAAGAATTGCATGGATATAAAGAATCATCAGAAATAAAGAAGTTAGCATCAGCAAAGGCTGGAAATTTTGCATCTCTTAGAGTTGTATACATATTGTAGAAAATTAATTTTTCTTCATTTGAGTTAAAAAACTTCTCAGAAAAAGTAACTAAACTTTCAGCTGAATTTAATTTGTTAAGTTCAATAGACTTACTTACAAGACTTATTAGCCAAATCTTAATTTCGTCCTCTTTGAGAGTATTTTCAATATTAACAAGATTTTCAATAGAAATTTTTTTATCTAAATATATTTCATCAATAATCTTGTTATTAATTGTTTGTTTTTCAAATGTTCCAAGAATTGAAAATTTACTTATAAAAAAAATTAAACATAAGGAAAGTACAATCACAGTAATGCCTAAAATTATTCCTTTACTAGATGTCTGGTTTGCTAATAAATAAGCAATGATTGGAAGCGAAGCAACCAATGCTAGCAATATAAAAGTTACCATTATGTTTTTCTTCTAAAGAAGAATATTATAAAAGCGCCAATTATGAATATTAATGGCCCAAACCAAAGCAAATAAGTCTCTTGGGAAAGCTCTGGATCATAAAGCGATTCTTTACCAAAACGTTCTGAAACATAATCCTTAATTTCGGCATCTGATTTTCCTTGCTTTATCATTTCAACAATCTTTAGTTTTAAGTCCTCAGAGATTGGTGCATTTGAACTTGACAGGGATCCAGATGTGCACTTTGGGCATCTAATCTCTTTTATTAGATTATTGAATCTTATCTCGTCAGTTTCATTATCGAACTCATAGACAACACCGGACATAAGGATTGCAGAGAAGAATATGCTATAAAATAGGAGTTTCTTCATCAAAAAATTATATTTCTTGAAAATATCACTGGTTCAAAAACCTTTTCCCAAATCATTTGATTCACTTCACCTTGATAGTGAGCTATGACAACACCATTACTGATTAAAAATGTTTCTGGCGCCCCTGTGACACCCAAATCAAGCGCTAGAGTTCCTTTAACATCGTGAATGATAACGTCATATGGGTTTCCAAATTTCTGTATCCATTCTGATGCATCACCTATCTCATCTTTGTAATTAAGTCCAACTATTCTAATTCCATTTTTACTAAGTTTAGATAAATATGGATGCTCTACTCTGCATGTTATACACCAACTGGCCCAAACATTCATAAGGTAATTGCCTTGCAGCGAGTTATTATCAACAAAATTATTCTTTTGTAGAGTTGGCAACGAAAACTCAGGCAATTCAGAAACTTGATAATCTGCTCCTGGTATATTTTCTTCATTTGATAACAAAACAAAAAACATAACTAAGAATGAGATAGGAACAATTAATACTAGTAATCTAAATGCTATATTCATGACTTAAATCTTTTCCTTGAAAATATTAACATTAGACCACCAAAAGACATAAGAATAGCTGATATCCATATCCATCTTATTAGGTAGTTAATTTGAATATTTAAGACCCAACTCCCGTCGTCCAACTGATCACCTATAGTCATGTAAACATCTCTTAAAGGCGACACATGAATTGCAGTTTCGGTAGTTATTTGTCCTCTCGTGAAGTATTTTCTTTTTTCAGGACTAAGTCTAAATGAATTTGATTTTGTATCACTTACTAAAAATTTAGCTTGTATTGCATCATGATTTGATTTTTTTAATACTTTAATATCCTCAAAATAAATACTGAGATCTTTGTATGTTTCAGTTTCATTAATTTTTATGTTTATTGCTCTCTCAGAGCTGAGCACACTGTTTATTGCAATAGAAACAATAAGTAAGCCAAGGGAAAAATGAGCAACTATACTAAAGGGATTAATATATTTTTTTCTTGTTACTACTAAAAATATTTCTATTAAATATCTAATAACCAAAAGAAATCCTGCAAATAATGATGCAATAATTGTTATTGATTTAGTTTCAAAGAAAAAAACACAAAAAATAGTAACTATAATTGTAAAAAAATAGGATGCTATCTTAGGTCCACCAAAAAAAGGAATCTTTATTGTTCTTTGCCACTTCGAATCAATTGAAAAAAATAAAAAGAAGGCTGCTATAACAACAATCGGAATAAAAATAGCATTATAAAAAGGCGCTCCAACGCTTATTTTTTGTTCAAATAGATATTCATATATTAATGGATAAGTTACTCCCAACATCACAGAAAATACTAGAGAGGCAAAAAAGATATTATTAATTGATATAAAAGACTCCTTTGAAAAGGCTTTTATATTCCCAATAGATCTTACTATTGGCAGTCTGTATACAAACAATACTATTGAAATAATAATGATTGAACCAATGAATGATAAAAGATAAAGTCCTCTCTCTGGATCATTTGCAAAAGAATGAACGCTATCAATTATCCCTGATCTTACAATGAATGCACCAAAGAGACTCAAAGAAAATACCGATATGGATAGTAATATTGTCCATATTCTAAGGTTTGAGGATTTAATTGATACACTTAAAGAATGCAAAAATGCTGTTGCAGCAAGCCAAGGCATGAGCGCAACGTTCTCGACAGGGTCCCAAAACCAGTAGCCTCCCCATCCTAACTCATAATAAGCCCACCAACTTCCTAGTGTTATACCAAGTGTTAAAAAAATCCATGCAACGACAGACCATTTTCTGACAAGCTCCTCCCATTTGATATTGGAATTTCCATTTATTAAAAAAGCTAATGCACATGCAAAAGGAATAACAAAACCTACATAACCTAAATAAAGGGTTGGAGGATGAATCGCTAATGCTGGATCCTGTAAAACCGGGTTGATATCTGCTCCATTTGAAGGCGCAAAGGGCAATATAGTTTCAAAAGGATTTGATGTGATTAATAAAAAAGATAAAAAACCTACTAGTATGAAAGATATTATCCCTATACTCATTGGCTTTAGTACTTCTTTATTATCAACTCTATTATTAAATAAATACCCCCATAGAGCTAAAAATAAAATCCATAAAAACATTGAACCTTCGTGAGCGCTCCAAATTGAGGAAACTTTATAAAATACTGGAAGGTCCGTATTTGAGTGACTCGCTATATAAGCAACTGAAAAATTATCTGAAATTGCAAGCCAGACATAGATTAAGAATGAAGAAAGTAAAAAGAAAAATGCATGTGAATATGTTCTACCTATAAGATTAGAAATATAAACATCACCTGATCTTATAAATGAGAAACAACCCACCAACAGAAATAGTCCTGTTGCTAGTAGTGCCAAGAAATGAGAAATTTCAACTATCATCAACAATATTTAAATTTGGTGGCATGTAATTTTCGTCATGCTTTGCCAATACTTCTTCTGCTAAGAAAATATTGTCATTTAAAAAACCGAGCGCAACAACACCACTTCCCTCTTGAAACAAGTCTGGCACTATTCCTTTAAATTCTACTTTTACCGAACTTTCATAGTCTGTAATCATAAAAATAATTCTAGATTCATCTCTTGTTACTGAGCCCTCAAGCACCATTCCACCAATTTTAATTCTTTTATCGGCAGGTATATTCTGTTCCTTGAGCTCAGATGGTGTAAAGAAAAAATCTAAATTTGAATTCAAAGAATACAATATTAACGAGATGCCTGAAACTGTAAATAAAAGAACTAACAAAATGTTATAAATTCTTTTCTTTCTAATTGGATTCATTTAATTTTTTTTTAATCTTCTGAATTTTATTTTTATAGCTTATAAAAAAAGCTGCTAAGCATGATATTACTATGGAGAAAACAATCCAAACATAAATACCATGTCCATTCATATATATGGCCTCTTCAAAAGAATTAAATGCAAAACTAAACATAATCTTTTATCCATGATTTTGTTTTTTCTCTGATTAATATTTGATGCTTTGATGAAATCAAAACCAAACAAATTATTAGTCCAAAGAAACCAATAATTGACCCAATTAATGGATAAAACATTGAAGGATCAATTGATGGCTTGTCAGTTAGAGTTATAGAAGCAGATTGATGTAAAGTACTCCACCAATCAACAGATTTCTTTATTATTGGGATATTTACAGCTCCAACAATTACCAACCAAGACAAAAGCTTATCAGCCTTCTCATAATTACTAAAAGAATTATGAAGAGAGATCAAACCAAGATACATGATGAATAAAATTAGAGTTGATGTAATTCTAGCGTCCCATTGCCACCAAGTACCCCATGTAGGTATTCCCCAAAGCGAACCAGATATTAAAGCCACAAAAGTTGTCATAGCTCCAACTGGCGCAATTGCAATGATGAGATAAGCAGCCAGTTTAACTCTCCAAACCAAATAAGTAATACTCGCAAATGCCATCGCAACATATAGTGATTGAGACAAAAATGATGCAGGTACATGAAGATATATAATCCTGAACGAATTGCCTTGAACAAAGTCCTGAGGAGTAAAAAGCAGACCCCAAATCAAAGAAAAAGTGTAAATAATTAAAGATATATAAAAAATATACGGATAAAACCTATTTACTTGAAAAAGATAGGTTTTTGGTGACGCAAATTGATGTATAAATTTTTTAATCACTGTCGTATGTGTGCGAAAAGTTTTATTCTAAATGGGCTTTTATTATATAAGATACAATAACAGGCACTATTATCATTATAATAGATAAGCATCCTAATAATAAGAGTATAAACTCTAAGAAATTAATTCCGAGCTGAATTGAAATTACACTCTTTCCTAAGACAATCAATACAGGAAGAGCTAAAGGCATTGTAACTAAAGCTCCCAATAAAGAACCTTTGTTTAAGCTCAAGGCATTTCCTAATACAAATAAATTTAGAAAAATATATGAACTTATAAGTGCCAAAGGAAATATTGATAAACTCAAAAATATCTCTTCGGTTGTTCCTAGTGAAAAAAAGAAACTCAAACCCGAAATTGGAACACCAATCATTAACCAATAGATAACGATTCTCATAGATACCAAAAACTGAAAAGAGGAATTTTTAATCATAATTTGCTCAAGGGATCCATCATTATAATCTTCAATAAAAATATCTTCTGTTGCTAACATCATTGAAATCAATATTGCTATCCATAAAACAGAAAAGAAACCGATTTCAAGTTTATCTTGCAAAAATTCAACAGTTAAAGGATAAGCCAACATAATCAACCAGAAAACTAATATTGGCCCCAACCAGCTTCTCGTTTTTTTTCTAAGTTTTAAATACTCTAATCTTAATATTTTCATTTTAATAGAAGAATTTTTGATTCTAGGGAACAGCTTATATGTGATGTATATATTATTCCTTTATTTTTATTGAGTTGGTCTTTTAAAAAATTACTTAATATTTCTTGAGTATTATCATCCAAGCCAACAAAAGGTTCATCTAAAACAATTAAATCAGATTCATTTAAAAATAGTCTTAAAAGCGCTAATTTTTTTTGCTGACCGTAAGATAAATTTGCAACATTAACTTCTAATAATTTTTTTAACCCTAGAAGATCAATGTATTTCAGTAAATCTAAATGATCATCTAATTCCATTAAAAGAATATTATCCTCCAAGCTTAAATAGTTTTTGAGTGCGTTCTTGTGTCCTAAATAACTGATACCTTTTTCGGAATTAATCTCAATTTTTCCTTTTGTTTGATTTGTAATTCCTAGAATAATCCTAAGTAAAGTAGACTTACCAGAACCATTTGCACCTTGAACATGCAGGGCTTCACCTTTTTCAACAGTAAAAGAAAGATTGTGAAATAACTTAAAGTCATTCACTTTATAAGCAATATTTTCTGCATTTATGATCAAACTAGTGTTCATCAAAATATATCAACATTTTTTGTTCTTATTATAAGTGCTGGTAAAGGGTTTTGTGGATCAATTCGTGAATAAAATCTTTTTGCTAATTCTTTAAAAGGTGATGATCCGCACTCTCCCATACCACCTACAGAAAAATACAATCTTTTTGAAAAGTAAATTCCTTGTTCAAGATTAGGAATGCTTCTTACTTGTGAAGATATTTTCTTTATATTTTTTATAAAATCGTTTCTTTTTTCATTAAATTTGAACCAACCCCATGCTGATATATCAATCATTGCTATTTTTTTAAGCACTTCTTTTGTTTTAGTGTTTGGAATAGAAGACGGTGGAAGAAAGACGATCACATTTCCTTTAGCAGAGCTAACTAAACTATCTATATCAGCAACTATGTTTTTGTTTTGTTTGAAATTAGCAGCGATATATTGCTCTGTCTTGTTAGACTTAGGAATTTTAATATTCTTTAATCTTTCAGATGTGCCAAGAATTATAAAAGTTACTAATTCTTGGCTCAAATTCTCTATATCTTAGACAATGCTTGTTCAAAGTCAGCAATTATGTCATCAACATGCTCTAAACCAATTGAAAGTCGGACATACCCGGGGGTTATCCCAGCTGCTAATAACTCTTCTTCATTAAGCTGACTGTGGGTAGTGCTTCCAGGATGAATAGCTAGACTTCTTGAATCGCCAATATTAGCAACATGATATACCATCTCAAGTGAGTTAATAAACTTTTCTCCAGCGTCTCTGCCGCCTTTAACTTCAAAGCCCATTAAGCCACCGTTACCTCTAGTCAGATATTTCTCAGCTCTTTCTTTAGCATATCCATCCATTAAAGACGGATAGCTAACTCTTTCTACTGAGTCGTGATTTGAGAGATATTCGGCTACTTTTTCTGCATTGCTACTATGCTCACGCATTCTTAAAGCAAGAGTTTCTAATCCTTGAATAAACATAAAAGCGTTAAAAGGACTCATTGCAGCTCCCATATCACGAAGTATTGTAGTTCTAGCCTTAAGTATGTATGCAATTGGGCCTAAAGGCTTTACTGCTTCCGTCCAAACTGCACCCCCATAAGAAGGGTCTGGAGTATTTAAAGCTGGTTGTCTCTCGGGGACAGCTTCCCAATCAAAATTACCACTGTCAATAATGATTCCTCCAATTGAGGTCCCATGGCCTCCTATGAATTTTGTTGTTGAATGCATAGAAATAGCGGCACCATGATCAAACGGCTTACATATTACAGGAGCTGCTGTGTTATCAACTATTAAAGGAATTCCTAATGGTCTTCCAATCTCAGCAACTTCAGAAATTGGAAATACTTCAAAACTTGGATTTGGAAGAACCTCACCATAATAAGCTCTTGTTTTATCATCTGTAGCTTCAGCAAAATTATTTGGATCTGCAGGATCAACGAACCTCACTTCAATACCCATATCTGATAAAACATTTTTAAATAGGTTATATGTACCACCATATAGATGAGCAGAAGCTACTATATTATCTCCATTTGTAGCTAAATTTTGAATTGCAACTGCAGAAGCTGCTTGACCGGATGCAACAGCTAAAGCACCAACACCGCCCTCAAGAGCAGCAACTCTGTCTTCAAGAACAGCACAGGTTGGGTTCATAATTCTTGAATAGATATTTCCAAGCTCAGATAATGCAAAAAGGTTTGCAGCATGTTCAGTATCATCAAATTGAAAACTTGTTGTTTGATGAATTGGTACTGCAACAGAATTTGTATTTTCATCTTTTCTCCACCCTGCATGCAATCCGATTGTTTCTGGATTTGAATATGTTTTACTCATTGAATTACTCCCATTTATGATCAATATAACTATGCATAAGTATAGTAAATATTATCTAATAACGACACCCTTATTCATCGATATACTGGAATATTAATAACAAATAATTATAATTAGCGAAGGAAAATTATTATGGCAAAAAAATATACAAATTTTAGAATTGGTGGATCACCACAAAAAGTCACTGATGATTATACAGTTTGGTCAAATGACTTGTTGCAAAGAATCATTGCAAGTAAAACTGTTATTCAACCAGGGGCTTCCACAAAGGGTCACAAGCTAATTGACTCTGATGTAGTTTACATAATTACAAATGGAAGAGGTACTATGGAAATAGTTGAGTACATGAATACTGATGAAGGTCATGGCTCAAATCCATCATATGGCATTGAACATAAAGATTCTTATGATCTATCTGCTGGTGATGTTGTTTTGGTAGAGTCTGGAGACTATTGTAAAGTTGTTAATGATTCTGATCATGATCAGCTTACATATTTAAGAGTTTTCGACAGAGGCGGATGGAGACAGTAATTAAATGCTTAAAACTCAGATGAATTCAGACAAAATTGCAATGAGTTTGTCAGCTGCCTGTGCGATCCATTGTTTTTTTGCTCCTACATTGATCATATTTTCTTATGGAATATCATCTATTTCTATTGAAAGTGAATTAATCCATTATTTAATCTTATTGGTAGCAGCGCCGGTTAGTATTTTCGCTCTATCTCTGGGATACAAGAATCATAAGACCCTAGGTTATTTAATTACAGGTCTATTTGGGTTATCTATTCTGGTTTTTGCTGCTCTATTCGGTGAGCCTCTTGCTGGAGAAACTGGAGAGCAATTCATTACACTTTTAGGCTCTTTAGTCGTTGCCTTTTCACATTTCAAAAACTATAAAACATGTCAGGAAGTTGAGTGCTCTTGTCATGAAGATCAAATTAATTAAATTTCACTAAATCTTATTTTTGCGACCATAGGAAGATGGTCTGAGACACCTGTTTTTTTTATTGGATTGAATCTTATGGGCTTGCCGGTATCTTTATATGCATTTTGATCAGTTATATGAAGTTTTATAGTATTTGGAATGTAATTTATATTTCTATTTTGAGATAAAAAAATAGTATCCAAAAAACTCCATGATTTACCATAACTGTAGTAATAGGTTCCTTTACATTTATCACAACCTCTTAGATGGGCAACCTCCCAAACATCTTCTTGGTCTTTGTATATATAAAGTTGGCTATCCTCTTCTATATTTACATTAAAATCACCTAGTGCAACAGATGGCATACTATGCTGATTAACTAACTCTTTTAACTTATCCAATGAATCAATTCTCATTGAAACATCGTGATATCCTGCTGGAAAATGAACATTGTAAACTTTCAATTTGTTATTATTGATTTTAATTGTAGTGTCTAGAATTGGTCTGGTATCTTTATCCTCAAATTCACCAGAAAATTTTATGTAATGAAGTTTAGAATTCAATATTTTATATTTCGTGATTATTGCGTTATCAATACCTCTATAATCTCTGCTTTCTATTAACTCAAAATCAACATATCCGAAAGGCTTCAGCAAATTAAAAAGCTGCTCAAGAATATTTTCATTCTCAACTTCTTGCAAAGCCAAAATATCAGGTCCATCTTTATCATAAGCAACTATATCTTTGACGATATTTTTTAACTTTGCATCTTTTGTGTCTTGATCCCAGTCTAGATTTAAACATTCATTCTTCCATGAATTTACTCGTATTTTCATACAGGAATCTATATGCTGTTTTGATTTTTTAAGTTCTATTGGTAAATAAGCCTTATCATCTTTATATGGATCATCGAATACATCGAACAGATTATTAACATTCAGTGTCATGACTGAAAACTCTGATTCACTGAAAGCCGGTAAAATTAGGAAAAAAAAGAAGGAAAATCTTATTGCAAATTTATGCATCCATGTCCTTTATGAAAAGCTTTACATCAAATGATAGCTCTGATTTAGTGTGTTGCTCGTCAGTAACATTACATAAATGAAGAAGCCTCTCACTTGGAAACTCAACTATTTTTCTTTTATGTAAGTCAATATGACCAAGAACTGTTTCAAATATTGCAGCAGTTTCTTTATCCTCATTCTGCAATATGCCAACAAAATGAAGTAATTTTTTATTAACTTTATAGAGCATAAATGAAGGATAGACTTTATCATCAAGTCGAAACTCTTTAAGGTATCTGATGTTATCCTCAAGTGTAAAAGTGGAAAAACCACTTTCTAGATAATCATCTCCAAACCCTAATTCATCAATATAAAAAGATGTATAAGTACTATCAAACAGTTGATAATAGTAATTTACATTCATGTGACCATTGTGATCACACATTTCTTGGGTAACTGTTATAGATTCTGGGTTATAGGGTAATGGTTTCATAAGTTCTAATATAAGCAAAAAAAAGCCCAGTTTTACACTGGGCTTTTAAGAATCAAATACTAATTAAAAATCAGTACCAAATTGTAGTCCCCATGTTCTAGGATCAGTAAATGCTCCATATAACTGACCACCTTGAAGGTTACTTGCTGTTCTTAGATAGTTCATTTGCCTATCGTCAGCTAAGTTCTTTGCATACATTCCTACATACCAATCACCATCATTAGGATTAAATCTAACCAATAAATCCCAGAATTTTTGTGCAGGAATTGCCATTCTTTCTTCTTCAAAAATACTAGCATTAGACTCTGATGTATATCTATATGATAGTTTAGCTACAGTTTCACCCCTTGTACCAGGAAACGCCTGAGTTAATGAAAGACTGTATGAAAGATCAGCTGTACCTGGGAGCTTGTTACCTTTCAAGTTTTGCGGAATCCCTTGAGCAACTGGACATAAGCTACCTGCAAGCGGAGCAAAACCACCTCCACCAATACCAGTTGGTGATAAGCAGTTATAGCCACCAGATTTAAATAGTGCAGTTCCTCCGAATAACGCGCCAGTGAGCAATCCAGTACTATTACCTACAGGGCCAAGATATGTATCGTAAAAAGCGCCCATAGGGTTAAGGTAGTTAATGATAGAAATATCATCTGTTACTTCGTTATCTATAGCTAACCAATTGAAAGTTAGGTTAGTATTTTCGGATAAAAATACAGATAAATTACCTTCAAAACCGGTAACCTCAGCATCAACATTGGTGTTGATACTTGCATCATCAACGATTGCAGCAATTAACATACCACTGTTATCGTTTTGGAAAACATTCATGTTTAAAAGCATCGCTCCATCCATAAGAATACTCTTAAGACCAAAATCTAAAACGCCTGTTTCTTCTTGATCATATGTGCTTGAGCTAGATCCAGCATTTACACCACCAGCTTTAACAGCTGTTGTATAACTACCATAAACCATTACATCATCATTAATGTTATGTTGAAGAGCAACTTTAAATGATGTTGAATCATCCTCAACTGTTCTTTGCTGCTCAATACCTGGACAGTCTCTATGACTAGAATAGTTATAACATCCTAGTGCAACATATTTATTTCCTAATAGATCATTGAAATTATGACTATTAACAAGGAAATCATCATATCTTCCACCAACAGTCAATTTTGTATCTTCACTTAAATCAAAATACATTTCACCGTATATAGCTTGAGACTGAGTTCTTACGTGTTGATCACTTAACGTTCCTCTTAAACCAATCGGAATTACAACATCAGGCATAGCATTTATATCGCCCACAACTTCTTGATAGGCAGCAAGTATGGCTTGAATTTGTAGAGGATCAGTAACCTGGCCTCCTTGAACAGCTAGAACACCTGGAACCACAGGTAAAAAATCCTGAAGAACTGCTTGATAAAAAGCTGTGCCACCTTTGGTAGACCAATCAAGTCCAGTTAAAGCAGTAACAACAGCTGAATATGGGTGATCAGCAAAGCTTCCCATTAACTGAGTTCCAGTCGTTTGAACCCTGTACTCGTTATCAGTAGTATCATCATACCAATAATAACCAACTGAGAAATTAAAAGGTCCATCAAAACTTGAGATAAAATTAACTTCAGCTTGTTTATTTTCAGTTTCTACATCTGAGAAATCATATGTTCTGTCAGTATTTGCTGTTTCACAAAATGATTGCTCTGTGCTACCGAAGCATAGGTATGATTCAATTGGTGCGACACCTAAACCTGCTAGAGTTCCAGTTAAAGGGACAGAACTAATACTTCCATCGTTATCATTCATCTGATGAAAATCTCTAGTACCATAAGTGTATTTAGCGATCATTTGTACACCATCGGTTATGTCAGTTGTAAACTCTAAATTAGTTACTTCTGCTTTTTGATAATGCATAGGCTCTCTATTAAGGTAAAGCTTGTTGAAGCCATCTGAAAGTGATGGGCCGTATTTATTGACTACTGTGCCAGGGTCTAAGTGAGCAATAAATCCTACAAAACCTGCGACACCACCTCGAGTATCTGCAGCTTGGTTAAGAGGACCTCTTTGAGTTGGATCGCAACCAAAGAATGGATCTTGAGCACAAAAGCTTACTTCTTCTTGAGGTCTATTGTCGTCACTTTTTTGAGCTGAGTAAGTTAACTTAAGATCAGTAGTATCGTTAATATTAAAGTCCATTGAATATCTTAGACTTATATCATTTCTGTCATCGAAATCATTACCGGTAACTGGATTATGAACCATACCATCTCTTTTATTTGTCATAAAAGCGAGTCTGGTTTTAACATTATCACTAATAGGCAAGTTGATTGCGGTTGTCATTCTTCTTGCGTTATAAACACCACCTTCAACATCAACGTATCCACCAAGTTCATCGCCAGGTCTTGCAGTAATAACATTGATAACACCCTGAACTGAGTTTCTCCCGTTGATAGTACCTTGAGGTCCTTTGAGTACCTCGATTCTTTCAAGATCCATCATGCCTAGGTCTGCAAATTGACCAGTTCCAACACTGTGACCATTTATATTGGTAACAAGAGAAGAAACTACTGCTGCGCCAATTCCAAAAGATCCAATACCTCTTAATGAGTAGGCTGATCCAGAACCAATTGATTTACCAGTTGCTAAACCAGGTACAACTTCTGCTAAGTCAGACACATCGTAGATTTGGTTTGCTTCAATCATGTCAGAAGTATACGCATCAACTGAGATTGCTAAGTCCTGAGTAGATTCTTCCTTTTTAGTAGCAGTAACTACTACTTCTTCTACTTCTTGAGCAACAGAATTAAGAATGAAAAATGCAGCAAGAAATGCAAAAGAATTTCTTAATATTATTTGATTAATTGACATAGATATCCCCCTTGTTCAATTAAGTACAATTTTTAAAAATTTATTATATTTAACCATAAATATATATATATTATTTTGACTAATTTATAACCCTGATTGCATTTTAAAGAAAAAAGGCCTTTAGAACCAGCATTTTTTGCATTTTATTTATGTATTAAGATACTTCTTCAAAATTTTACTTAAGTCTTTTTAGATGAAAAAAGCTACCAAATCTTAATCTTCGCAATCAATGCAAAGATGCATATCAGATTAGCTTTTATTAATCATTGGTAAATTTATGATCATAAAATCCAGCATGTGAGACATCTTTACCACTGATTTATTGCTTAAAAGTCGTGAATTTATATATTTTTTTTAAATCTTAGTTTATATTTTCATTTTTCATTATGCCATGGATGGCATTTTGATATTCTTATGACACTTAAGTAAGTACCTTTAATAATACCCTCCTTTTGAATTACATCCATTGCATAAGCTGAACATGTAGGTTCAAATCTACATGAGGGCGGGAAAAGAGGTGATATAAAATACCTGTAGAATCTTATTGGAAGAATAAATATTTTAATCAACATAGATTTAAATACTATTTTCTTTTGAAATTTCTTTGATTGCTTCTGATAAAGGTTTTATGACAGAATCTTTGTTTCCTATCTTTCTTACTGAAACAGTATTTTCTGCAACCTCTTTTTTACCAATAGCAAAAATAATCGGAACTTTTTTAAGACTATGCTCTCGAACTTTGTAACTAATTTTTTCATTTCTTAGATCAGATTCACATCTAATACCCTCTTCCTTAAGCTTAGATACTATTTCATTCACATATTCATTAGCATCAGAGACTATTGAGGCTACAACTACTTGTTGAGGAGCTAGCCATAATGGCAATTTCCCAGAATAATTTTCTATTAGAATACCAATAAATCTCTCAAATGAACCGAGTACAGCTCGGTGTATCATCACTGGATGATGTTTCTTTCCGTCCTCTCCAATAAATTCTGCATCTAGTCTTTCTGGTAAGTTAAAGTCAGCTTGAAAAGTGCCGCATTGCCATTCACGACCAATTGCATCTGTTAAAACAAAATCTAATTTTGGTCCGTAAAATGCCCCATCGCCTTCAACAATTTCATATGGATGTCCTAAATTTTTTATCGCAGATTCAAGTGCTGACTCAGCTTTATCCCATACTTCATCTGAGCCCACTCTTACCTCTGGTCTTGTTGAAAGTTTTATCTCAAAGCTCTCAAAACCTAGGTCTCTGTAGACACGGGACAAAAGCTCAATAAATTTCTCTGTTTCAGATTCAATTTGATTCTCAGTGCAAAAAATATGTCCGTCGTCTTGAGTAAAACCTCTAACTCGCATCAAACCATGCATTGTCCCAGATGGTTCATATCTATGACAAGAACCAAATTCTGCGTATCTTAATGGCAAATCTCTATATGACTTAATTCCTTGGTTGTATATTTGAACATGACATGGACAATTCATAGGTTTTAATGCATTTACCCTTTTGTCATTCGCATGCTCTTCGTCAATTTCAGTTATAAACATATTTTCACGATACTTATCCCAGTGACCGGAAGCTTCCCATAATTTCCTATCAACTACTTGAGGTGTGTTTATCTCAAGATAATCATTTTCTTCAAGCCTTTCTCTGACATAATTTTGCAACTGTCTATAAATTGTCCAACCATAGGGGTGCCAGAAAACCATACCTGGTGCTTCTTCCTGAAAATGAAATAAATCCATTTCTTTACCAAGTTTACGATGATCCCTTTTTTCAGCTTCATCAATTGCAGTTAAATAACTATTTAACTCTTTTTCGGTATTCCATGCAGTACCATAAATTCTAGTGAGCATTTTATTTTTAGAATCTCCTTTCCAATATGCTCCAGAAATTTTTGTGAGCTTAAAAGATCCAATAAAACTCAAGCTTGGTAAATGTGGGCCTCTACATAAGTCAACAAAGTTATCGTTGTCTTGGTAATATAGTTGAAAATCTTCTTTTTGATCAGACTCACTAATGATTGATTCTTTGTATGGTTCTTTTAAGTTTTTAAAAACTTTGAGAGCATCTTTTTTTGAAAAAAGTTTTTTTGTAATCGAGGACTTAGATTTAATAATATTTTGCATTTCTTTTTCTATATCGGACAAGTCATCGACTGAAATAGATTTTTTTGTTTCCACATCATAATAAAAACCATCATCTATTGTCGGACCTATAGCAAGATGAGAATCTGGATAGAGATTTTTCAATGCTTTAGCAAGAACCTGAGCTGTAAGTGTATGTCTCATTATTTCTAGACCATCATCTGAATCAATAGTAATTATGGAAACTTCTGAATTTTCTGGTAAAACGTCACAAAGGTCTTTTTTTTCTCCGTCAACAATTACTGCCACTGCAGATTTTGCAAGACCTGGACCGATATCTCTAGCAAGATCATAACCTGTAGATCCTTCTGGCAATTCTCTTACGCTTTTATCGGGTAATGTAATGTTCATGTGAATATTATAGATTGGTTATAGATTTTTTTATAAGGTTATTTTATAGGCAAATAAACAACTGTATTTGTAGTTAATATCATAATAAATATCAAGCATGTAACAATTGGGCCCAAATAGACTCTTCCGGTCATTTCAAAAAAAACTCTATTAAAATACGGCAGGATGAACATCATAGGCACTATTCCAAATAAAAGATTTACACTCAACCAGTTCGTGGTCCAAAAAACAGTGCCTGAAGATGCATAAGTTACATATTGAATAATAATAATCATCACAAGGCCCAGAGAGTTTGCAATACCGGCAATTAGTCTTGATTTCCACTCAGATTGTCCTATGAACCTCATAGACCCATTTACTCTAAGTGAATTTGAAAAGAAAAATATAAAAAATAAAGGAAAATACATTGCTAGTACTATAAGCATTTCTGGCTGAAAAATTCTAATTCCCATAAACCAAAATCTGTAATCAACATGAAGAAAATAATAAATTAAGAACAGTATTGTGTAGAAAATTACAAAAATAGTAATTCCTAATAAAACTGTCTTTATTAACTCAAATATATTTAATTTAATTCCCCAGTTATCAATCTTTATACCATTGTGTTTACCAAATAAATGATACGAAAGGAAAAAGATACAAAGCCCAATAATTCCATTAAATGCTGCCCATAACATTACAGAATTATTCATTCTTTGAGGAAAAAACCATGTTAACTCTCGGTTTGCTGATTGATAAAAGATAATCTTTGCAACATCGACCATTGGAATAAATGAGAGGCATGCAATGATAGCGCTTGTAAAAAATATAATCCAAAAGATAACCTTTCCTTCTTTTGATTGCTTTGGAAGAGCTTGGGGCACACTCTTCACAATACTTTCAAAAAAACTTAAACCTAATAAAAACTTAGTTATTGGAATAAGCATAAACAAAGCAACTATCATATTTAGTAAGGTTAAAAATTCTTTAAGCTGCCATATTTGATTATTTGAATTAATTTTTATCGGAAGCCCAAAAACTTTTTCAAAATAATCAATCTGATTAGCAGTGGCTTCTTTGTTATAGGGCTGGAAAGGATGAAGAAGTTTTTCATTAAAAATAACCCTTAAAGAATTATTAGATTTGTCTCCATAATATTTGCCAAGTTCAACTTTTTTAATCTTTTTATCTTCTGGCAAAATGCTATTCACAGTTCTCAAGGATTCAGGTGCAATTTTCATATTTGCAGCATCCCATCCTTTTAGTTCATTTCTAAATGCACCTTCGTCATAAAAAGCATAGCTAACACCCATATTTGACCTGGAGTCTTTAAGAATATCGTCGCGTAAAGTTAAAACATATCCTGAAACATAAACTGAATGCAATTTGCTATTTGTGCCCTCTTCTATTGCTATCTTTCCAAAATAATTGGCTCCTCTTATCGCCGCATTACCACCCATAGAGTGTCCTGTTGAGCCTATAAGATCTTTATCTACAAATGAAAAATTACCTGCAAATGCATAATCAACCAATGCAAACATTCCATAACCTTGCGTAGTTGCAGCAATTCTGCTGACTGATGAGGAAGACATACCTTGTGCATATGGATCTATTAAGGCAACAACAAAGCCTCTTCTTGATAATTCAATTGCAATATTAGAAAGAGCTTCTTTTGATCTCTGAAAACCAGGCACCACAATGATCAGAGGTAGCTGATTATCTTCTGAGGCAATCTTGGGCTTATATAGATCGTAAACTAAATTTTGACCATTTGAGGTCTCTAAACTCATTAGGCTTACATCTACTTTACCAAAACTTGTCTGAACTAGAGATGCTAAATAGCTAGATATAATTAAAACAAGAAAGCAGGCAAGTAATGATTTTTGCTTTTTTATATAATTAATCATTTGAGTAAAGTCAAAAACTGATTTTAATGCCTTCTTAGTTAAATGGATATAACAAATCCCTCCTAAGGATTAGTTGCAGGTTCGATTCCTGCAGAGGGCACCATAAAAAAAGCTGGGGTTAACCAGCTTTTTTTGATTTAAAAAATATCTATTAATTAATTATCTTCAAAGTCAGATGCTTGTGTTCTATGAACACCACCATAGCTAGCTGATGAATAGTGTGCGGTTTTAAGAACCCATTTACCGCTCTCCTTTACCCAGTTCATAGTAACCCGAGTTCTATAATCGCTCATATCACCTCCGTTACCTACCATACCCTCTGAATAAAATCTGACATGAACAACGTCGTCAGACAATGCAGTGGCTTCTGGATAAAAATATAAAGTTGTTGCATCTCCACTGTTTTTCCATCCATCGACAGTTTGGTTTGCAAGTGGTTTATGAAAACTGCCATCAGAATTAGTATCCAACGTTCCTGATTTACTAGACATTGCTACAACGGTCTCAAAGTCTCTAGAATTTCTAGCTTCCATGTATTTTGCCAATGCTTTCAGAACCGCCTTTTCTGATGACATGTGACCATCAGCAAAGGTTAAACCTGATAAAAGCAAAATGCTTATAACAAATATATTTTTCATTTTTCTCTCCTATTTTCTTAAATCTTATTAATCATTAATCATACATGAAATTAATTTCAATAATTATGATTAATATATAAAATTTTTAGGTATTTTATGGCACCAGCCATGAACAAGAATAATCACTGTCCCATTTGTGCAATGCTCTTCTGTGACCTGAGCTTTTTAGATATAGAAATTCTAGATTATGAAATTTAAAAATTATTACAGCAAAATTTTTATAACCTTCCTCAACTTCAAAATCTGTAATGTCATATTCTTCTGCATTTTCAATTTCTTTTGAGGAACCGTCTTTAACCGAATAACATTTTTTAGATCTTGCAGTAGATTCGTTCCATGCCTTTTCAGTAATGCTATCATTTATATGAACACTAGCCTTACCTTGTAACTTAATTTGTATTTTAAGCTCTGGATCATAACCAACTACCGTTGCAGAAGAGTTTTCGTTAATATTCTCAATTTTTGCAGCTCTATTATCTGTATGAAATCGAAGCATCTTTTTTTCAAAATCAAATTCTCTTAAAACCATTACGCGAGATGTAATATCTCCATTGTTAAATGTTGAAACAACTGGAGTATGGAATAAAGTTTTTGCATTTGGAACTGCCTCAGATAAGATTATTTTGGCACTCTCAAGAGTATCATCAATATTTGAATATATTTCAGGAAGTCTGCTTTTGAAATCAATTGTCATTATTTAACTTTCCAAGTTGTCCCGTCAGGACCATCTTTTATCTCAATGCCAAGATCTGAAAGCTTATTTCTTATCTCATCTGCTAAATCAAAGTCTTTGCTATCTTTTGCTTTAGATCTTTGAATGATTAAATCCTCTACTTGAAATGCTAACTCATCAGAAACTTTATTATATGAATCGTCTTCTAAGATTCCAAAGACTTTTGCAATCATGACAAGTTGATTTTTTATATCAATTTTCTCTGATTCTTTGCATGATGAACCTCGACTTATTAACTTATTTAATTCAGAAATTAATCCGGGAGTATTTAGGTCATCAAATAATATTTCGAGACTTTCAATATTGTGCAATTTTTTATCGACCTGAATATCTTTCAAGTCTTCATAAAGCGAATAAAGTTTGTCTAATAGCTTTTTTGCCTGATGAATAACATTCTCATTCCAGTCTAGGCCTTGACGATAATGTGACGATAAGAGAGCAAGCCTGATAACCTCTCCATGATATTTTTCTGTAAGATCCTTTACTAAAATTATATTACCTAATGACTTTGACATTTTCTCTCCATCAATGGTCACAAAACCATTATGCATCCAGTATTTAGCATAAGATTCAGGTTTATCTATTTCAGCTGTTGAACAGCAGCTTTGAGCAATCTCGTTTTCATGATGAGGAAATATCAAATCTCTGCCTCCGCCATGAATATCAAATGGAAGTCCAAGCGTTTTTTCAGACATTGCTGAACACTCCGTATGCCATCCTGGTCTACCAAAACCCCAAGGAGAATTCCATCCAGGCTGTTTTTCAGTGCTAGGTTTCCAAAGAACAAAATCGGCTGGATCTTTTTTAAACTTAGCAATTTCAACTCTGCTTCCAGCAATTTGTTCCTCTCTGTTTCTTTTCGAAAGTTTCCCATAATTTTTGTACGAGGGAACATGAAACAGGACGTGTCCATCTTTCTCATATGCAAAATTCTTATCTATCAAATTATTTATAAGCTCAATCATTTCAGGGATATATTCTGTTGCTTTTGGTTGAATATCTGGTGGTAAAACATTTAGTTTTTCCATATCTTTGTTATATATGTTTGTATACTTTTCGGTAATCAAAGATATCTCAACATCTTCAGCTCTAGCAGCTTCAATTATTTTGTCATCTATGTCTGTGATATTAGACACATAAGTAACTTTTGGGTAAATAAATCTCAATGCTCGAACTAGCGTATCAAATACAACTGCCATTCTTGCATTTCCAATATGTGCATAGTTATATACTGTTGGGCCACAAGCATATATTTTTAGATGCTCTGGATTGATAGCTTCTAGAGATTCTTTTTTGCCACTTAATGTATTAAATAAATGGAAATTTTCCATGTTGCTCATTGATTTATTCTAAACTAATTATGTCTAAATCTCTCAAAGCATTCAAAAGCGGAATCAACGGCATTCCCCTTACCGTGTGGGAGGATCCATTAACATATGAGAAAAGGTTACAACCAAGAGATTCAAATTTATAAGATCCTGCTGCGTGAATTGGATTCTCCATTTCTACATAGTTTATGATTTCCTCCTCAGATAAATCATGCATTTTTAATGCGACTGTTTCTGAATATTCCCAGACACACTTCTTATTTTTAAAAAGGCATACTCCACTGTGTTGAAAATGTTTTTGGCCTGCAAGTTGCTTTAGACTGGCGACAGCTTTTTCTTTAGATCCTGGTTTATGAAGAAGTTTGTTATCCAAGACACACATCTGATCTCCTCCGATAACTACAGATGAGGGATTATTAAAGCTAACTTGCTCTGCTTTTGCCTTAGCTAAGTGCACGACTTGCTCTTCGTAATCTAATGAAGCTATTTTACTTTTGATATATTCCTCGTCAGCTGAAGATACGACTACATCAAATGCAATTCCTGCCTCTTCAAGCATTTCTTTTCTGCTCTGCGATCCAGAAGCAAGTATTAGATTAGCTTTTGGTGTTATTTTTGCAGATTCCTGAGATCTGCCCATTTAGAACTTTTTAGGAGAATTAACTAGACTGATAAATTCCTCTCTAGCCTTTTCATCAGTTCTGAAAATACCTAACATTCTTGAAGTAATAGTACTTGAGTTAGCCTTATGCACTCCTCTTGTACTCATACAATTATGATTTGAGTCTATCACGACTGCTACTCCCTTAGGTTTAAGAACCTTGTCAATGGTATTAGCAATCTGTGCTGTCATTGTTTCTTGCGTTTGTAACCTTTTGCTGTATAGGTCAACTAATCTAGCAAGCTTGCTTATTCCAACAACTCTATTGCTTGGGATGTAGCCAACATGTGCAACACCAATTATAGGAACCATATGATGTTCACAATGTGATTCAAGTCTTATATCTCTGACTATTACAGCATCATCATATCCATCAACTTCTTCAAATGTTCTGCTTAATATTTCTTCTGGATCTTCTTTATAACCTGCGAAGAATTGCTTATAAGCTTTGACAACTCGTTTTGGAGTATCTAATAAACCCTCTCTTTCTGGATCGTCGCCAGCCCAAAGAATAAGAGTCTTTACAGCCTCCATTGCTTCTTTCTCAAGAGACTTTTCTGAAATCTTTTGAGTCATGTCTTTTGCTGCATTTAAAGCGTCTTTATTTGTTTTATCTGTCATTTTAAAGAAGTTTATTTAAATAGGATGCCCATTTTATATAAAAAATCTTATATGTAAATCATGATGCTTTATTTTAGAATTTAAACCAACCTGATAAATCATACTCAATACCAGTTGAAACAAAGCCCTGAACTGCAAACAAACAACCTGTTAGTACCAGTCCTAAAACTGAACCAATAACACTGGGATTTGCTGAATATCCCATGATTGTTGTTGGTTTATATATTAGCTCTTTGTAATTTATGTTCTCATCTACTTGAGAAAGTAGGCTTTTTGCACTAATTAGTTCTTTTATTTTAATTTCACTTGCGCTTTGATCCTGCAATTCACAAATCTCCTCTTCAATGATAAAAATTTCATTTCTTACAAAATCTCTATGCTTCTGACTTAAAGACTGTAACTTAATAGCTTTAAAAATCGAATATATGCTTATACCTGCAATAGTAGCAATTATTACCGTAATCAAGTAAATCGTTGAAATATGATGTCTCATTTCTGTCCAGACAATAAGATTTAATACTGCCACACAAAACAATGAATAAAATACTAATATTGATGTATAACTCTCTATTCTGAACAAATACGATTCCCCAAATGATCTCAATACATTCCTAATATTCATCCAGGCAAAAACATTTTTTCTTTTTTGAAGATCTAAGAAAATAAATTCATTATTTGATACAGATTCAAATAAAGAAGCAAATTTGATACCAGGAAATCTAATTATGTCACCTAATTTTTTTGTCGTTTCAATTCTTCTCTCGAAATCAATGGCACAAATCAACCCAAAGAAAAATAGTTGAAAACAAATTAAAAATCCAAAAACTGACATAGTTGTTATAAATTTTTCAACTGGATTATCGCCAAATAAAAAAACACCATAAATAAATTTTACTAAGAATGGAGTAAGAATTAGTGCAAGCATTGATGGATACAGAATGGCTCTGTACGGAGCTATAAAATCTTTCTTATAAACAGATCTAATGAGATTAAAAAGAAAAAATGCTGAGGATATTTCTTTGCTGTCTGTAGCAGAAGTTTTTGAAGTAAATACTTTGCTAGTTTCTTGCTTAGAAAAACTTTCTGCCACTTTCTCATCAAATTCTATAGGTATACCATCTAGACAAATGTCATTCTCATCCATTGCAGATGTCATCTCATCTTCAATCAATCCAGGATATTCCTCAGGACTAGACCAGCCTCTCCCGATAAATTTTCTTTGAGTTTTATCATTACTCCACTCTGGAGCAGGATGACAAAGTCTTTCAAGTTCCTCAGGTCTAAAAAAACCATATTTTGCTGAAATTATTAACCTTCTCATAAATAGGCATAGGTAGGCTAAAATTATCTGGAAAGTATCAATGTTCTTAATGAGCTCGCTTTCTGAAAATAAAGCCAATAAAAGTGCTGCAGTAATCATCCAGGAACCTGGATAAACTACAAGCCAAGAAACTATTATTCCTAGAGGAGGATTATGTTGTGTGGATAACATACATAAACCTCTGTTTTGAGTTACATGCCAAGCCCTATTCAGAGATCCCTCAAGAAAAATTGCTGCAATTGGAGATAGTATTACAGGTGGTAGATTTTCATAGATAAAAGTTTTCCAAAACGCAGACCATGAAAATTCAATTGGTTCATGAAAGCTATCAGGTGATCTATCAAAAAGAGTATTTCTTAATTTGGCCGCCTCATATGTAGAACTCATTCTAGATATTAATAATTCATTTTCATCCTTTGATGCTCTTCTGTTGATGAATGCAGATTTATTTTTACTCATGCTCAATATATTAATAGATTTAGTTATTATCTATAATTTATCAAAATTAATACTTTAAAACATTCATGTTAAAAGCTTTTGTACAAACCGTCACTCCATTTGAACAAAATGCTTCAATTCTTTTTTGCTCAGAAACAAATAAATGCGCGATTGTAGATCCAGGCGGAGACATAGATATACTTTTAGATATAGCTAAAAAAAACAATTTGATTCCGGAGAAAATATTACTAACTCATGGACACATTGACCATGCTGGAGGTGCCTCAGAGATAGCTGAAATCTTGAATGTAGAAATTCATGGTCCACACAAAGATGATAAATTTCTTCTTGATTCACTTCAAAAACAAGGTGAAATGTTTGGAATGGCTTCAAGAAATTGTTATCCAGATCTTTGGTTAGATGAAGGTAATATTATCAAAATTGGAAAACAGGAATTAAATGTCTATCTTTGTCCAGGACATACCCCAGGACATATTATTTTTTTCAATAAAGAAAATAAATTGGCGATTGTTGGCGATGTTTTGTTTAATGGCTCAATTGGAAGAACTGACCTCCCAGGCGGTAATTTTGAGGATCTAATTGAGTCAGTAAAAAATAAGTTATGGCCACTTGGTGATGATATTGAATTTATTCCGGGTCATGGACCAATGTCTACATTTAAAGCTGAGAGACATTCAAATCCATTTGTATCTGATTCAGTTTTAGGTTTTAAGTAACTATTTTTTGTCGTATCTTCCTGGAGCAAGTGATTTGCCCAAAAGGTTAAATACTGACTGGGGAATATTCTTTAACAAAAATACTAATGTCTTATAGGTTTTGGTCGGAACACAATAACTTTTTCCTGCGTACATGGCGTCAACGCCCTCATTTGCAATTCTCTCTGCTGAAAAAACCATAAATTTTGGAACTCTATCCATCTCATCTTGCACTCCACTTGCAGTATGAAATCCAGTTGTTGTAAATCCAGGACATAATGATGTTGATGTGATTCCCTTGTGCTTGTAATTCATATTTATAGAATCACTAAATCTATTCATAAAAGTTTTAATAGGCCCATAAAGCGGCTGAATTGCTGAAGGTGCTGCGAATGATGCAACTGATGAAACTACCATTAGTTTTCCACCACCATCTGCTAACATGTTTGGTATAAACAGCTTGGATAGCATTATTACAGAAGTTCCAAGAACTCTTATGAATTTTTCTTCGTCTTCAATGCTGGTGTTATGGAATGAAGTTTTAATTCCGTAGCCTGCATTGTTAACAAGAATAGAAACTTTGAATTTGTTCAATTCACAAAAATCATAGATCTCCTGAGGAGCATTTTCGTTACTAAGATCTTTTGTTATCAAGGCTGTGTCAACCTTGTAGTTATTTTTTATTTCAGCTGAAATATTTTCTAATAATTCAGTCCTTCTTGCCGTGAGAATGAGATTATAACCATCAGATGCTAGCCTTTTTGCAATTTCAAGGCCAATACCTGAGGAGGCTCCTGTAACTAGTGCATATTCATTTTTCATATGAATATACTATCAGTTAGATGAGTTCTAAGATAGAATTACATTTCTATTTTTGAGGAATCCGATTATGACAAGTATAAATTACTTTAAATTTCTATTAGTTTTCACAACTGTGCTCTTTTTTGGGATTTTTAGCAGTTCTGTTTTGGCTTATCCAGATATGAAACCTTTGCCGCCTCAAGCAGAAGTTGAAGAATTGGATGAAAAACCAAAAATGGATAAAGGTCCAAAATCAAAAAAGAAGGACTATGAAACTATTGATGAATTCCTTGAAGATGGAGAGTATGAAAATATTGATGGATTTCTAAACATATACAAAGATACTGAAAAAAATAAATACTTTATGGTCCTTAATAAGGAAGATCTTAATAAAGAATTTCTATATTTTGCATATGTTCTAAATGCGCCTCCTGGTTCTGGTGTTATGACTGGAGAAATGATTGGTGATTCACAAATAGGTAATGGGGTCATCTTAGAGTTTAGAGAGTTTAATGACAAAATTGGGCTCTATAAGAAAAACACATACTTTTCAAATGAAACTGACAACAATATCGCTAAGAGAGATATGACAATGATTTTTGAAGCTTTTGTTTCAACATTTGACCCAGTTGTAAGTGAGGATGATAAATATCTCATCAGTGCTGATAAAATATTTCTCTCAGAAATGCTCACGAGTATTTCACCAAATATTCCACCTGAATATAGAGATTATTACAGCGTTAATCTTGGCAAAATGGTTCAGTCAAAAACGTTTATAGAAAAAATAAATAACTACGACAAAAACACAAATGTTGAAGTTAATTTTGGTTATTATAATCCAAAGCCTAATCAGAGAAATCAGGTTTTTGCTGTTGCAGATCCAAGATACACCTCAATCTCGTTCAGCCATCTTTTTGTGGAAATGCCAGACGATAATTTTAAACCAAGACTTTCTGATCAAAGAGTAGGATTTTATTCTGCAAAAATTACTGATCTTTCAACTTACGACAGATATCCATCAAGAGATGTAATTAATAGATGGAGATTAGAAAAGAAATTTCCTGACCAAGAAATATCTGAACCTGTTAAACCAATCACATTTTGGGTAGAAAATTCTACACCTGACGAGATAAAGCCTTTTGTTGTCGCAGGAATAGAAGGATGGAATATTGCTTTTGAAAAAGCAGGATTCAAAAATGCAATTGTTGCAAAAATTCAACCAGATGATGCTGATTGGGATGCTGGTGATGTTGAATACAATGTTGTTAGATGGTCACACTCACCTGCTAGAAGCGGTCTTGCTGGTTTCGGTCCAAGCATAGCTAATCCTAGAACAGGAGAAATTATTGCCTCTGATATTAGGCTTGAATTTGGTGCTATTAAATCAGGTTATCTTTACAGAGAGTTATGGGGCTATGACGAGGAGAATGATCCTCTAGAACAGTGGATAGTTAATCTTACAATGCATGAAGTTGGACACACCTTAGCATTAATACACAACTTCATAGCAAGTTATCAGTATGGGCCAAATGAAATTCATGACGTCTCCATCACTGGAGGTTCAACTACTTCTTCTGTAATGGATTATGATCCAATTAATATTGCTCCGCCTGGAATAAAGCAAGGAAAGTTTTTCTCTGTTGCTCCTGGTGATTATGATATCTGGGCAATTGAGTTCGGTTATAAACCAGAGCTTGAAGGTGCTGAAAGAGAAGCGCATCTTGCTAAATCCATTCAACAAGAATATCTATGGCACTGGGAAGATATTGATCCGAGATTCGGAACATGGGATTTATCAAATGATCCAATAGCTTATGCTAAAGGAAGGTTTGAAGTAATAGACAATAAAATTACTGAATTAGATGAAATCTTTAATGAGCAAGGTGAGACCAAGAATGACTTTACTAATGCTTTTTATAGACTTACCGGCCAAAAGCAAAGATTCATGGCTGCAGTAACAAGGCTAATTGGCGGTGTATATGTAACTCGAATCGTAAATGGACAAGATGACGTTAATGCATATGAGCCAGTGAAATACGACACACAAAAAGAAGCTATGGCGTTTCTCATTGATAATTTTCTAGATAATGATGCATGGTCGTTTGATCCTGAAATTGTAAAAAATTTGCAAAGAGAAAAAAGAGTAACAGAATTTCCTGACTCAAAAGATCCGCAGCTTCATAACTTAGTCTTGAATGCTCAGGGCTCTGCACTTTCTGCTATCTTGTCTCCAACAGTAATGACTAGATTGGTTAATTCTTCTGAATATGGAAATGAATATATGCCAGATGAAGTATTAATGGATCTTTTTGATGGAATTTTTGTATCAAGAGAGATACCAACAACTTATAAAATGAATCTACAGTCTAAATATGTAGACACTCTTATAAGTGCTTTAGATAATGATAAATATGATGAAATATCTAGAGCAGCAATTTATAGCTCTCTTGTAAAAATGAAAAATTTTACAAAACTAGCTTACGGCGATCAAAATATCAAAAATCATTATTCTTTCTTAAACTGGAAACTTTCTAAAGCCCTAGACGATTAGTAAATTTTAGATTCAGCCTTTACCTTTAATAATGCTCTTTTTAAAACAGTGCCTCCTGGGGCACTGTAACCACCCAATGATCCGTCTGAGCATATAACTCTGTGACAAGGTCTTATTATTGGTAATGGATTTTTTGCACAGGCGTTAGCAACGGCTCTAAAGGCTTTTGGCTTTCCAATATTTATGGCTATTTGCTTATAAGATAATGTTTCGCCATAAGGAATCTTTTCAATTTCTCTCCAAACCAATTTCTCAAACGTAGAATATGGTTTTTTCATATTGATCTAATTACTTTAGTTATTTTTTGTATTGCCCAGTCAAGCTCGTTTTTGGTTATCATCAAAGGAGGAGCAAATCTTATAACTGTTTTATGAGTTTCTTTACACAACAAACCTTCATTTAGAAGCATTAAACAAAGATTTTTTGCATTAACTTTTGATTTTTCTAGTTCCACTCCAATCCAAAGTCCTTTTCCTCGAACATCTTTGATTATTTTGTTATCAATAGCCTTTAATTTTGATTTAAAGTACTCTCCTAATTTGGCACTATTTTCGATAAGGTCGTCCTCATAAAGTAACTCAATAGCTCGGCAAGCAACTTTTGTAGCCAATGGATTTCCACCGAATGTTGATCCATGTGATCCTGCATTAAAATGATCCATGACCTCTTTGGAGCTTAAGAATGCAGATATTGGCAACATTGCTCCACCTAAAGCTTTACCAAGAATGAGTCCATCAGGTTTAATATTCTCATGATCATAAGCAAATAGTTTCCCAGTTCTTCCCAAACCAGACTGTATTTCATCAAGAATTAACAAAACGTTATTTTTAGAACATAATTCTCTTAATTTTTTTAACCAGCCCTCTTCTGGAACTCTTATTCCCGCCTCGCCCTGAATTGGCTCAACTAAAACAGCACAAGTATTTTTATTTATTTTGCTTTCAAAAGATTTAATTGATGTCTCCAAATCACATTCAGACCAACAATACTTTGCTTCAACAAATCCTTTTCCAAAAGGTCCAAATCCATCCTTATATGATTCTTCAGATGAAAAGCCAACGATAGTAGTTGTTCGACCATGAAAATTTCCATCTGCTACGATAATTTCTGCTGCATCTTCTTTAATGCCTTTCGTTTTATAGCCCCACCTTCTTGCTGCTTTGATTGCAGTTTCGACCGCTTCCGCACCAGTATTCATTGTTAATACATTTTCAAAACCGGAAACATTTGTTAGTTTTTCTAAGAAATCTCCAAATGGCTCGGTGTAGAAAGCTCTTGAAGTTATAGCTAACTTACTTGCTTGCTTTTGGATAATTTTTACAAGTTCAGGGTGTGAGTGTCCATGGCTTACAGCAGAATAAGCTGAAACCATGTCCAAATATTTGTTTCCATCTACATCCCATAAATAAGCACCCTCACCTTTTTCTAGGACAACAGCAAGTGGAGCATAGTTTTGTGCACCAAATAGCTCTTCTTTTTTTATAAGTTGGTCTTGTAAACTTGATGGCATTTGTGTATTTTACTCGCATTAGTTTTATCATGAAAGATTCAAACATTAATCAATCAAGCAATCATTTATTTATGGTTGAGCCTGTTGCATTTCAATGCAATCCTCAAACTTCTACAACAAATGCATATCAAGAAAAAGAAAATTTGGAGAATCCAGAAGAAATATCAAAAAAAGCTATCAGCGAATTTAATAACTTTAAAAATATCTTAATAAATGCAGGCATTAAAGTCACATCTTTAAAAGGAAGTCCTGAGTGCCCTGATCATATTTTTCCAAATTGGTTCATGACTTTTCAAAATCAAACTATGCAATTATTCAGCATGATGGCTCCTAATAGACGGCTTGAAAAAAAACCAGAAATGATAAGACACTTATCAAGAACTTATGAACTTACTAAAGATTACTCATATCTTGAAAATGAAAATATTTTTTTAGAATCTACAAGCAGCATGGTAATAGATCGAGTAAATAGATGTGTTTACGCAGGTATCTCAGAGAGGACAAACGAGGATCAATTAGTAAAATGGTGTGTTGAAAATAATTTTGAACTAGTAAAATTTGAAACTTCTAGTCATACAAATTCACCAATTTATCATACTGATGTCTTTATGTTTATAGGTACAAAAATGATAGGCATTTGTTATGAAGTCATCAAGGAAGAATATGTTGAAATGGTGAAACAGAAAGTTGAAAGATTTCATGATGTGCTTGAAATTACATCTGAGCAAATAATGAGTTTTTGCGGAAATGCGTTAGAGGCAAGAAATGATAATGGAGAATATTTTCTAATAATGTCTTCAAAAGCATATTCATCATTAACACATGAAAATTTAAACTTTTTAAGCAAATTCTTCAAAGATATCCTACATGCAAATATTGAAACCATTGAAAAATATGGTGGCGGCTCAGCAAGATGTATGTTGGCTGAGTTATTTTAAAAAAAACGGAGGGTTTCCCCTCCGAATTAAAGATCAATTTTTATTATGTATTTGGGTTATTGTATAACTCTCTGCTGTCATAATAGTCAGGTGAAATACATGTAGATATTTCATCAAATTTTGCTTGCATGGCCTTACCGTTTTCTTCCCAATCTTTGTTACCAATTTCCATTGTTTCAAAGCTTGCATGCCAATTTCCCCACAAGAAATCAGTATCGGTTTCAAATTGTGGATAATAGACGCCATAAAAGTAAGGTACTTCGCTTCCATTTTGATCAAGATATTCATTAAACTGAACTACAGCGGCTCTTAAATCTTTACCAGATTTACCCTCATTAAAATTACAAGCTAAGAATTCAGAAGCAAAATATCCATTTTCACCCATCACTTCTCCAAAAGATCCAGGATCTCTAGGCAAGTAAAAAGTCCAAGGAAATCTTCCCTCAATATCACATGTCATTACGTCGGAGTATTTATCTGACCAAGCTAGAAACTCAGGCGAAGGGTTAGCAAAGGCATTATCAGAGCTCTCTTTTGAATCCCATTCTAATTCCCACCATCCGTTTGAAAATCTATGGTCATCTCCAACTGGAGCATAGACTCCAGCCCATCCAAGACCTTTAGCTGCTGGTAGTTGCTGCCATGCAGATAACATCTCTTGGATTCCATCTTCAAATGCAGGACCAGCATTACAAGCTAAAAACTCATTGTAATAAGGTCCTTTATAAATAGGGCCTGAATCACTTGTAACTGAACTATCTTCATTGGCACAACCAACGACAAGTAAAGTTATAAAAGCACTTAATATGTATTTTGAATTACTCATGATTATTTCTTAAACCAAATTGGATACAAGATAATTAAAAATGCTGATATAAAAAATACAATAGCTACCGGTTGATTCAAAAGACTTGGTTCAGCGCTATACATTTCTGCAAATCTTGTCGCGCCTGCACTTAGTTCAACACCACTCTCTTTTAGATTATTGAATCCTCTAGCAGCTGCGGTCCAATTACCCTGTGCAAATAAATTATTTTGAACACCCCATAGGATTACTGATCCACCAAAAAGTGTTAGTAGTATTTTTCCAAGTAGTGTTTTATTTTCTTCTGATTGTTCAGAAGCTACGCTAGCAAATCTTGCAGCAACCCAAATTGCAATAATTGTACTTAATCCGCCTATTGCACCTGGAATTCTGTTCGTTGCCCAAACGTTCCAAATTTCCATTTCCATAATATTCTCCCTTATTAAAATGTATTATTAAATATTACATTAATATTAAATAGTTTTTAAAATAATTAGATAAAAATTATTTATATATTTAAAACTAAAGAAGAATTAATATTCTTTAATAAACTGACTTACTTGCTTAATTCCACCTAGTGGATAAAAGTGAACCTTTTCAATATTAAAGTCAGGATTTTCCGCTTTGTGTTTTGCAAGTTCTTGGATTATTTGAGTTGGTTTGTATGGTAGTAAAAGTTTTGTAATATCTTTAGCTCTCTTTTGCAAAATTTTTATCGATGCCCCTACACCACACTCAATTGAGTACCTTAAAAGCGTTTGAAGCTTTGCTGGTCCAGCAATACCTATATGAACAGGGATATCAATGCCAGATTTCTTGATATTATTTGCCCATTCAATTACGGAATTTGAGTCGAAGCAAAATTGGGTTGTAATAGCCATTGATGCGTTCGTCCTTTTGCTAAACTCATTTTTCCATGACAACGCTTCGTCAACATTTGAAGTAGTGCCATCAGGATCAATATCTTTGTTGCCCTCTGGGTGACCGGCAATGTGTAAATTTTTAAAGTCAGCCTGATCAAATAATTCAGATTCTATTAATTGAATTGACGAATCATAATCTCCGTAGGGTTTATTTGCACCGCCTGCTATTAAAAGTGCATTTTCGACACCCGCCTCATTTTTATACATTGATATCCATTCACTCAACATAACTTTATCTTTGATTATTCTTGCTGGAAAATGTGGCATTGCTCGGAAGCCTTGATCTGTAATTTTTTTTGCTGTGCTTACAGTATCTTTTATTGGAGTACCTTCGATATGAGCAATATATATAAAAGTGCCTATCGGTAAGAAGTCTTCAAACTTCTCAATTTTATTTGCGGCATTTGGAGTTACCTCAATTGAAAAATCTTCTAAAAAATTAACTATATGTTCAGTTGTCATAATATATTAAATCATAAAAATGGCGGAGAGTGAGGGATTCGAACCCTCGAACCAGTTGCCCAGTTACCTCCTTAGCAGGGAGGCGCTTTCGACCACTCAGCCAACTCTCCTATATTTTTTAAATGGGGATTATAACTCTTAGATAATCCAAATTGACTATTTTATCTATTGAATTCTATTTGCATTCCAAAAGGTAAATTATCTGTAACCATTCCATCTCTAAAGGCAATATTTCCATTCACGATTGTCATAAAAATTGAAGACTTAAAATTATGTCCTTCAAAAGGTGACCAACCACACTTATATAAAATATTTTCTTTTGAAACTGTGTAAGGTTTTTCAATATCCAAAACTGTTATGTCGGCAAAGTAACCCTCTCTTAAAAAACCCCTATCTTTAATTTGAAACCTTCTAGCAACATTATGGCTAGTCTTTTCAACAATAGTTTCTAAACTAATTATGTTTTGATGATAAAAGTCCATAAGAATTTGCATGCCATGTTGCACTAGTGGCAATCCTGCTGGAGCTTCAGTATATGCTTTATTTTTTTCATCCCATGTGTGTGGAGCGTGATCAGTAGCAATGATATCAATTTTATTTTCAAGTAAAGCTTTGATTAGTGCTGATCTATCAGATTCAAATTTAATTGAAGGATTGCATTTAATTTGATTTCCAAGTCTTGAATAATATGACTCATTGAAAAACATATGATGAACACAAACCTCCGCTGTAATTTTTTTCCCATCAATATCTCCAGCAGTAAACAATTCCATTTCCTTTTCAGTTGTTAAATGAAATACATGCAAGTCGGCATCATATTTTTTTGCCAAATCTACAGCCAGTGAACTTGAAAGAAAGCAACTATCAACATCCCTAATTAAATGATGATGCTCAGCTGAGACATTTTCTCCATATTTTTGTTGAAATAGCTTTTCATTTTTTTCCACAGTTTTTTGGTCCTCGCAATGCGTAACAACTATTAGAGGGGAATAATTAAAGATATCATCTAGAGCATCTAAGTCATCAACAAGCATATCTCCGGTTGAAGCTCCCATGAAAACTTTTAGTGCAGAAGCTTGGTGGATATCAGCACGCTTAATTTCTTCAATGTTAGTATTGCTTGCTCCCAGATGAAAAGAATAATTTGAAAGAGATCTTGTACTTGCTAATTCAAATTTTTTTGTTAAATTCTCATTCGTTGTTGTTGTAGGATTAACATTTGGCATTTCGAAATAACTTGTAACGCCTCCAGCAAGTCCAGCTTTTGATTCGGTAGCAATTTCACCCTTATGAGTAAGTCCTGGTTCCCTAAAATGAACTTGATCATCAATTAATCCAGGGATTACATACTTTCCTTGAATATCAATCACCTCTTTTGAATTAGATTCAATATCTTTTGCTATTATTTCAATTCTTGAATTTTTTATTGCAATGTCAGATTCAAATATAGTATTTTCGTTTACGATTTTGCAGTTTTTTAAGATGAGGTCGAACATTTATTTATCCAAGTTAAATTCATTGTGAAGAACCTGAACAGCTTTTTCAACTAAGCTTTTATCGATCACCATAGTAATTTTGATCTCAGAAGTACAAATGATTTGAATATTAACATCATGCTCTGAGAGTGATTTGAAGGCAGTGCTTGCTACTCCAGCTTGTGATCTCATGCCTGCTCCTACAATAGATACTTTTGCTATATTTGAATCGATTATAAGCTCTCTAAAATTTACATCCTCTTTAATTTCTTCGATTATATTTTGAACTGAGGATTGATCATCAGATGAAACTGTAAATGTAAAATCAGTTTTTCCATCAACACTTACATTTTGAACAATAACATCAACCTCAATATCAGCATCACTAATTGGTCCAAGTATTTTAAAAGCGGTACCAGGAGTATCGCCAACACCATGAAGAGTGAATTTTACTTGATCTTTTTGAAAAGCAATTCCAGATACTAATGCATTTTCCATATTTTCTTCCCCTAAAGAAATTAAAGTACCATTTCCGTCTTTAAAGCTTGATAGCACTCTTACTGGAACATCAAACTTATTCGCAAATTCTACTGCTCTAGTTTGAACAACTTTTGCACCTTGGCCAGCAAGTTCAAGCATTTCTTCCATTGTAATCGAATCTAATTTTTTTGCATTTGGTACTACTCTAGGATCAGTTGTAAAAATTCCATCTACATCTGTATATATATCACATCTACTTGCATTAACTTGTGCTGCAATTGCTACAGCAGTGGTATCAGATCCTCCTCTTCCCAGTGTAGTAATGTCTCCACCTTCAGTAATACCTTGAAAACCAGTTATGATTGGAATTGTATTATCATCGACTACTTTCAATATTTTATCTGCATCCACATCTAGTATTTTTGCTTTTGAAAAAGAGTCGGTGGTTCTCATTGAAATTTGAGATGCCGAATATGATTTGGCTTTAATTCCTTTTGAATGCAGAGCCATTGCTAATAAAGCAGAGCTTACTGTTTCACCAGTTGAAACTAATGCATCAAATTCCCTTTTATCTGGATTTGATCCAAAATGATTTGCTAGCTTAATTAATTTATTTGTCTCTCCTCCCATTGCAGAAACAACAACAATTACTCTATGTGATGTAGAAGCTTTTGCGATTATGTTTGCAACAGCATCTATTCTGTCAACAGAACCGACAGAAGTACCTCCAAATTTTTGAACAATAATTTCTGACATTGTATTTTAATTTTTTGCGAGGGATTTTACTGAATTTACAATAGATGTCACGAATTCTTGGATGTTATCTGTCTCTCCAGCACCTTGAGCAAAGTCTGATCTACCGCCGCCTTTGCCACCGATTTGTTCTGCTAAATCAGAAACAATATCTTTTGCTGAGATTATTTCAGCTAAATTTTTTGTAACTCCTGAGACTATTGCAACTTTCTTCTTTTCAGCTGAAAGAACAACTACGCAAACTCTTTCATTTGTATTTTTATGAGAGTCAACAATTTGACGGAGATCTTTTGAATTTTCAACCTGTACTTGTTCAACGATCAATTTCCAGTCATCTATATTGTGAACTTCACTATGAATGATTGAATGTTGACTAGTTTTTCCTCCCGATTTTTTAAATTCTTTGTTCTCGTCAATAAGCGATTTAACTTTTTCTTCAAGATCCTTAAGAGGAACATTTAATAAGTTTTGAATTGAGTTCGAGGTATCTCTTACATTATTAACATACTCAATTGATTTCATTCCAGCAACTGCCTCTATTCGTCTTACACCAGATGCAACACTAGATTGATTAGTTATTACAAATAGCCCCACATCTCCTGTTCTATCAACATGCGTGCCGCCACAAAGCTCGACTGAATAGGAGTTTTCACCCATTGTTAAAACCCTAACATCATCATCATATTTTTCACCAAATAATGCCATTGCTCCAGAATTCAAAGCTTCTTCAAGTTTCATTAATTTTGTTTCAACTTCTAAGTTTTTTAAAGCTTCTTTATTCACAATTTCTTCAATCTTAGAAATTTCATCTTTAGTAAGTGGTTTAGTATGAGAGAAATCAAAGCGCAGCTTATTCTCATCCACCAATGATCCCTTTTGTTGGACATGATCACCCAAAACCTCTCTTAGAGCTGCATGAACTAAGTGAGTTGATGAATGATGAATTGCTATCGCAGATCTTTTTTCTTTTTCTACACTCATTTCTATCACTTCACCCTTTTTAATACTGCCTTTATTAACAATTGCCTTATGAATAAATACTTTTCCTTGTTTCTTGCAATCTAAAATATTACCAGTAGCAGACTTAGATGCAAATATTCCTCTATCACCAATCTGGCCTCCAGCCTCTGCATAAAAAGGTGTTTGATCACAAGCAATAAATATTTCGTCACCGGTATTTGCTATATCTTTCCTTTCTAGATCCTTCCAGATAACTAAAATTTTTGAGCTGGCTTCTAATTTTTCGTACCCAAGAAATATTGTTTCACTGACACCTGATGCGGCTGGCAACGAAGACACAAAACTACTCGAAGCTTTAGAAGTTTGTTTTTGCAAGTTCATGCATTCATTAAACCTCTCTTCGTCGATGTTTAAGCCTTTTTCTCTAGCAATATCAGCTGTCAAATCAAAAGGGAACCCATAAGTATCATGAAGTTTAAAAACTATATCACCTGAAATTGTTTTATTTTTCATAACTGAAATAGCTTCATCCAGAATATAAATACCTTTCTCTAATGTCTCAAAAAACTTCACTTCCTCAGCTTTTATAACTTTTATAATCTCTTTTTGCTTATTTTTTAGATCTGGATATGCAGATCCCATTAAATCAACTAACTCATCCACTAACAAATGAAGAAAAGGCTTTTGAGCACCAATTTTATAACCATGTCGAATACCCCTTCTCATTATTCGTCTTAAAACATAACCCCTGCCTTCTTTTTCAGGCAAAACTCCATCTAAAATCAAAAAAACTGACGATCTAATATGATCTGCAATTACTTTATGTGATGTACTTGTTTTATTGCCTAAAATTTCTTCTGAAGCAGTTATTAAATTTGTAAATTGATCTGTTTCGTAGTTTGAATTTACCCCTTGCATTACTGCAGCAATTCTCTCCAGCCCCATTCCCGTATCAACTGAAGGTTTTGGTAGTGGTGAGGTTTTACCTGACTCATCCCTATTGAACTGCATAAAAACTAAATTCCAAATTTCAACAAACCTGTCTCCCTCATCCCCATCATGCCCCGGTGGTGTTCCTTCAATATGATCCCCATGATCAAAAAAAATCTCCGAACATGGACCGCAAGGACCTGTATCACCCATTGACCAAAAATTATCTTCATCTCCAAGTCTAGCAATGCGACCAGGATCTATTCCAATTACATCCTTCCAAATTTCTTCAGCTTCATCATCATCTTTATATATGGTGATCCAAAGCTTTTCTTTGTCTAATTTCAATACATCGGTTAAAAATTCCCATGCGAATTTAATTGCATCCTCTTTAAAATAATCACCAAAACTGAAATTTCCTAACATTTCAAAAAATGTGTGATGTCTTAATGTATAGCCTACATTTTCTAAATCGTTATGCTTTCCTCCGGCTCTTATGCATCTTTGCGAAGTTGCAGCTCTTAAATAGCTCCTACTATCTGTGCCTAAAAAAACATCTTTGAATTGAACCATCCCTGCATTTGTAAATAATAATGTTTCATCATTGTTTGGAATCAGAGAACTTGAATTTACAACTTTATGATTTTTAGACTCAAAATAATCTAAAAAAGATTGTCTAATTTCACTAGTTTTCATTTTTATCAATTAGTTTTTTATATCTTTTATAATTCTCAATGTAATGCGCAGCTCCCAAAGAGACAACGCTTTGTTCTTCATCGTTGAGTATTTTTTTTATCTTACCTGGTACACCCAGTACCATTGCGCCATCTGGGACTTCCATGCCTTCTGTAATAAGAGCTTTGGAGCCGATAATACAATTTTTTCCAATTTTTGCTCCATTTAAGACGACAGAGCCAATTCCAATTAAGCTTCCATTACCTATATCACATCCATGAAGCATTGCTAAATGCCCAACTGTTACGTTCTTGCCTATTGAACAAGAGAAACCAGGATCAGTATGAATTATAGCTCCGTCTTGAACATTAGACCCTTCTCCAATGGATATTGGTTCATTGTCAGCTCTTAAAACAGCATTAAACCAAACACTAGCATCTTTTGCTAAACGAACATCTCCAATGACAGTTGCATTTGGTGCAACCCAAAAATCTTCACCATCTGTTTGGAGTTTTTTGTCTCCTATATCAATATTGATCATATCCTCTTATCAAATCAACGTTTGTATCAATTTTTGCATCAAAACACATATTTAAGAAATCTGCAGTTATTAACGCAGTTAGTCCCCATATTCGGTTTCCATTATAAACCCAACTTGGCATAGATATTCTTAAATCATTCCTTTTAAATTCTTTATACAAAATATTATTGTTATTCAATAAAAAGCTCACAGGAACATCAAATATCTCATCAATCTCAAAATTTCCAATAAACTCTTGATTATTTTCTAAGTAACCTACAAAAGGATTTACTTCAACTTTATGTCGCGAAAGAAGATAATTCATTCTACCTAAATCCATTACATTTTTTTTCTTAAGTCCAATTTCTTCACTGGACTCCCTCATTGCTGTATCAAACAAAGATGTGTCTTTTTCTTCCCACATACCTCCAGGAAAACTAACCTCCCCAGAATGAGTCGATAGTTTTGATGATCTTTTTGTAAAAAGTATTCGAAATTCATTTGAACCAATATCTTTTTTTAGCAAAATTAGAACCCCTGCTTTTTTGTATTTTGTGGGCTCTATTAGATTTATTAGTTCTAGTTTTTGCTTTATGCTATCAATCATAGAAGTAAGTTTAACTTCTTAATTGTCTAGATTCTCTAAATAAGGAAGAAAATTGAAGTATTGCTCAAATTGTGGAAATCCCAATATGGAATTTAAGGTTCCAGAACATGACAATATTAAAAGATATTGTTGTGACGAATGCGACACAATCTTTTATACGAATCCCAATATTGTTGTTGGTGCATTATGTATACGAAATGAGAAAATACTTATGGCAAAAAGAAATATTAATCCAAGAAAGGGTTTGTGGACGCTTCCGGCTGGTTTCATGGAAAATGCAGAGACATTACAAGATGGTGCTCTAAGAGAAACTATGGAAGAAACTGGTTCAAAGGCTGAAATAGTTATGCCATATACCATGTTTAGCTTACCTCATATTAATCAAGTGCATATGTTTTATCTGGCCAATCTTCTTGATGATAATTTTGGTCCAACTATTGAAAGCTCAGAAGTTGAACTTTTTAGTAATGATAAAATATTATGGGATAAAATCGCATTCCCAACAGTTGAGAAAACCCTAAGATATTATTTAGATGATCTTAAAGAAGGCAGCTTCATATTTAGGGAAGAAGACATTAAACTTTGGTAGCTACTTTCCTTCGCTAAAATTTCTTGCGTTTATAAATATTTGCATCCATGGTGAGAATTCTTGCCACTCTTTATTGTGCCAACTCATTTGATGTTTTCTAAAAACCCTTTCTGGGTGAGGCATCATAATAGTTATCCTCCCATTTGCTGCCGTAATGCCTGTTATTCCTTCAGGAGAGCCATTAGGATTTATTGGATATATTTCGCTGCCCTCCCCAACTGAATCAACAAACCTCATAGCTACTTGGTTATTCGCTTGAAGTTTAATTAGATCATTGTTTTTAAAGCTCGCTCTTCCTTCTCCATGAGCAGATGCAACAGGAACCATCCAGTCTTCCATATTTTCTAAAAGTACAGAATTTGTTTTTTCTATTTTTACCTGAGCTAATCTAGCCTCAAACTGATCTGAAAGATTTCTTTTAAAACTAGGCCAATACTCTGCATCTGGAATTATCTGCTTTAAATTTGATAGCATCTGACATCCATTGCAAACTCCAAGAGTAAATTTTGATTCATCTTGAAAAAATTGCTCAAATTGATCTTTTACATTTGTGTTATACATTACTGTTTTAGACCATCCACCACCAGCACCCAAAACATCACCGTATGAAAAACCTCCACAAACTGCCATACCTTGAAAGTCTTTGAGAAAAATATTCTGATCTAGCAAATCCTGCATATGAACATCAACAGCTTCAAAACCAGCAAGAGTAAATGCTGCAGCCATTTCATTTTGACCATTTACGCCTTGCTCTCTTAATATTGCTACCTTTGGAATTGAGCTGAGAGTATGTATTTTTTGCATTTGAGATTCATCAAAAGAAATATTGGATGATAATCCTGTAAATTCTTTTTTGTCTAATAAATTAAGTTCTGAATCAGCGATTGCTTTATTATCTCTAATACTTTGAATTGCATATGAGGTTTCCCTCCAATATTTTTCAAGAGAATTAATAGGTTCATTAAATAAAATTTTTCCATCTTTTAATATTGTTAAATTCTCATCAGTCAGAGATGCAATTCTTGATGCAAATAAATTGTTTTCTGAAAAGCTTGAAATAATTTCATTACAATCGGTATCGCTTGTTTGAATTACAAATCCTATTTCTTCTGAAAATAGTGACTCATTAATATTCTCAA
>CACPCZ010000008.1 GCA_902632555.1 uncultured SAR86 cluster bacterium | reverse complement strand
ATGAATTTGCTGGAAGCAATGCTTTGTTTGATAGTGGAGTCATAAGGTCATTCTCACAGACCACTGATCAGAGAACAACAACTGCAAAAAGTAAGGCAATAATGGTAATGCCAGCTTTTGGTCCTCCGATACCATCTTTTGTTCCAACTTCCGAAACAAGTGATTATGACTTTAATCAAGAAGTATCAGGATTCTCGATGGAAATGATCAAGGTTGTTGGCAATCATAATATTGTTTATGGCTTTGAAAGTGAAACAGCAGAGTATTCTAGGAATAACGATAAAACCGAGGTTAATCTTATTACTGGAGTAGTTAATAAAACTCTTGCAAATACCCTCTATCCTCATAAGCGTTTTCCAGATAGTGAAGTTACTCGAGAAGCTTTCTTCATTAATGATAGGGTATATCTAAATGATAGCACCACCCTTGTTTTGGGTGCTCGCTATGATTCTTATGATCAAAAAGCAAAAACAGATGCACTCCACGCAAGGAATAATGTTTTTGGTCATGAAGTTAAACCAAGAAGTGATAGCCAGACATCAATAAAAGTTGGTTTGATAAGAGACATTGCTGAAGATATGTCAGTATTTTTGCAGTATGCCGAAGGATATCGAAACCCTAATTTCGATGAAGCCTACAACACTTATACTAACTTAGCACAAATGTATACAATTATTCCAAACCCAAATATTACAGCTGAAACAAGTGAAGGCTTTGAGATAGGTTTGAGAGGATCTTTAACAAATACGTCCTGGTCATTAGCATATTATAAAAATGACTATAAAGACTTTATTGCATATGAATATCTATTTCCTCCAATTCAAGGAGTGCTCCAAGTGCAATATCAAAATTTAGGATCTGTTGAGACCGATGGAATTGAATTTGAATCAAAAACTGTTTTTAATGATAACCTATCAGCTTCGATTGGAATCAGCTTAAATGATGGAAAAGAAGATGACGATTATCTTAATTCAATGTCACCTGATCATGCAAAAATATCATTAGCATGGGTTTCAGACAGCGGTAAATTACGATGGAATACGATATCTACTTTAATGGAATCAAGCAGATCTAATTTAAGCCCTGTTTGTGGAAGAGATGGTACGTGTTCTCCTGCTCAGCAAACTGCTGGAAGGGTTTCACTAGATACATATTTAAGTTTTGATTTAACTGAAAAAGTTAATGTGAAATTTGGTATTAGAAATCTTACAGATATAAAATATTGGGACTTCCCAACTGTTGCTGGACAAGCTGCTGGGACTGCTGATGAGTATTTGATGCCTGGGAGAAACACTAGTTTTTCTATAAGATATAGTTTATAAATTATAGCTTTAAAAAGGTCGATTTTAGTCTTGAAAAATCGACCTTTTTTCTTTTAAAAAAAACGATTTACAAACATATAAAAATGTCGTTTAATCGGATGATAAATTATATTTGTCATCAATTTACGGAGGGGTAATATGACACATCCAAACCATCCCAGCGTTGATCAAAGTGATCGGGTAGTTCCATACAATCTCAGACAAAGTGGTCGAACACCAACTGAGCTTCTAATTTCAACGAGAGTAAGAAAATCTCCTTTTTGGCACTTGTCTCATGAGGCAGGATGTTGGAGAGCAACAATATATAACCGAATCTATCATCCAAGAGGTTATGTTAAGCCTGAAGATGGCGGAGCGATGGTTGAATATGATGCTTTAGTAAATAGAGTAACTATGTGGAATGTTGCTGTTGAGAGACAAATAAGGGTAAAAGGTCCGGATGCGGAAGCCTTTACAGATTTTGTTATTACAAGAGACGCAACAAAAATTGAACCTGGTAATGGTAAGTATGCAATATTATGCAATGACAAAGGCGGAATTTTAAATGATCCTGTTCTTCTTAGACTTTCTGAAGACGAATTTTGGTTTTCAATATCTGATAGTGATCTATTGCTTTGGTTGCAAGGAGTAAATGTTGCAAAAAAATATGATGTCATCATTGATGAGATTGATGTTTGCCCTTTACAAATACAGGGGCCATTGTCAGAAGACTTGATGGCTAAGCTCGCCGGCGAAGAATTAAGAGAAGTTCCTTATTATGGACTAATGGAAACAAAAATCGGTGGAGCTGATTGTGTAATTAGTCAAACCGGATTCACAGGTGAAAAAGGTTACGAAATATACGTAAGAGATGCTCATGAAAATGCTGAGCTAGTTTGGAATGGTGTCCTAGAAGCTGGTGAAGAGTTTGGATTAATGGTAATTGCTCCAGCTCACCATAGAAGAATTGCAGCTGGTATTCTATCTTGGGGTCAGGACTTAGATCATGAGACTTCACCTTTTCAAGTTAATTTAGCGTACCAAGTACCTCGAAACAAAACAGCCGATTATATTGGTAAAGAAGAGCTCGAAAAACAGCGAGCTGTTATTGATGCTGGTGATGCTCCATTTAAAATGAAAATGGTTGGGATTACTCTTGGTGGCAAAAAAATAACCGATTATGCTCCAGACTTTTGGCTTGTAGCTGATACTGATGGGAAAGATGTTGGTTACATAACATCACCTTGGTGGTCACCTGAACTTGAAACTAATATTGCTTTAGCATGGGTTCCATGGAATATGTCCGAGGTTGGCACTAAATTACAAGTAAGGTTGCCTGATGAATATTCAGAAAACTCAGGAGAGCCAGTAAGTGCTGAGGTTGTAGATGTTCCTTTCAGAGAATCTGTCAATCCAAATAAACGCGAAGTCCAGAAAGAAAAAGGACTAGACTACGCTGATTAATATCAATGTAAGGCGGAATTCAAAATGAAATTCCGCTTTGCAGCTATGAAGACTTATATTTACATTTTTTTTATAATTATTTCAGTTAATGCACACTCAGAAAGTTCAAAGATCTTATGTGAGCTAGATGGGGATTTTTCAGTTACTTACAAAGATATAAAAAAAACGTATATCGCTGAAGGAATTGATCTTTTTAAAAATTTAGCAAGGCAAACCCAACAATCATTATTTTTGTTGAGAAGAGCAAAAACAAATTTTGCAGAAGAAGATTGGCAAAAAAGCCAATTGTATGTGGTTCAATACTGGGAGGTTGACTCTACAAACGAAGAATTTAAATCTTTAACTCATACTTTGGAGCCTTCTCCAATGTGGGTAAACGAAGATGCTTCGTGGAGTGTTCAAAACAAAGAAACAGGAATAACAGTAACGCATCAAATGAATATAGATGAAACACATCCTTTATTTCCAGAGTATGAAGTTCAGGTATATAAAATTACAAACACTTTTAATTGGTTTACAGGTAAGGGACAAATTTTTGGCGACATATGGTTAAAGAAAAAAGATGGTTCAAGAGGTAAAAACCCAAAAGTTGAAATTTATGCAAATGGAAAATGCGTTGCTCAAGAAAAGAAGTTTTAATAAAAAAATCCTATCGTTCAATTAATTATTGAACGGAATACTCAAGACATTAAGAAGTATTACGTATTTTTTCGGGCTTTTCGTAATTCTCTGTATAGCTTATCAAGCTTTTGTTTTTTGATAATTCTTACAGCCTTTCTTCTTAAACTTGCGAGCTTAGATTTTCTAATTCTTTCTCCCTTGTTTATTTGTACCTCTCCAAAATTAATAATTTTTCTTTCTTAATAGTAACAAAAAAAATTAAAAACTCTACAATGTAATTGATGGATCTTATTGAAAAAAAATCTATACAAAAATCTCTTATAGTTTTCATTAACATAGAGTCCTTTAAAAAAGGCGAAGATCTCTTGAATGACTACGAGGAATTTGAGAGCTTAGTCAAATCATCAGATGTTGAGATTGCAGGGTCTTTAAAGTTTAAACAAAACGCACCAGTCACAAGCTCATTTATTTCAATTGGAAAGCTGGAACAGATAAAAGAATTGTCTATTCAGAATAAATTTGACCTTATCATAATTAATCACCAGCTTTCTGCTTCTCAAAATAGAAATCTTGAAAAATATTTTAATATTAGAGTAATAGATAAAACTGAGCTAATTTTGGATATTTTTGCATCAAGAGCAACTTCTCACATTGGTAAATTACAAGTTGAACTTGCACAGTTAAATCATCTATCAACAAGATTAATAAGAGGTTGGACTCACCTAGAGCGACAAAAAGGTGGTATTGGTTTAAGAGGCCCAGGTGAAACTCAGCTTGAAACTGATAGGCGTTTGATCTCTAGAAGAATTAAAAGATTAAACCATAGACTTAGCAAGGCCCATAAACAACGAGAGATTAATAGATATTCAAGAAAGAAAAGCAGGAATAAGCTTGTAGCCATGGTTGGATATACTAATGCTGGAAAGACAACTTTATTTAATAAGCTCACGGAAAGCTTACAAGTTGCAGAAGATAAACTTTTTGCAACTCTTGATTCAGTTACAAGAAAAAACAAGAACCCTGAGCACGGACCAATTTTATTTTCTGATACCGTTGGTTTCATATCAGATCTTCCAACAGAGCTTGTTGAGTCTTTTAAAGCTACTCTTGATGAATTAAATTCTGCTGATTTGCTATTACATGTTGTTGATATATCAGACGTTGATCACAGGGTAAAATTTAATAAAGTTAATAAGATCTTAGATGATCTATCTCTAACAAACATTCCACAAATAATTGTAAACAATAAATGTGACCTAGTTCAGGATTCAAAACTTAGAGCTCTAAAAAATAGAAATCGTGACCAAATCTTTATCTCTGCAGAAAATCAAACTGATTTTAAGGACCTCAGATCGAATATAAATGAAATTTTGTTCAATGGAACATTTAATGGTTGGGTATCAATTGAGAATAATCTCGGAAATATAAGATCCTTATTATTTGATATGGGATGCGTTAAAGAAGAAAAGACTTCGTCAACTGGAAAAATGCTTGCAAATATTAAAATTGGTAATGACGAGCTTAAGCAGTTTATTGATATCAAGGGTTTTGATCTTTGCAATGATAAGGATATACTTTCTGAATCTATAAATTAAAAATATAACAATGAAAAAACTAGATACTTTACTGGAATCAATATCAAAACCTTTAATGCCTATTACTCCATGGTTGCTTAGGCTAGGGTTAGGCATATCATTTATATTTCATGGTAGTGGGAAATTTCCCTTACCACCTGAAAAAATGGTTACTTGGTTTGAGAGTATGGGATATATGTATCCAGAATTAGTTACAAGTATGGTAGCTATTGGTGAGGTTGCTGCAGGTGCTGGAATAATATTAGGGGGCCTTGTCAGTGGGCATATAGGAAACCTAGTAACTAGAATTTCTGGAGGAGCGGTTGTTGTAATAATGATAGGAGCAATATTAATTGCTCATTCAGATTGGCTAGTTACAAAAAAATTATTCATGAGTGAACAGATATTTTTATTTTTAATAGGATTATTTTTCACTATTAAGGGCAATAACTAGTACCTTAAATAAATCTATAATTTCAATTTAGAAACTATATCCAATATATAGATACAAAAAACTATATAAATTTGTTGCAAATCTAAATGAGAATCATTATCATTCTCATTTAAGAAAGCTACTTTATTGGTCATTCCCCTAAAAGTGTGCAGTTTTATTGATTTTATAATCAAAAATCTTTAGGCGAAAAAAAGTAGCTTTCTCTTTAATTTATTATGAGGATAAATATGAATAAGATATTAAACAGGTTTTTTGATGATATATCACCAATCTTTATGATTGGAGTTTTGCTTGTATCATCATTTGTAATAAGCGCTCAGGACAACGACGACGATGTTGAAGAAATTGTTGTAAAAGGCAATGTTCTTTATTCGGATCAAGTTAATGCTTTAAAAACACCAGTTCCAGTTTTAGATGTTCCACAAACTGTATCAATAGTTACAGATGACGACATTCGGAAACAAGGATTAAGAGAAATTGGTGATATTGTTAGATACACAACAGGTGTTAACACTTCACAAGGTGAAGGACACCGTGACGCTGTTGTATTTAGAGGCGTTAGATCAACAGCAGACTTCTTCCAAGACGGAAATAGAGATGACGTTCAATATTATCGTTCACTCTACAATGTTGAGCAGGTAGAAATTCTTAAAGGCCCAAATGCACTTTTATTTGGACGTGGCGGAACAGGTGGAGTAATTAACAGAGTTTCAAAAAAAGCTGCTGTTGGTGAAACATTTGGATCAGTAGATTTCGGAGCAGATAGTTTCGGAGCAAATGATATTGCACTTGACTACAATACTGCGACTGGTGATAACACTGCATTGCGTGTGATGGTTCACAGTGATGCTCTTGAAAATCACAGAGATCATTATGATGGCAGAAGACTTGGGTTCAACCCGACTTTAAAAGTTGTTCTTAATGATACAACTACTCTAGACATATCATACGAACATGCTGATCACGAAAGATATATTGATAGAGGTGTTCCAACAGAAAACGGTGAACCTGTTGAAAGATTTGAAAAAATCACTTTTGGTGGAGACGATAACCTAACAACATTAAAAGCCAATATTCTTAGAGCAACATTAAGTAAAAAGTTTTCAGATACTCGAAAAGGAAACCTTTCAATTGTCTCTAGTGATTTTGAGAAAATGTATAAGAACTACTATGCCTCAGGTTATACAGCAGGCGCTACTGTAGTTACCATGGATGGATATTTAGACCCAACAGAACGTGAGAATACCATTATCTCAGGTAGCATGGTTAATGAAGTTGGGAATCATACAATTCTTATCGGTGCAGAAATAATTGACACTACAAATAATAACCACAGATATAACACATTCTGGTCAACAACAAGTGATGATAACGAAGTATTCAATATTACTAGACCAATGGACTTTACTGTTAATTCTGCTGGTGTACCGACTAGCAATGATTATACTGCTGACCTTAAAAGCAAAACTAAGTCTGATATTGATGTGACATCTTTTTACATCCAAGATCAGATCGATGTTTCAGATAATCTCAAATTAATGATAGGTGGACGTTACGATTCTTTTGATATTACGGTAACAGATATTAAGGGTGGTTCAGCACAGTCTAAAAAAGATACTAACTTTTCTCCAAGAGCTGGAATAATTTTAAAGCCACAAGACAATATTTCATGGTACTACAGCTATAGTGAAAGCTTTTTACCAAGATCAGGAGAGCAGTTCAAATCTCTATCAGCAAGCAATGCAAGACTTGATGCTGATGTATACGAAAGTAGCGAATTGGGTGTTAAATGGGCTATATCAGATGACCTTAGTTTCACTGCAGCATATTTTGATAGCGAACAAGTCGTTGCTGTTAGAGATGAAACAGGAGAAAGCGGAGAAATCGTTGGACTACAGGTCGATGGTATAGAGCTAGAACTTAAAGGAAAAGTAAACGACAACATGAACGTTGTTCTAGGCTATACAGATATGGATGGTAAAACTAGTTCTGGTGGTGAGCCAAGAGAAATTCCTGATAGCACTTTATCAGTTTGGGCTACATATCAAGTTAGTGATCAACTTGGTTGGGGTCTAGGCGTTATGAAAGTTGGAGAATCTAACATAAGCAATAATAAGCCAGGCTTAGTTCTTCCTTCATACACAAGAGTTGATTTCAGTGTTTACTACGATGTTTCTGATGATCTTACTGTAAGATTGAATGCAGAAAATTTAACTGATGAGTTATATTTCCCTCATTCACATAGTACGCACCAAGCTTCTGTTGGTGAGCCTATGAATGTGAGACTTTCATTAACTAGAAAATTCTAAGAATTTTTGGGAGAGAGGGGTCAGTACAATACCCCTAAAATCTAAGGGGCAATTATTTGCCCCTTTTTTTAAAATCGGTAAAATGCAGATATGAGTAAGTTTTTAAAATATGACGATACCCAAGTAGTTAAATATGACAGCGTTATTCTGGCTGTAATATACACGATAGGACACATTCTAATAGCAATTGCATGTAATAGAATTATCACTGGCGCTACACTTGATATGGCAGCAGCAGATGCCTTTATTGAGCCGATAATTAATGGTTTCTGGTTTTATTTACTACTTGTATATGTAAAGACAAACATAGAGGAAAGGATTAATAATAACTCAATAACTTTCATTAGTAATGCCAAATTGGGCATATATTTAGCAATTATATACACCATAGGTCATATTCTTATTGCGATGACATGTAATAGACTTTTGACAGGTGCTCCTCTTAATTTAGCAGCAATTGATGCATTAGTTGAGCCAATGGTAAATGGAGTATGGTTTTATCTTCTTTTTGAAGTTTTTAATAAATATAAGGGTAGTAACAAAGCTTATTCAGGAAAAAATAATATTGATCAATCTGAAAAAACTTTTAATACGTCAAAGCTCGCACCAATTAATAATAAAAAAGATACAGATTAAATCTACACAAAATATCTCATTAAAGTACAATAACCAAGTTTAACGTGGGGCTATAGCTCAGCTGGGAGAGCACCTGCTTTGCAAGCAGGGGGTCCGCGGTTCGATCCCGCGTAGCTCCACCATTTAATTTCAATTATTTTTGCTTTTTTTTTAAATTTTTTAGTAGTATATTTATATAAATACTTTTAATTGCACATTTTAAGAGGAGTCAAAAATGACTGATAAAGTTGAGGCTAAATGCCCCGTAATGCATGGGGCTATGACTACACACAATTCTAGTGGTACATCAAATAAAGACTGGTGGCCAAATCAACTCAATCTAAATATTCTTCATCAGCATGATGTGAAATCTAATCCTATGGACAAAGATTATGATTACAGAAAGGAGTTTTCAACAATTGATTACGATGCTTTAAAAGAGGATCTGCATAATTTGATGACTGACTCACAAGATTGGTGGCCTGCTGACTATGGTCATTATGGACCATTTTTTATAAGAATGACATGGCATGCAGCTGGAACATACAGAAATACAGATGGACGAGGTGGAGGTGGTACCGGTGCTCAAAGGTTTGCTCCTCTTAATAGCTGGCCTGATAATGGAAACCTAGATAAGGCACGAAGACTCTTATGGCCTATAAAACAAAAGTACGGCAAGAAAATTAGCTGGGCTGATCTTCTTATTTTAGCTGGAAACGTAGCAATTGAATCTATGGGTGGAGAGACATTTGGTTTCAGTGGAGGTCGTCCAGATATTTGGGGTCCAGAAGAAGACATTCATTGGGGTGTGGAATCAGATTGGCTAGATAGTAAACGTTATAAAGGTGAAAGAGTCCTTGATAATCCTCTCGCAGCAGTTCAAATGGGATTAATTTATGTTAATCCACAAGGACCTGATGGCAATCCTGATCCACTAGCTAGTGCTCATGACATTAGAGAAACATTTGGCAGAATGGCTATGAACGATGAGGAAACAGTTGCGCTAGTAGCTGGAGGACATACCTTTGGAAAGGCTCATGGTGCTGGTGCTGAAGAAAATGTTCAATCAGAACCTGAAGGAGCACCACTTGAAGAAATGGGATTTGGATGGTCTAGTACCTATGGTTCCGGTGTTGGAAGCGATACCATCACTAGTGGAATAGAAGGTGCATGGACTGCAAATCCAACAAAATGGGATAACGGTTATTTTGATCTTCTTTTTGGATATGAATGGGAATTAACAAAAAGCCCAGCAGGAGCTCATATATGGCACGCTATTAATCAAACAGAAGAAGATATGGCTCCAGATGCTGAAGATGCTAATAAAAAAGTACCAACTATGATGACCACAGCGGACATGGCGCTTAGAATGGATCCTGAATATAACAAAATCTCTAAAAGGTTTCATGAAAATCCAGAAGAATTTGCAGATGCTTTTGCAAGAGCATGGTTTAAACTTCTTCATAGAGATATGGGACCAAAAACTAGATACATGGGACCAGAAGTGCCTAAAGAAGAGCTAATATGGCAAGATCCAGTTCCATCTGGTGAAACAGATTACAATATCGATAATGTTAAAAGTATGATAACCGATTCAGGATTATCTATTCAAGAAATGGTTGAAACAGCATGGGCAAGTGCATCTACCTTCAGAGGATCTGATATGAGAGGTGGCGCTAATGGATCTAGAATTAGGCTAGCTCCTCAAAAAGATTGGGAAGCTAATAATCCAAGCCAACTAGATAAAGTTTTAAAAATATACGAAGCTATTTCAAAAGAGACTGGTGCTTCAATTGCTGATGTGATTATTCTTGCCGGAAATGTTGCAATTGAGAATGCCTCAGGAGTGGAGGTTCCTTTTACTCCTGGGCGTGGCGATGCTCTGCAAGAACAAACTGATATAGAATCTTTTGAAGTACTTGAGCCTAAATCTGATGCGTTCAGAAATTATCATGCAAGCGGCGTAAATACTGCTCCTGAAGAAATTATGCTTGATAAAGCTCAACTGCTCGGCTTAACTGCTCCAGAAATGACTGTCCTCATTGGGGGCATGAGATCTCTAGGTATTAGTCTTAACGGGTATGGCGTATTTACAGAAGATACCAACACGCTGAGCAATGATTATTTCAAAACATTACTAGATATGTCTGTTCAATGGAAACCAAATGGAACCGGAAATTCATATGAAGCATTTGATAGAAATTCAGGCGAAAAGATAAGAACTGCATCAAGATCAGATCTTGTATTTGGATCTAATTCTCAATTAAGAGCTATTGTTGAAGTTTACGCTGAAGATGATTCAAGTGAAAAATTTACTCAAGATTTCATTCATGCATGGAATAAAGTGATGAATGCAGACAGATTTGACGTGAATTAAATTATTTAGTTCCTAATATTTTTACATTTTGAAGTGACTGCATTGAGTATGTTGCAATCACGGCAAGTATGTTCATATATAACTGTGCTAGAAGTAATTTTGTTGAAAGATGTTCTAAGCTTATAAACTCAAAATAATATATTCCTAAAATAGTAAAGAAAGAGAAGAATAATATCATTCTGTATGCCAATATTTTTGCATGCATTAGATAACCTGTTAAAGAAGATATCAATACAATAATAATTCCAAATGCAGCTATCTCATTGTAAGCATGAGACGAAACAAATGTCAGAACTGATCCTGATACAGCAATAGTGAACATCATTTGAACAAAACTAAATATTTTTATTTCAGAAGTAATTTCAGGATTAAATTTTTTATAAAAATCATCTGGATTTTTTTCTTCAATACAATCTTCAGGCCTCCAATATGTTTTTGAAAACCATACTTTCACTTTATCGCGCCATGATTTTGTTTTAATAGTATCATTAATCATAATAGAGAATACCTGGAAATTCGCCCAAAGAGGGTTCCAGCTATTTAAAGGTGTTGCAGTCCCATAAACCGGTTTTAGGTCTGGTCTCTGTGCTATGTATGTTCCGAACATTCTATCCCATATAATAAATACACCGCCGTAGTTAGCATCGATGTATTCCTTATTTTTTGCATGATGTATCCCATGATTCATTGGAGTAATAAAGACTTTTTCCATCCATCCCAAATGTCCTATATGTTCAGTATGAACCCAAAACTGATAAACTAAATTAACGCCTGCAACTGCTATAAAGACTTCTACAGGCACACCTAGTAGGATCATTGGCATATAAAATATCCATTTCCACAGCCAGCCAGTGCTTGTTTGTCTTAAAGCTGTTGCAAGATTAAAGTCTTCTCCATGGTGATGTACGCTATGTGTTGCCCATAAAATTTTAATTTCGTGATGCATTCTATGCATCCAATAATATGATAAATCATATAAAAGGAAGGCCACTATCCATGTAAATGGATTTTTTACTGAGAGTAACTCTAAATTAAGGTTTGTACTTATATAAACAAATATAACACTTTGAACACCCAGGTTAAGCATCGTAGGAAAACGGCTTATCATTCCTATAGTAATGCTAGTTACAGTATCATTAAGTCTATATGTATTTTTACCAACATATTTTCCATAGAAGTACTCAACTATTATTAGCAAAAAAAATGCAGGTATAGCAAGTGTGATGATTATCGACTTATCTGTGACTACTTCCATATCTAAGAATTATAAAAAAAATTTATTTAATTGTCGTTTAAAAGCTTGAGTGCACCGACTACAGTACCATATTCTCTATTATCTTCAAAGAGTCCTTCCATATTAGCTAATTTCAATCTTTCATTAATCGCATTTTTAACAAATTCATTTGTTGAAACTCTTCCAATAAAATGAACTTTATTAATTCCACATAATGCTGCATTAAGATAGGCGATTGTTCCAATAACCTCTCCAATCATGTTTGATATTGCAGCAGCAACATCATTCTCTGATACATCTTCACCTTTCTTTAAATTAGCAAAATTTGATGCAGTTACAGAGGGATTTAAAATCCCAATATCATTTACAACATCACCAATTAATAAATCTATGTTCTCTCTATTACCCAACAAAGCTTTTTTAGTCACTTCGTCCATTGATGAGGTATTTAAAGTTAGATTGCTTAATCCTTTTAGTGTTCCACCGCCTATTGCAATTCCACCAATATAATTAAATTCTCCATCTTGATGATATATGCATGCTGTACCGGTTCCTGCACTAATAGCAACAAATGGCTCATGTGTGCTATAAATTTCAATAACACCATTACCGATCGCATCTGTTTCGTTTATTTTTATAACTTCAATGGTTTTATAAATACTATCAAGTGAATCTGATTTCCCTCCAGTAACAGCAATCTTGTCTATAAGATCAATATCAATATTAATTTGTTCAAAGATTTCATCTAGAATTAAATGATTAATTTTTGTTGACGGAATAGTAAAAAAATCCACATTAGCATCATTGCTTACCGCAATATCAGTATTTGAAATACCAAAATCAATCGCTACTTTCATGAGTTTTATATAGTACTAAGAGACCAGCCAGAATAGCAGTATTCTTTATAAAATTTTGCATTTCATGATTTTGATTTATAACATCATTCATATTCCAAAAGTCATGTATATAAAAATTAAATAACAATATGTTAGTTCCCAAAACTATCGAACCTATTTTTAAGAATCGACCCAAAATTATAGATGAACCAAAAATTAACTGACATAAAATAACTAAAATTAATGAAAAGACAGGGAATGGAACCTCGTTTATTGATACGATTTGTATATAATCTGAAAACGAAAGTATTTTAAATATACCGGGGACCAAAAAGTATAAACCAATTATTGTTCTACCTGTGAGGTAGACATATCTGTCAAAATTATCACTCAATTCTTTATTCTAGATAAGTTGATGGCCAGGTCATAGGAACTTGCTGTTGAGGATTAAAAACCCTTGGACCTAATGCGGGATATGCTTTGGCGGCTGCAGATATTTCTTCAGCACTAATAAATTCACTTGGGACTAATCTGAAAACATCTAGACCTCTGGTAATTTCTGTACCATAAATGTATCCATCATAAAAATACGTTGACCAATAACCACCAGTGATGAGGATATCTTCAAGAATTGGCCCTCTATCGAAATAAGCTATTTCAATAGGATTAGAAGAATCAGTAAAATCCATAATTGATAAGCCGCCCTGATACCAAGCCTGAACAAAAATGTCTCTATTTGGAACTGGAATAATTGAGCCATTATGAGCAACACAATTTTCAGTTTCTAATTGAGGTGCAGGCATTTTGTAGTGGCTTTTAAAAATTAATTTACTATCGACAATGTCATATATTGCATCGGCACCCCAATCCAATGGATCCCATGCTCGACATCTTGCTCGACCACCGCCACCCCATTCATCCGTGAAGATAACTTTGGTACCATCATTGTTAAATGTTGCTGAATGCCAGTATGCAAAACCTTTATCAGTAACAACGTCAAGTCTTTGTGGGTTATAGGGGTCTGATATATCAAATAAGATACCATTTCCTGAGCAGGCTCCAGCTGCAATATTTGCAGAAGGAAAGACTGTTATATCGTGACACTGATCCGTTCTTTTTGTATCTTGTGTATCGTCTCCATGGTCGCCTCCTTGCCATAATCCAGCAAGTGAACCAGTTTCCTCATCTGCAAAAACAGTTGGACTAGACACTATTTTTGCTTTTGATGGTTCTGAGACAGGAATCTCTATGACATCAATTCTAAATAGCGCTGTTCTTTTATCTCCAGGAACATTCCCAACGCATGTTTCCATTTCTTCATCGTCTCTAACACTACCTGTACCAGAGTTATATACAATGATTTTTCCATCTTCATTAGGGCCTGCGACTATAGAATGTGTATGCGAGCCACGACATGTTTGAACAGCACCAACTTGAACAGGATTCCTTAGATCAGAGATATCAAATATTCTAATACCTCTAAATCTTTCTGGACTTGCATCTCTACCAACTCCCTCAAGCCCGCAATCAATTCTGCTTCTAATTTGTTCAACAGACATAATTAATATATCTCCGACAATGGATACATCACCTTGACCGCCTGGACAAACAACTGATGAAATTAGACTCGGAATACCATTTTCATTTAATTTGTATATATTAAATCCGTGATAGCTACCAGCAACTAAAATATCATCTCTGAATGCCATATCAGTATTAGCGAAACTTAACATAGGACTTCTTAACGAACGAGACTTTTCTAAAGTTGTTTTTTCTCTATCTTCTTCCGGCTTGGTTGTATCTTCTGATCCTTTTGCAGCTGGGTTTTTTGGGTCATAAAACCCAGTTGGTTTTCTAAGAGAGGTTATAAGTTCTAAATTTAAAATAGCTTCATCTGCAATAAAAAGACCTGCAGTTAAACCAGATCTCGGATCATCAGATAAATTTACAGCCATAACATTCATTCGTTCAATTTCAACACCTTGATCATTAACTAAATCAGATACAAATTCATTTAAAATTGGATCATATGCAGCACCAGGATATTTTTTTAGCTCTTTTACCATTTCAAGTGCGCCATCATGATGAGCAATCATTAGTTGAAGAAATAATCTATCAAAATTAGTACTTTTTGAATTTTTTAAATTGTTTAGTTGCTCAGGACTAGCCATTCCAACCATCTCAGCATGCATTTGTTGATGATTATTTGTTGCCATCATATTATGAGCATACTCATTCCTCTCCTTAAGCCAACTCTCCATAAAATTAATTTCATCTTTTTGTGAAACATCTATTCTTTTAGCAAGATCTACTATTGTTTTATTATTTGTTCTTTTGTCTACTAAATTTGACATAAGAATAGCTTGTTCATGATGTACAATCATTCCCCTTAGAAATTTCACATCAGCTTTGATATATGAAGTATTCGCAATATCAGTTGCAGCATCTGCGTCTAAATTTTTAGAAGGTTCTCCTGGTGCACCTGGTTGAATAATCGGAGCCTCATTGATAATTTGGTCTAAAGCAAATAAATGAAATGTAGATACAAGTAGCAAAATATTTAAAGATTTATTAAATTTTAATTTAAGCATCATTTTTGTTCTCATCATTAATTTCTTCTGCTTCGCCTTCAATAATATTTTCATTTTTGTTCTGTGAGTTACCAAATCTATTGATACGATTGTCCCTATTAATCTGCTTGCTTGATGCCTTAACCTTAGAGAGCTTAAAGAACGCAAATAGTGATAAAACAGCAATTAAACCAAATACTAGATTATTCAACTTTAATTACCTGCTTCTTATTTTTGCTAATAACCTTAAAATTTCTAAATAAAGCCATATTAAAGTTACCATAAGACTGAAAGCCCCATACCATTCCATATATTTTGGTAGGCCTTTTTCAGCACCTTCTTCAATAAAATCAAAATCAAGTACCAAACTTAAAGCAGCTACACCTGTAATGATTAGTGAAATACCAATACTCATAGGAGAATTTGATGTAAGAAAGCTGAGTGTTGAACCAAAGAAGCTCATTACAAAATTTACTATGTATAAAAGCATTATTCCACCAATAGCAGATACCAACATTAATCTAAAATTTTGAGTTGGAAGAATTAGACCAGATTTGTAGCAAACCAATAATGTTGTAAGTATTCCAAAAGTAAGCGCAAGAGCCTGCATAGCAATTCCGGGAAATTGTGCTTCAAAGATCATAGTTATGCCGCCTAGGAAAATACCTTGGCTTAGAGCATATAAAGGAGCAGTTGAGCCAGCTTTCGCAGGATTTCTAAAAATTGTAACTAATGCTAAAACTAATCCAATCAACATTGCTGGAAACATCAATTGAGGAATATTCCATCCAATAAATGCTCCGCCAAAACATAAAGATAGAAGAATACCCGTTTTATTTACAGCACCATCCAGCGTCATTCGTTCGGCAACAGGAATATCACCATAGGTGTTACCAAAATTTTTAGTAAAAGCAGGATTAGCCGATCTCCCGAATGTATTTAATGCAGCATGTTTAGACATAATTAAACTCCGTATTTTAATTCATACTAATAATGTATGGTCAGAAAGAAAATTTTAAAGTTAGAGTGATGTTGGAATTTGACCAAATTTCTCTAAAGGTTTTTTCATCTCAGCCCAATCACACTCAAAGTCGTCAGGAGCATTTTCATACTCAAGCAGTCCTAGAGCCTCAAATTTTGGCCTAACCTTATCAGTTAACAAACCTATTCTTGATAGATTTGGAATGACTCTTGAGAATAAGAAATTTCTGAACATTTCAAATGATTTTGTATCCATTGCAAATTTTCTAGCTTCTTCTTCAGACATTCCAAGGAATCTTTGTTCAGCTTTTGTATTTATCAATCTTTCCCTTGAAATTACGCAAGCTTCATATGCAAATTGCGCACGTTCTTCGATTTCTTCTGGTGAAAGTGTTTTTATAAAATCCTCAAGGTAATTTATTCCAAAAGTCACGTGTCTTGCTTCATCTCTAACAACATAATGAAGTAATTGCTTTAGTAACGGATCTTTGGTTATAGCTTTCAACATTTGGAATGCAGCTAGAGCGAGACCTTCAATAATAATTTGCATACCAATAAACTTTAGATCCCATCTTTCGTCAGTGAGAATCTTATCGAGCAACATCTTTAAAGAAGGATTTATTGGATAGTGAATACCAATTTTTTCCTGTAGGTATCTATTGAAAACCTCCACATGTCTTGCTTCATCAAAAGTTTGTGAAGCTGCATAAAGTTTTGCATTATAAGTAGGCGCACAGGATGCTAGCTGGGAAGCTACCAATAGAGCTCCTTGTTCACCGTGAAGGAACTGACTCATTAGCTCAGCAGTTGAATGTCTGTCAAATAGTATTTTCTCCTCATCAGAAAGCTTTTCATATGCTTTCAATGTTTCATGAGGAAGGGGATCATCTGTTTCGACTAATCTCTCATCAGCTGGATGAGTATAGTCCCATTTAAGATCAATTGAACCATTCCAGTTAAGCTCTTTTCCTAATTCATAAAGCTTCTTAATTCTATTATCTGATACTGTGTAGTCCCAGTTGTATGAACCCGTTAATGGAGTATTAAATATTTCTACAACATCCTCGACATTGTTCTGTGTGAGATTTAAATCTTCATCAAAATAAATTAAATCCTCAGGTGGACCAGCTTGCTTACGAATTTTCATATTTTTTCCTCTACTTTATGTAATGTTTACGGTGCAAACATTCAATATGCTTATTTTATATTATTTGTTAATCCTTGAAAAGTTTAGAAAGTTCATCCAATAACACTTCTCCAAGCTCTTCAGCTCTATTAATTGTTAGTGCATTTTTATAGTATTTTGTTACGTCATGTCCGATACCAATCGCTTGTAATTCTACAGGACTATCATTTTCAATTAGCGAGATGATTTCCCTTAAATGATTATCTAAAAAATCCTCTCTATTTGCTGACAAAGTACTATCATCGACAGGAGCTCCATCAGAAATAACAATTAATATTTTTCTCTCCTCTGAGCGTTTTAGAAGCCTTTCATGCGACCAGGCTAGAGCTTCTCCGTCAACATTTTCCTTTAAAAGGCCTTCACGAAGCATTGCTCCAAAATATTTTCTTGACCTTCTCCAACTGTTGTCTGCACTTTTATAGATAATATGTCTGATATCATTTAGCCTTCCTGGATTCGACCTGTTTCCATTTATAATCCAAAGTTTTTTTGAATCTCCGCCTTTCCAGTGTTTTGTTGTAAAACCTAATATTTCTGTTTTAACTTGGCATCTTTCAAGAGTGCTTCCAATAATGTCAGCACATATTGCTGCAAGGCTAATCGATCTTCCTCTCATTGACCCTGAATTATCGATTAAAAGAGTCACAACAGTGTCTTTAAATTTATTCTCTGTTTCTTGTTTAAAACTTAATGGAAATCCAGGATTTGCTATTACTCTATGAAGTCTCGCATTATCTAACATTCCTTCTTCAAGATTGTAATTCCAACTAGTGTTTTGTTTCGCTAGAAGAAGCCTCTGCAATCTATTAGCTAATTTACCAATTGTAGATATATGCGGTTTTATTAGATTATCTAATTGATTTCTGAGTCTTTGTGACTCATCTGAAGTTACTAAATCTTTTGCATCAATTACTTCATCAAATTTTGTTGTATAAATTGAATAATCTTTTCTTAGCTTGTTTGAAAAATCATTATGCGGGTATGCTAGAGCGTCAATTTCTTCTTGAATCGAAGTATCATCAGTTGATTCAATTGAATCTTGCAGATCAAGATCTATGTCTCCCTTAAAATCTTTTAAGTCAATACTTGTGTCTTCAGATTCACTATCATCTGATTCCATCTCTGTATTTTCTATATCATCAGTACTGCCAGGCGAATCTTCAAGATCTTGATCTTCATTATCATCATCAAGTTCCTTTAATAGCTTTAATTTTTGTAGAAACCTAATGACTGATTTTTCAAACTTTTCTTGATCATGAATATTTTTAATAATATTAACTCTTAATTCTTCACTAAAAGTTTCGAAATCATATTTTTTAATTAGATCATTAATAATAGTTTTGGACTTAGCATTAAATTTAAAACCTGCTCCCTCTTTTAACCAAAGATTTATACCATGCGATAAGTAATTAAGAGATTTAGTATCTTCAAATTCATGACTTTTTTGATCTAAAAAATTTGAAATATTTTTCTTGGATCCAATAAATTCTTGCGAACCCAGAATTTCCACTCTAGAAATTTCAAACTCATTAAAAAGCATTCTGGCAGGAAGCGTGAGAGGGATTTCTTTTCTTTTTTTATGAAATTTGTGCCAGAAAGCTTGAAAGTCTGATTCACCTCGCCACTTTGATAAATCTTTTGTTGATCTTGGAGCAGATGAAAAAATTATATTATTTCCAGAAGGGGGTCTTTGGTATATTCCAGTATTCGAATTTAGTTGTTTGTTTTTAGATATTGCTTTGACTGTTGATATAGCAGCTTCATGAAGTCTGTCTCTATTTTTTGTCCAAGCCATTAATTACGATTCAGAATTATTATCAATTTCTAAATCAAAACATCTCTGAAAATATTCAGAAATTATAGATCTTTCCACTTCGTCACATTTATTTAGAAAAGTAAGTTTAAAAGAAGTAACTATATCTTTAAAAATTTTGAAATTTTGGCCCCACGAAATTACTGTTCTTGGTGACATAAGGGTAGAAATATCTCCATTTGAAAAACCTACTCTTGTCAGATTGGCAAGCTTGATCATATTTTTAACAATTTCTTGATTCTTTACACCTTTAAAACCACTAAGTTTGGACATTACAACTTTAAATTCTTGCTCAGGATCTAAATAGTTAAGGGTAGCTAATATGTGCCATCTATCCATTTGTCCTTGATTTATCTGTTGTGTTCCGTGATATAGTCCTGTCATATCACCTAGCCCAACCGTATTTGTTGTCGCAAATAGCCTAAAAGAAGAGTTTGGCTCTAATATTTTATTTTGATCAAGAAGTGTCAACTTACCATCTACTTCTAAGATTCTTTGAATGACAAACATAACATCTGGTCTACCTGCATCGTATTCATCAAAAACAAGAGCTACTGGATTCTGAATTGACCAAGGTAATAAGCCTTCTTGAAACTCTGTAACTTGCTTACCATCGTTTAATTTTATTGCATCTTTTCCAAGCAAATCAATTCTACTAATATGGCTGTCGAGGTTGATTCTTACACAGGGCCAATTTAGTCTGGCTGCAATCTGTTCAATGTGTGTGGATTTTCCTGTTCCATGAAACCCCTGAACCATAACCCTTCTGTTGTGTTCAAACCCAGCTAAGATTGAAAGGGTTGTCTCTTTATCAAACACATAGCTATTATCGATCTCAGGAACCCAATCTGTTCTATCTTTAAAACCTTTTACAGTGAGATCTGAATCAATACTAAACACCTTGGCAACATCAAACTTTGCGTCAGGTTTGTTTGGTAAATCAATTTTTTTGTTAATAGTCATAGCTGAATAATAAGTTTTGGACGCATATCCTACCTTTTGAGAGTTTAAAGTTCTAGTTTTTTTGTAAACAATGTAAGATGTTATTTTTATCTAATTATATATTTATTATGGCAGAAAGACTAAAAGATAAAGTAGCCTTGATAACAGGCGCTGCTCAAGGGCTAGGCAAAGAGATGGCAAAATTAATGATTGCTGAAGGCGCTATTGTTTTTATCAGTGACATTAACAGTACTCAGCTTGAAGCAACTGCAGAAGAGTTATCATGTTCTGCAATTCTGCTTGATGTAACAAACTCTGAGAACTGGGTGAAAGCTATTGATCAAATAAAAAACGATGCTGGTAAATTAAATATTTTGGTTAACAATGCTGGAATTGGGAATGGAGGTGATATCGAAGCAACTGATTTAGATACATGGAGATTAGTACATAATGTAAATCTTGATTCTGTATTTCTTGGAAGTAAGCATTCTCTCCCGCTTATGAGAGAATCTGGTAACGGATCGATTATTAATGTTTCATCTATGTCGGGAATTGTAGCTTCACATAATACATCTGCATATAATTCATCTAAGGCAGCTGTTAGACATTTATCTAAATCTATAGCTTTACACTGCGCTAAGTCTACTAATTTAGTGAGATGCAACTCAATCCATCCTGTTTTTACAAGAACTGCAATGGTTCAGAGCATGATCGATGCAGCGCCTGAGAGAAATATCGAAGAAAAATTAATTCAACAAATACCTATTAGGAAATTGGCTGAGCCAATCGATATTGCAAATGCTGCAGTTTTCCTTGCCTCTGACGAGTCTTCTTTTATTACCGGAACAGAACTGTTAATTGATGGCGGCTTGAGCGCAACATAGATATTATGAAGAAAAAAACTATTTTAAATAAATCTCTTGAATTATTTGAGCTAGAAAAAGTTGATAGGGATATTTTCAGCTGGAATGGCACTAATGTTGGCTATAAAAGAATATTTGGTGGTCAGGTTATGGCACAAACCTTAGTAGCAGCTTATAAAACTATAGACGCAGAACACTTTGCGCATTCTTTTCATTCTTACTTCCTAAGACCAGGAAATATGGACAAATCTATTACATTTACTGTTGATAGGATTAGAGATGGTAAGAGTTTTACAACAAGAAGTGTAAAAGCAATTCAAGACGGAGAAGCAATTTTTAATTGCTCAGTATCATTTCAAAAAAGAGAAAAAGGGCTTGAGCATCAAATTGAAATGCCCGATGTGCCAGAACCCGAAACTTTAAAAAGCGAACAAGAGATAAGAGAAGAAATTTTAAATGAATTAAAAATGAAAAAAGAAGACATGCCAATGTTCATCAGGCAAAGAGAAATTGAAATGCGACCAGTGGAACAACAAAATTATTTCAAACCTGAAAGAATGCCACCATATAAAAATACTTGGATCAAAACAGATGGGAGTTTGCCCGATGATCAAATTATTCAACAAGCATTTTTACTATATATCTCAGATATGGGTTTATTAGGCGCTGCTAATAATTCAGTTGGTGTGAACTTTCTTACAAAAAACTTACAAAATGCAAGTCTTGATCATGCAATGTGGTTTCATAGAAAATTAGATTTAGACGGATGGTTTTTGTATACCATTGATAGTCCTGTTACTAGAAATGCAAGGGGTTTCTCAAGAGGTTCAATTTTTTCAAGAGATGGTCAATTAATTGCATCATGTACTCAAGAGGGATTAATAAGACTCTGGGAGGATTAATACTCACGGATTATTTCTGTCAAAAACTTTACTTTGCTTGGATCAATATCAGGGGTAATCCCATGACCTAGATTAAAAATGTAACCCGGATAATTTTTAAAATTATTCAATACTTTTATAGCTTCAGATTTAATAATTTCTTCATCTTCAAGTAATATTTTTGGATTAAGATTTCCTTGAAGAGCTACCTTGTCTTTTGCTTCATCAATATTAAAGTTTTTCATTTTCCAATAGAGACTTATACAATCTGCAGATGTATCAATAAGTGTTTTAGCATCACATTTTGGGTCTCTTGCAAATAGAATTATGGGTGTATTTTTTGTTACTGGATCTAACTTCAATGCTGATATTAATGAAGATATGTAATCTAAAGAAAATATCTTCAAATCTTCATTTGAAAGTAAATTTGCCCAAGAATCAAAAATTTGAATAACATCGGCACCAGATTGCACTTGTTTTCTAATGTAAAGGAAACATGCATCAGTATATTTTAAGAGTAGTGAATGAACATCAGATTCATTGGTTTTAAGGAAATTAAGTGTTTTACTGAAGTCTTGAGAAGACTTTCCTTCGATAGAGTAAGCAGCTAAAGTCCATGGACTGCCACTAAAACCAATTAACGGTATATTATCCGACAAGGTGTTTTTTATATTCGAAACAGCTTTGTAAACGTAGTCGAGTTTATCAGGATCAAATTGTGGAAGATTGCTTATGTCTTCTGCACTATCAATTGAATTTGAAAAAATAGGTCCTTTACCCTCAACAAAATTTACATTAAGTCCAAATGCATCTGGGATTGTGAGAATATCCGAAAACAAGATTGCAGCATCAAGATTAAATGCATCTATTGGTTGAAGTGCAAGTTCGCAACAAACATCAGGACTTTTGCACATATCTAAAAAGTTTCTAAAATTTTTTCTAACTTTTCTATACTCTGGCATGTATCTTCCAGCTTGCCGCATAAACCAAATCGGAGGAGTAGTTAAAACCTCTTTTTGAAGCGCTCTTAAGAAGAGGGGATTAGAGGTATTCATGAAACATATTTTATTATACTTTTACCAGCTTCTCTTCCTTCCCAAATTGCAGTTACAACTAAATCAGAGCCCCTGACCATATCTCCCCCAGAAAATATTTTTTCATTAGATGTTTGAAACTTAAATTCTTGATTTTCCTCTGCCACCACAAGCCCATTCTTTTTCGTTTCAATATCAAAGTCCACGAACCACGGAGCAGGACTAGCTCTAAAACCAAAAGCTACTATTACAACATCTGCATCATATATTCTTTCTGATCCTGGCACAGGAATAGGAACTCTTCTACCATTTTGATCAGGATCTCCAAGCATTGTTTGAACTGTTTTTACTCCTTCAACCTTATCATTACCTAAAATATCTATCGGCTGAATATTGAAATTAAAAATCACTCCCTCTTCCTTTGCATTTTGAACCTCTCTTCTTGATCCAGGCATATTTTTTTCATCTCTTCTATATAAACATGTAACTGATTTTGCGCCTTGCCTTATAGCTGTCCTGTTGCAGTCCATAGCAGTATCACCACCGCCCAAAACTATAACTTTCTTATTTTTAAAATTAATATGTTCAGTTTTGCCAGTGTTCATATTTAATAGTTTTTTAGTATTTGATATTAAGTAGTCAATCGCTTTGTAAACGCCCGGAAGTTTTTCACCTTCAAATCCACCTTCAAGTGAGGTGTATGTTCCCATAGCTAAAAAAACAGCATCATGTTCATCGTATAGTTTTTGAAAGGGAATATCTTTTCCAATTTCTTGTCCAAGATGAAAATTAATTCCCATTTCCTCAAGAATTTTTCTCCTTCTTTTAACTACAGATTTTTCAAGTTTAAACTCAGGTATTCCAAAAGTAAGCAAACCACCTATTTCCTCATTCTTGTCATAAACATGACTTTTAATGCCTGATCTAGTTAAAATGTCTGCACATGCAATTCCAGCAGGACCAGACCCAACAATTGCAACTTTCTTGTTAGTCCACTTTCTATGCGAAAGATCAGGCTTCCAGCCCATCTCAAAAGCTTTTTCTGTAATATACTTTTCAATTGATCCGATAGTTACAGCCCCAAAACCATCATTTAATGTGCAAGCTCCTTCACATAAACGGTCTTGCGGGCATACACGTCCACAAACTTCAGGAAGGCTATTTGTAGAGTGACATAAATCTGCTGCCTCCATAATATTTCCTTCATTTACAAGTTTTAGCCAATCTGGAATGTAATTGTGAACAGGACACTTCCATTCACAATAAGGATTACCACAATCTAAACATCTGTGAGCTTGGTTTGAAGCTTGAACTTGGTTATATTCGCCGTATATTTCAACGAATTCAATTTTTCGCTCATCTGGAGTTTTTTTGCCAGGATCAAATCTACCAACATCAAGGAATTGAAAATTGTTTTCAAGTTTTTCAAAAGTTACATATTCATTTCTGTCAGAAGTAATAATGTTTTGAGCTACGCTAAAACTATTTTCTTGTTGAATAATCTCCTCACGCCACTCATAAAGCCTTTTCTTAGCTTCTTCCATATCTGAAATAGGCGCAAATGACTGAGTTCTATATTTACCATTTATACGAAATTTTCCATAGAAATAGGGCGATCTAGGCTGCGTAAAGAGTAAAAGACCCTTCTCAATTCTATATTGCTTATTTTTATTCATCTATTGTAAAGTGTGAGTATGACATAGTATGACACTTTTTATGAAAAAAATGAAATTTTTTGTGTTAACATCAATTTTCTATTTTTAACAAAAATGCCAAAACTTTATAAAAAAGACTATTTTAGAGATAACTGTGGCTTCGGTTTGATAGCTAATATTCATGGAATACCATCCAGAAAAATAGTGCTTGATTCAATCGAAGCTCTCAAAAGTATGACCCACAGAGGTGGTATTGGATCTGATGGAAAAACTGGCGACGGCTGTGGACTACTTCTAAATCTTAATAAAAAATTCTTTATTAAAACCTTAGAAAACGAGCAAAATATCAAGCTTTCAGAAAAGTTTGCTGTTGGACAATTATTTTATTATCAAGACATCCAAGTGATTGAAGAAAAAATCAAATATATTCTTTCAAAAGAAGGTCTTAAGTTGTGCGCAAAAAGAGAGGTACCCATCAATAAGTCTATTCTAGGGAACATAGCGCTGGACTGCATGCCTTATGTTTATCAACTTTTCATTGAGCCAAAAGGGGAAATGCTAGATGCTGAATTTGAAACTGCATTACTTCAGTCAAGAAAATTTATTGAGGAGATTTATCTGGATGACGAAAAGCTTTATTTTTGCAGTTTTTCCAATAAGACCATCATTTATAAAGGCCTAATGCTCCCAAAAGACATAGAGAATTTTTATATCGACTTCCAGTCTAAGCATTTCAAGTCTTCTGTATGTGTCTTTCATCAAAGATTTTCAACCAATACGAGCCCAAGATGGCATCTTGCACAACCTTTCAGACTTTTAGCACATAACGGAGAAATCAACGCTATAAGAGGAAATAGAAACTGGTCTAAGGCTAGAACCAGTATTTTTAAAACACCTCAAATACCAAAAATCCAGAAATTTAAACAAATTGTTAATGAATCTGGTTCTGATTCATCAGCCTTGGATAACATGATTGAGATCTTAGTTTCAGGCGGAATAAATATATTTAAATCAATTAGAATGGTTTTACCTCCAGCATGGCAGAATGCTCAGCTCTTAGATCCTGATGTGCGAAGTTTTCATGAATATAATTCAATGCACATGGAGCCATGGGATGGGCCAGCAGGAATTGTTATGTCAGATGGAAAATGGGCTATTTGTGTCCTTGATAGAAATGGTCTTAGGCCTGCAAGATACCAAATTGATAATAGTGACAATATTACTATTGCTTCAGAAACTGGAGTAAATCCAGTTGAAGAAAATAAAATTGCTAAAAAAGGAAGAGTTTCACCAGGGGGCATGCTTGCTATTAACACAGAAACATCCGAGATATTAACTGAAAAAGAAATTGATGATCAACTTAAATTTGCAGCGCCATATAGAAAATGGCTAAAGGAAAATGCCGTTTATGTGGAATCAAGCCTTGATAAGTATGAAGGACCTGGGCTTAGAAAAATTAATTCAGAAGAGTTCAGCATCTCCTCTAAGCTTTTTTTGCTTTATAAAGAGGAAAGAACTTCGGTAATCAAACCTTTGGCGGTTGATTCTCAAGAAGGAACTGGGTCTATGGGCGATGATACAGCTCTTGCTGTTATGAGTAAGATGCACAGACAAATTTATGATTATTTCAGGCAACAATTTGCTCAAGTTACCAATCCTCCAATTGATTCCTTGAGAGAGGCAAGTGTTATGTCATTAGAGACATGTTACGGTCCTGAATTAAATGTTTTTGAAGAATCTTCTGAGCACGCCAAAAGATTAGTTACATCTTCGCCGGTATTATCGTATAAAAAACTTCAATCTATTTTGGATAATCCGTATTTCAAATCTCAAAGTATAGAACTCTCATATAAAAATGATCAAAGTCTGAAAAAAGCTCTTGAGCTTCTTCAAAAAAGGGCAGTAAGAAGCATTAAGAAAGGAAATACGATCATTCATTTAGAGGAATTATTGCCTAATAAAAAATATCTACCAATAAATGCTCTTCTTGCCACAGGTTGCGTGCATCAAAAGCTTGTTGAGTTAGGTTTAAGATCAAAGGCTAACATTATTGTTACTTCATCTTCAGCAAGGGATACTCATCAAATAGCATGTCTTATTGGGTTTGGAGCAACAGCAGTTTATCCAACACTCGCATATCAAACAATTCTTGATCTAACTGACAGAAATGAATTAAAAGGTTCGCCTCATGAAAATTGCGCTAGATATAGAAAAGGCATAAATAAAGGATTGCTCAAAATAATCTCTAAGATGGGTATCTCTACAATATCAAGTTACAGAGGCTCTCAACTATTCGAGATAGTAGGCTTAAATCATGAGGTTGTAGATTTATGTTTTACTAATACTGAAAGCAGGATTGGTGGAAAGGGTTTAGATAATCTTGATAAAGAAAATAAAGCACTCAATGATTACGCACGATCCAATCTGTCCGAGATGAATGTTGGTGGACTTTTAAAATATGTTCATGGTGGCGAGTACCACACTTACAATCCAGAGATTGTAAAAAAGCTTCAAGAGGCTGTTTCTTCAGGCTCAAAAGAAATATATAGAGAATATGCTGATCTTGTAGATAAAAGACCTCCTGCTATGTTAAGAGATCTTTTAGAGATCGTAAAAGATCCAAAAAAATTAAGATCGAAAGTTGAGCCCGTTCAAAAAATAATTAAGAGGTTTGACTCAGCCGGGATGAGCTTAGGATCTCTTTCTCCAAAAGCGCATGAAACTCTTGCAGAAGCAATGAATACTCTTGGAGCTAGATCAAATTCTGGAGAGGGAGGAGAGGGTAAACATAGATACGGGACATTAAAAATGTCAAAAATTAAACAAATTGCTTCTGGTAGATTTGGCGTTACACCACACTATTTAGTTAATGCTGAAGTACTGCAAATTAAAATAGCACAAGGTGCAAAGCCTGGAGAAGGAGGACAATTACCTGGAGGAAAGGTCAATAAATTAATTGCTGAATTAAGATATTCAACTCCTGGTATTACATTAATATCTCCACCTCCTCATCATGATATCTACTCTATTGAAGATCTAGCTCAACTTATTTATGACCTAAAGCAGGTAAACCCCAAAGCATTAGTTTCTGTAAAACTAGTCTCAGAGCCTGGAGTAGGAACAATAGCAGCTGGTGTTGCAAAAGCTTATGCAGATTTAATAACAATCTCTGGTCATGATGGCGGCACTGGTGCAAGTCCATTAACTTCAATAAGATATGCAGGTTCACCATGGGAATTAGGTTTGGCAGAATCTCATCAATCCCTAAGAGACGCAGGCCTAAGGCACAAAGTAAGGTTACAAACTGATGGTGGGATGAAGACAGGTCTCGATGTAGTTAAAGCAGCAATATTAGGCGCAGAATCATTTGGTTTTGGAACAGGTCCAATGATTTCTATGGGTTGTAAATACCTAAGAATCTGCCATTTAAATAATTGTGCTACAGGTGTAGCAACTCAAAGAAGTGATCTAATTAATCAACATTTTATAGGTGAAAAAGAAAAAGTTATTAATTATTTTGAATTTATAGCAAATGATGTAAGGGGACATTTAAAAAATATCGGTGTAAGTAAACTAGAAGATATTATCGGTCAAACTCAATATCTAAAACAAATAAAAGAAATCGAAGGTCAATATAAATCAATAGACCTATCAGGTCTTTTAGAAAAAGATGAAAAAAATAAAGAACCTTATTTTTGTACAGTCGAAAAAAATGAACCTTGGGATGAAGGAAAATTAGCACAAAAGATATTAAAACAGGCAATGAAATTTATTAAGCAAGAAAAAAAAGGAACATTGAATTTTAAAATTTCAAATATGGATAGATCAATTGGAGCAAGCGTTTCAGGCTTTATTGCAAACAAATATGGTGAAGAAGGCCTTCCAAAAAAACTATCACTTAAATTTAAAGGTTCTGCTGGACAAAGCTTTGGATGCTGGAATGCAAATAACTTGAACCTCATCTTGGATGGAGATGCAAATGACTATGTAGGAAAGGGTATGAATGGAGGTAAAATTGTCATCAAAAATCACTCAGCTTATGCTAGATCAAACAAAATAGTTTTAGCAGGAAATACTTGTCTTTATGGAGCCACTGGTGGTGAATTATTTATATCAGGTTCTGTTGGAGAGAGGTTTGCTGTGAGAAATTCTGGTGCCAATGCTGTGGTTGAGGGGGCTGGAGATCACTGTTGTGAATATATGACTGGTGGTCATGTAACGGTTTTAGGCTCTGTGGGGTTGAACTTTGGTGCAGGTATGACTGGAGGATTTGCTTATGTTCTTGATGAGGATAGAACGTTTTTTGATAAGTGTAATAGAGGACTGGTCAACTTGGAGAGAATATCAACTGAAGAAATGCAACCGCACAGAAAATATTTAAAGGAAATTCTCACTAAACACTTTAAACTAACTAAAAGCCCTAAAGGAAAGATGATTCTAGATGATTTTGAAAGATATGAGCCTTTATTCTGGTTAGTGATTCCCGCAGCATCAAATATTCATGACTTATTAAAAGCTACAACAGCGAACGCTGCCTAGTTAAAATTTAAATGCTTTTAAAATACTTTCTTGATTAAATTTACTTGTTTTGAAAGCTTTATATTTTTCATTTATCAATATTAGGTTGAGATTACCATCAGCCACTTTTTTATCATTCATGATATATTTTTTTAGATCTGAATATTTAAATTCTGAATGATCAGTATCAAGACCGATTGAGTTAATTAAACCAATGGCATTCATAAGTTGATGTTCTTTTAAATAACCTTCGAAAAATGAAATCTTCGCAGCAATAACCATTCCTAAAGTTATAGCAGCTCCATGACTCATTTTTTTATAATTGGTGTATGCCTCTATAGCATGACCAAAAGTATGTCCAAAATTAAGTATCGCTCTTATCCCACTTTCTTTTTCGTCTTTAGTAACAATTTTTGATTTCGTCAGAATTGATTCCTTTATAATTTCAAGCAATACTTTTTTATCTCTTTTTATTATTTTTTTATTTAGCTCTTTTATCAAATTTCTTAATTTTTTGTTTTCAATTAAAGCATATTTGACTACTTCACCTAATCCAGATTTATATTCTTCATCACTAAGAGTTTCTAAATAATTAGTTGAAATTAATACAAGCTTTGGATTATAAAAGGCGCCGACTAAATTTTTGCCTTGAGGAATGTTAATTGCTGTTTTTCCTCCAACTGAAGAGTCGACTTGTGATAAAAGCGTAGTTGGAATTTGAATATAATCAATTCCTCTAAGAAAGGCTGAAGAACAAAATCCAGCAACATCACCAACAACTCCTCCACCAAGGGCTATTATTAAATCTGTTCTTGAAAATTTTAAATCTGCTAAAACTTTGACTATCTCTTCAAAGGTCTTGAAAGATTTGGCATTTTCACCATTTTTAATGGTATGAACTTTGACTACTTTGTTGCTAATACTATTTTTTAAACTTTTGATATATTTTTTTGGAATACCAGAGTCGGTAATAATTAAAATTTTTGCATTTTTTTTGATATTTTTGTTTAGTTCTTTTTTAGGAATTGATTTATTTGTGATACAAATTTTGTATTTTGAGGATCCTTTTCCAGCAAATATTTCAATCATAATCTCAACTTTTTACTAATTTGATTATTTCAGAAGCCACCTCTTGACTTGATTTGTTTTCGGTATCAACAATATGATCAGCAACAGACTCATATAGATTTTTTCTATCCTTATGAAGTTTAGTAAGAATTTCTTTTGGATCACCATTTTTAAGTAGAGGCCTATCTTTATCCTTTGCTGTTCTCTCTAGTTGCACAGATATCGGTGTTGCAAGATAAAAAACTGTTCCTCTTGAAGAAAGAATTTCTCTATTCTCTTCTTTTAGAATAATTCCTCCTCCTGTTGATAGAACAATTGAATTTTTTTCTGCTAAATCTTGCAAAATAGAGCTCTCTCTTTTTCTGAAACCGTCTTCTCCTTCTAGATCAAAAATCCAATCAATGGATGCTCCGGTTCTTGCTTCAATTTCTTCATCAGTGTCTAAGAAGCCAAGAAATAACTCATCAGAAATAATCTTTCCGACTGTCGACTTTCCTGAACCCATCGGCCCAACAATAAAAATATTCATAGTTTTAAAAATTTGACGTGATTTTAACATCTAAGAGGAGAAAAACACTTTTTTGGATGTTAAATGATATATTCTCTTGCACGAAAGAATTAAAATAAAGTATGCAAAAAAGTATCAAATATCTTTTTTATTTAGGAATAACAACATGTATTCTCGCATTAATTCTAATTATTTCAACAAACCTATATTTAAAACCGAATTTACCCAAGATAAGTTTAGTTGATCAATCTGAACTCCAAATGCCATTAAAGGTTTATACAAAAGATGGAATGCTTATTGGAGAGTTTGGTGAAATTAAAAGAAGGGCAATAACTTTTGAGGAAATACCGCAAGATATTAAAAATGCCTTTTTAGCAGCTGAAGATGACAATTTTTTTAATCATCAAGGTATTAGTTATACCGGTCTTATTAGATCTTTTTTAAGATGCTTAAGGCCAGAAGGCTGCGAGGGTGGAGGTGGCACCATAACTATGCAGGTTGTAAGAGGATACCTTCTAACTAGAGAACAAACTATTATCAGAAAAATAAAAGAAATTTTTCTTGCTCTTGAATTAGAAAGTAATTTAAATAAAGAAGAAATATTTGAACTTTATGTTAATAGAATTTTCTTGGGCAATAGGTCGTATGGTATTCAGGCAGCAGCCAATACTTATTTTGATAAAGATTTAAACGAGCTTAATATTGCAGAGTCTGCAACAATTGCTGCTTTAGCTCAACTTCCTTCAAGGGTTAATCCAGTAAAAGATCCGAGAAGAACATTGCAGAGACGTAATTGGATTTTATCAAGGATGCTTCTTCTTGATCATATTACTTCTGAGGATTATCAAGAATCTGTTTCCGAAAATATTAATATTGCAAATAACATAAATCTTTATGACGTAGATGCGGGTTATATTGCCGAATTAGTTCGTCAAGAAATTATTGATAGATATGGACTAAGGGCTTATAAAGAAGGATGGTCGGTATATACAACCATTAATTCAGAATCCCAAGACAAAGCAAAAGAAAGTATGATGCAAGAATTATTTATATATGATAAGAGGCATGGTTGGAGACAACCTCCAAATTTTGAAGATATATTTAACGATGATCAGAAAGAGAACTTAAGCGAGCTTAATCTAGATTTTCTGTTAAAAGAAACTTACTCTAACGATATTAACTTAGATGATGACGATATTAAAAATCAAATCAGTAATGTTTTTAATTCTTTTCCGTATTATAAAACTCATACAAAAGCTATTGTTATTAAAGTAGAAAAGAACAAAATAATATCCATCAATCAAAACTTAGATCTTCTTGAAGTAACATGGTCAAATGAGTACTTGTGGGCGCGACCTCAAGTATCTATTAATAAGTTAGGAAAAGGGCCAAACGGGTTTGATGACATTTTAGAGTTCGGCGACTTTATTTATTTAAAAAACAATATTGATTTCTATGCCTTCGATCAGATTCCAGCTGTAGAGTCATCAATAATTTCAATAGATCCAAGATCAGGTGAAATAATTGCGTATCATGGCGGTAAAAATTTTAATTCTAGTAATTTTGACAGGGTAAGACTTTCATATCCGCAATCAGGCTCTAGCTTTAAGCCATTTATATATGCCTCCGGATTAGCAAATGGCTATAACTTATCTTCTCTTATTAACGATGCACCAATAGCATTCGAAGATGAAAATCTTGAAAGTGTTTGGAGGCCTCAGAATTATACCGGAGAATTTTATGGACCAATTTCTTTAAGAGATGCTCTAACAAAATCTGTAAATATTGTTTCAATTAAATTATTAAGGGAGCTGGGGATTGAAAATTCTCAGAAATATTTAGAAAAATTTGGATATAACAAAGCAAGGCTTCCTAATGACCTATCTTTAGCATTAGGATCAGGAAATTTTTCACCTGTTGAAATGGTAAGAGCATATAGTGTTTTTGCTTCAGGTGGTTATCTTCCTGACATACATTACGTCCACAAAATAATTGATAGATATGGAAATGTGATTTTTTCGCATGAGGATTTTTTAAATCAATCAAAAAATATCAGCTTTAATGCATTTCCATGGCTTGATACTTTAGAAATGAATATAAAATCACCGTACTATATTTTGAAACCTCTGAATAAAAAAGAAAAAGTTATCGATGAGAGAATTTCATATCTAATTAAAGATACTTTAGAAGGATTTATGAGAAACGGAGTTGCTGGAAGAAAGTCTGCATTTCTCAACAGAAATGATATAGGAGGAAAAACTGGTACAACAAATGATTCCGTTAGCACCTGGTTTTCAGGATTTCATGAAGAGCTTGTAACAACGGTATGGGTTGGGACCGATGATTTTTCATCACTTGGAGAAAATGAATACGGTTCTACAATAGCTTTACCTATATGGCTGGGTTACATGAAAAACGAACTACAAAAAATTGATGTTGTGAATAAAAAAATTCCAGAAAATATATCCTTTGTCAGAGTTAATAAATTAACTGGAAAAGTTGAAGAGGATTCAACAGATAATGTTTACTTTGAACTATTTCTTGAAGAAAATATTAATTTCTAAAAATACTTATTGCCAATAGTTCCCATATGTTTTCTATATAAGACGATGGTGAGTCCTTAAACTTAGATCTTATATATCTTGAGACATTACCCTCAAGCGTTGTCAAAATAAGTTGTGCTGATACGCCAGGTTGAGTAATAAGGTTATCACTATCTTCTTTTAAGACCTGTCTAAGAAATAGCTCATATCTCTCATAAAATTGATTAACATTATCATTTACATTTTGCTCATCAACAGATAATGCCTCTCTTGATAGTAGTCTTGCAAACCCCTTATTTTTTTCTATAAATATCATAAAGAACAAAAATGAATTTTTAATTTTTTCTTTTGAAGATATTTTTTCTTTTTTTAATTCATTGCATTTAGAAAATATTGCACTATCACAAAATGAAAATAGCTCTGCATAAATAGACCTTTTGCTCGGAAAATGTCGATAGAGGGCTGCTTCTGTAATACCAGATTTTTCAGCTAATAAAGCTGTTGTTACCTTTGACATATTTCTTTCTTCAAGCATGCCTGCAAGTGATTCAAGAATAATACTTTTTCTATCTGTCTTCATTCCTAAGTTAAATTTATATTAATATCAGGACAAATGCGAGTTAGTTCATCTAAAAATTTTTTCTGTATTTCATATAAGCTTTCTTCAGAATCTCCCTCAAACCTCAGAACTAATTTAGGAGTAGTATTAGATGCTCTTAATAGACCCCATCCATTATCAAAATTAATTCGAAGACCATCTAAAGTAATTTTCTCGCCTTCGAGATTACAGTTTTTTACAAAATCATCAATTATTTTAAATTTACTCTCATCAGTAACACTTATATTTAACTCAGGAGTTGAAAATGATTTTGGAAGATGGTCAACCAAAGTTGAAATGGTTTTGGAGCTATTAGAAATCAGTTCAATTATTCTAATACCTGCATAATGACCATCATCAAAACCATACCATTTGTCATTAAAAAAAATATGGCCACTCATTTCACCAGCTAGTAGAGGATTATGTTTTTTAATATTATTTTTAATATGGAAATGACCGGTTGGAGACATAATTGGATTTCCACCAGAACTTTTAATTATATCTGAGAGCGAATTTGAGCACTTAACATCAAATATTATTGATCCTTTGTTTGAATTTAAAATATCTTTTGAAAAGAGCATCATTATTTTATCTGGGAATACAACCTGACCTTTGTCAGTTACTAGTCCAACTCTGTCTCCATCCCCATCAAATGCTAAACCTAAATCTGCTTTTTGTATTTTTACCTCTTTGATCAAATCTTCTAAATTTTCAATTTTCCCAGGATCTGGATGATGATTAGGAAAGTTTCCATCAACTTCTGAAAAAAGCTCAATAACCTCACAACCAACATTTTTATATAAATCTGATGCAATGCATCCAGCTGCGCCATTTCCACAGTCAATCACAACCCTAATTTTTTTATTAATATTTATATGATTTGAAACTTCATCAATATAATTTTTCGTTACAGATAAGTTTTTAACTTTACCAATTTTTTTTGGAAAAACCTTATCTATTTTAATTAAACTCAAAATTTCACTTCCAGACACCGGATTATCATTAATTACTAGTTTGATCCCATTATGGTTTTTTGGATTATGACTTCCAGTAATCATAATTCCGCTTTTAAATTTATTTTTCTTTGCAGCAAAATATAATAAAGGCGATGTTGCTAAATCAATATTTATTACATCCATGCCTGATTCTAATAACCCATCGATCATTGAATTAAGAAGGTTTTTTCCAGACAATCTCCCGTCTCTTCCGATGCAAATTTCATTTATATTTAGATCAAGACATTTAAAAGCAATTGCTCTCGCTATTTCCTTAACTATGTCTTCATTAATTTGATTTGGATACTCACCTCTTATGTCATATTCTCTAAATATTGATTCTGTAATTTCCATGTTTTACTTTCGTTCTATATACGATTTTGCAATAATAAATTACTTTAATTATATCTTGAAAATTGTTTGTAAATACTGAAAACAAATTAATATGGAAAAACGGCTCATTTGAAAATTGGGACGATTCTAATATTCATGTTTTGTCACACACTCTTCACTATGGAACAGGTGTATTTGAGGGGGTAAGAGCATACATGACCTCAACGGGGCCTGCTATATTTAGGTTAAAAGATCATACTCTAAGGTTATTTGATGCTGCTGAAAAATTAAATATTAAAATTCCATTTTCTCTTGAGGAAATTTTGGATGCCCAATGTAAGATTTTGACACAGAATAAATTGAATGAAGGATATATTAGACCAATTGTATATCTCGGAAATGAAGGGCTTGGACTTAGAGCTAATAACTTGAGTGTTAATGTTGCTATTGCAGCTTGGGAGTGGCCCTCCTACATGGATCCAGATGCAAAAAAAAATGGAATTTCAATTATTAAGTCTACTCATTCACAATACGAAAATCCTTTACATTCTGGTAATAAAATAATTGGAACATATTTTCAAAATACAATGGCCCTTCATGAGGCGCTAGACAAGGGTGCTGACGAAGCACTAATGATGGATGTTAATGGATTTATATCTGAGGGAAGTGGTGAAAATATTTTCATTGTAAAAAATAATATTATTTATACACCAACAACAGATCATTGTTTAAATGGTATAACTAGACAATCTGTTATCAAAATTGCCAAAGATCTTGAATACAGCGTAGTCGAGAAAGATTTAGCATACTCAGACTTAATATCTTGTGATGAAGCTTTCTTTACAGGCACTGCCGTTGAAATTACTCCAATAAGCAAAGTTGATAAAAGTATTATTGGTACCGGTGCAAGAGGTAAAATAACACTTGAACTTCAAAAAGTATTTGAACAGACGGTATCAGGGAATAATTCTAAGTATCAAAATTGGCTTACATTTACTAATTAAAATCTTTTGCAAAAATTAAAAATAGCAGTCTTAAGTTACAGAAGTGCAAAATTTGGCGGTGGCCAAGGAGTTTATATTAGAGATATTTCATTCGCTCTGAGCCATATGGGACATAATGTTGATGTAATATCTGGTCCTCCATATCCTAAACTTCATGAAGGAATAAATTTAATAAAGCTTCCGGGTTTAGATCTTTTTGAGACCTTTTCTTTTAGAGATAGAGTAGAAAAATTTAAAAGTAAAGAAAATAAAAATTTTGATCATTATTATGAATTTTTTTCTGCATTAATTGGTGGTTTTCCAGAATTAAAAACCTTTGGAAATAGAGCAAATACTTATTTAAAACAAAATGATGATTACGACATCGTAATAGATAATCAATCAATTAGTTATGGCATGATAGAAATACAAAAAAGATTTCCTTTTATTGAAATTATCCATCATCCGATTACGTTTGATTTTAAATTTGAATTAGCATCTTCAAATAAAATTAAATATAAGATTTCTAGATACTTGTGGTATTCGTTTTTAAGAATGCAAAGAAAAGTTGCTCCAAAAATAAGCAATATCATTACACCATCTCAAAGTTCTAAAAAAGGAATTATGGATGAATTTAACTGCAAAGGCTCAAGCATTACTGTTATAAATAATGGTCTAGATGCTCAAGAGTTTTGTCCAATACCAAACTCCACAAGAAACAAAAATAGATTAATAACAACGGCTAGCGCGGATGTTCCAATGAAAGGCTTGGATTACTCATTAAAAGCATTAAAACTTTTAAAAAAAGATAATCCCAAAATGCACCTTATAGTTATTGGAAACTATAAGAAGAATGGTCATACAGAACGACTAATTAAAAAACTTGGGATCGAGCAGGATGTTATATTTAAAAAAAATATTTCTAAGGATGAAATTAAAAAATTGTATTCTTCAAGCTCAATAGCAATCGTTTCCTCTTTATATGAAGGTTTTGGTTATCCGGTAATTGAAGCAATGAGCTGTGAGGTTCCGATTATTGCAACAAACGTTTCATCTATACCTGAATTGGTTTCTGATTTTGGTACTCTAATTGAGCCAAAAAACGAAAATCAACTTAAAAAAAGTATTATAAAAGTCATGCAAAACTATGATCATTTTAAGGATATTGCTATAAAAGGCAGGCAACATGTCATCGAAACATTTAATTGGTCTAAAATAACTTCAGAATACGAAAAAATTATTTATGAGACAGTTGATAGGTTCAAAAAATGCTAACTTTTAATTTTGCTAAACATAAGATTGAACATGAGGATGGTCTAATGTTAGATGTTGGGTGTGGCGAGGGGAGACACATATTCGGTGTAATGCAAACTTATCCTGAAATGAAATGCATTGGGATCGATCCACATAATAATTCTTTAAAAAAAGCTCAGGAAGGTTATGAATATTTTGAATCAATATCTAATGCAGGAGCTGAATTTATGGAGGCTTCTGCGTACGAATTGCCTTTCCCCGACGAGAGCTTTGATTTGGTGGTTTGTTCTGAAGTTCTAGAACATCTACATGAATATAATGATGCCATAAAAGAGATTCATAGAGTTTTAAAAAAAGGTGGTAAGTTTTATGCAAGTGTTCCTGCATCATGGCCAGAAAAAATATGTTGGGCCTTATCAAAAGATTATCAAAATCAACCCGGTGGACACTTAAGAATATTTAATCAAAAAGATTTAGTCAAAGAAATTGAAAGTTTTGGATTTAGCATACTTTCAAAAGAAAAATTTCATGCTATTCATTCACCTTATTGGTGGCTGAGATGTTTGTTTTGGAAAACACAGGATACAAACTTTATTGTAAATATATATAAAAAGATTCTTGAAATACATATTTTAAAAAAACCAAAAGTACTCGACTTCGTTGACAAAATTCTTAATCCATTAATGGGTAAGAGTTTCTCAATGTATTTTGAAAAATAAAAAAATGCATAAACCTCAAATTAAGTTTGCTAAAGATTTTATTTTTGAAAAAAATTTTTTTTTAAAACTTGCGAAATCAATAAAAAATATTCAATTAGAATCTGGTGCAATTCCTTCAAATAAAGATTCTTCTCATGATCCTTGGGATCACATAGAAGCAATTATGGGATTAAATTTTTTAGAAGATAAAGAATCAGCAGACTTAGGTTTTCAGTGGCTAAAAAATAATCAGAATAGCGATGGAAGTTGGTATTCGAAATATTTGGATAACAAACCAATTGAATTGAATAAACCAACACACTTCGGTCCATATATTTCTGTGGCAGCACTTCATCATTTCAAGATATTTTCTGACAAAGAAAAATTAAATGAGTTATGGGAGACAATTTATTCAGCCGTAGATTTTTCTGTAAACCTTCAGAACTCTAATGGAACAATTCCCTGGTCAATAGATAGAGATGATCAAATTGAGAATGATTTTCTACTAACAGGCTCTTCATCAATATTAAAAAGTATAGAGTGCGCAATAAAAATATCAAGAATCATAGAAAAAAAAGAAAAAAAAAATTGGTTAAAAGCATATAAATCTTTAGCGCAGGCTATCCAAAATCCTCATGGATTATTTGATAAAAATCAGGATCGCTCGCGCTTTTCTATGGATTGGTACTATCCCATAATATCAGGTGCTTTATCTCCAGAGGAAAAAGATTTTTACATTAAAAAGATTTTTAAAGATTTTTACATAGAAGGAATCGGTGTTAAGTGCGTTATTGAGGAGCCTTGGGTGACTGTTGCAGAGACTTCTGAGTTCATAATTTCATTAGTTATCTCGAATAAAATCGAAGATGCTAAAAAAATCTTATTAGAAGCTGTGAATATTTCAGACTCAGATTATATTCCATATATGGGCTGGCAATATAAAGAGAATATTTTTTGGCCTGAGGAAAAGCCAAGCTGGACATCTGCCGCACTTATTTTAGCCGCAGATTCCATATATGGTTTTTCAGATGGGTCAGATATCTTAATCAAAAATCATCTATGATTTTTTTAAACAAACAATAGTATCTTCTCTTTCAAAATCAACGAATCCATTTTTTAGAGCATGTTTATAAACATGAAATGGAGCTTGCCCGCCTTCTTCAGGATTTTCATATATATCATGTATTACTAAAGCGCCTCCTGAAATAATTTTTGAACTCCATGATAAAAAATCCTGCATAGCTGATTCTAATGAGTGACTTCCATCTATAAAAACCATTGCTAAGGGAGAGTCCCAGTCTCTTGCTGCTATCGATGATTCTCTTATAATTGGAACAATATTATGGCCTTTATAATGATTAATATTTTCTATTAACAAAGGAAGAGAGTTTATTTCATTAATAGAACTATCAAATATTTCTTCATCAAAATACTCCTCGTTTATTTGATGTTCTTCAGATCCTCTATGATGATCAACTGTAAAAATAATTTGATCATTAGCTTTGGCGCCTTCTGCTAAAAGTAAAGCTGATTTGCCGCAATAAGTTCCTATCTCTAATATAGAGCCATATTTAGAAAAAAATGATGCCCAATTGAAAAGAGCTTCACCTTCGTGAAAGGGCATAAAGCCTTTTACTTTATCAAATCTTTCTATATTCATTTGTATAATCTATCTTTACCCAAAGTAGATTTAAATCTTCTGTGTTGCCATAAATATTCGTGAGGATGGGATCTAATCTTTTGTTCAATGTAAATATTTAGGTTTTGCATGAACTTGAATGGGTCATCATAATCAAAATTTATTTCTTCAATATCTATAACTAAACAACCTCTATCATAATAGCTATTAACAAAATATGGTTTTGAATTTGTTGTATTAATAAGTTTAAAAGGAGCAGAAATTGTAGCTGAAGGATGTCCAAAGAAATCTACAACTATTGATTTGTTTAATCCATAATCTTGGTCAGGAGCATAAAGAACAGTTTTACCCTTTTTCAACCATTTTATGAACGTAAGAGTATTTTTTCTATCTGTAACTCCCTTCAGGCCTCTAAGCCGTCCTTTTCTTTGAATATTTGTAAATGCTTTTGAATTATGCTCTCTTTCAATGCCGTATAAATCACAATGCATTCCTATAATCCTTGAATCTAGCTCTAAATGAAGTGAGTGTTTAAAAAATAGCAAGACTCCAGTTTTATTTTTTTGATTCTCCCTAAGATGCTCAATTCCGTTTAATTTGAAGGATAAGTTATTTCTAATCCTTTTATCGCTCCAAAACCAGGCAATCCCAGTGTCAAATAAAATATTTCCTGAAAAAAGTATGTTTTTTTTATAAATGATTTTTCTTTCTTCAGAGCTTAAATTATTAAAACAAAGATCAATATTAGCTTTACTGTATTTATTTCTTTTAAAAGGGATTCTTAGTAGAACAATTCCAACTAATCTGGCAAAAATTAAATGAACCCCACGAGGAAGAAGCATCAAAGTTTTCCAGATTAAAACTGAAATTTTTAAAATCAGACTATTCATTAAATATAGTTGTAATATTACATTAATAGTTTAGATTATTATCAATGATATTTTTCTTATATAACTTAATCATATTAATTCTTCTGCCATTAATTTTTGTAAGACTTTTACTTAGAAGCCTAAAAGATGCTGATTATAGAAAAAATTTGATGCATAGGTTTGGCGTCTATGGAAGTTTGAATAATAAAAACTCAGTTTGGTTCCATGCTGTAAGTTTAGGAGAGGTAATTAGTTCTGAAAATTTAATAAATAAAATTTTAGATAAAAATAAAGTTATACTTTCTGTATCGACCCCGACTGGCTTTAGACAGGCAAAAAAAATTTTTAAGAACAGACTTGAGGTTGTATTTGCTCCTTGGGATTTTTATTTTTTTGTAAATAACTTTATTAGAAACTTTAAACCTAAGGCTCTAATAATATTTGAAACAGAAATATGGCCATCAATGATTAAGAATTCTTCAGCTATAGGATTGCCTATCATTCTTGCAAATGCTCGACTATCAAAAGATTCCAATGATAAGTATTTTCAAATGAAATTTTTTTTAAAAAATGTTTTAAATAAATTTACATTAATACTTGCACAAAGCAAAAATCATGTTGATAGGTTCCATAAACTAGGTGTAAATCTTGATAAAATAAAAGAAGTTGGATCATTAAAATTTGACAAAAATGAAAATAAACAAAATTTTGAACTTATTCATAAAGATAAAAGTTTAATTATTGCAACAAGCACACATGAGGGGGAAGAAGAAATTGTTTGTAAAGTCTTCTCAAGACTTATGGAGAAAAAGGCCTCACTAAGATCAGTTTTAATTCCTAGGCATCCTGAAAGATCTGAGTCTTTAAGTAAAATGCTAACTAAAAAAGGTATAAAAAATATTATTGTTGATCGGGTACCAGAGACATTCAAAAATGGTGAAATTACTATCATAAAAGGTATTGGATTTTTAAATAATTTATACAGCATGGCTAATGTTGCTTTTATTGGAGGTAGTTTATTAAAGGAATATGGGGGCCATAATATGATCGAAGCCAGTGCAAATAAATGCTCTTTCATTGTAGGGCCATACATGAAAAATTTTGAGGATATAATGGAGCAATACATCAATCATAAAGCTTGCATTCAAATAAAGCACGCTAGTGAATTATATGATGCCTTATATAAACTAATATCAGATGACGATTTTAGAGAGAACATGGTTGATAATGGAATAAAGCTTATTGAAAATAATAAGGGCTCGCTTGAAAAGCAATATAATTATATAAAAACATATTTATAAAAGAATGAAATTAGTTACAGCAATAATTAAGCCATTTAAAGTTGAAGAGGTCAGAGCCGCACTTGATGAAATAGGTGTATCAGGTATGACAATGACTGAAGTTAAAGGTTTTGGAAGACAAAAAGGTCACACTGAGTTGTATCGAGGAGCCGAATACACAATTGATTTTCTTCCAAAAATTAAAATAGAAATTGCTGTTACTGATGAAATTGTAGAACAAGTTAAGAATGCAATTATAAAGTCCTCTGCTTCTGGGAAGATTGGAGATGGGAAAATATTTATTACGTCGATTGAAGAAGTGGTTAGAATAAGAACCGGCGAAATTAATGAAGATGCCCTTTAAAAAGTTATTATAAAGAAAAAACCAATTATATTTTTATTTGGGCCTACTGCGTCTGGCAAAACTGATTTAGCCATTTCAATCTGTGATGATTACCCAATTGAGTTAATAAGTGTTGATTCAGTTATGGTATATAAAGACTGTGATATTGGTTCAGCTAAACCATCTCTTGAGATTCTAAAAAAATATCCACATCACTTGATAAATGAAGAAACTCTTGAAAATATTTTTACTGTTTCGGATTTTTGTAAAGAATCATTTAGATTGATTGAGAGAATACATGCAAATAACAAAATACCATTTTTCGTGGGTGGCTCTATGATGTACTTTAAGTCTTTATTTTACGGTATTCATGATTTGCCTGGTAAAGACCAGGATTATAGAAATGAACTAAATAATTTAAAAAATAATAATTCAAAAAATTATTTACACTCGTTGCTTAAAGATATCGACCCTAGTTATGCTGAAAAAATTGAAGAAAACGACCATATTAGAGTAATTAGGGCATTAGAAATTTTCAAACAATCAAAGATAAAAATGAGTGATATTCTAAAAGATAGACCTAAAACTGGCATAAAAAATAATTTTGATGTCCATCAATTTGGAATTCATCTTGAGAGAGAAATCATTCATGAAAGAATTAAAACTAGATTAATGGACATGTTCGATCAAGGTCTAATTGAAGAGACAAAAGATATTTTAGAAAAATTTGATATTAGCAATGATCATCCAATTAGAAAAGCTGTGAACTATAAACAGGTTATTGAATTTACTGAAGGCAAATATCCTAAAGAAATTTTAATAGATAAATCACTTTATGCCACAAGACAATTAGCTAAAAGACAAGATACATGGATGAGAGGTTGGGTTGAATATTCAAAATTAATTGATGGGGATAAAAAGCCTATAAGAAATACTATTAAAAACATCATTTCTTCACTTTAAATATGATAATAAGACCCAACATAAAGTTATAATATACGTATTCAATGAGGTATTAATGTGAACTGGGAAAATAAAGATAACGATCCATGGGGTAACAAAAATGATGCTCCAGACTTTGATGAATTAATTAAAAAGTTTTCATCCATTCTTGGTGGAAAAAAATCATCAGCCAATGGGTCTGGGGATAGTGGAAGCAATTTTAGTTTTCCTCCTGCCAAAATGTTAATGTATGCGCTTTTTGCTTTTTCGATACTTTATGCATCTCAATGTATTTATCAGCTCGACGCATCTGAAAGAGCTGTTATCTTGAGATTTGGTAAATTTTACGAGGAACAAGAAGAGGGGCTAAATTTTAGATTAGCAGGTATAGATGAAAGATATATTGAGAATGTATCTCTCACAAGAAGATATACTCAAACCAACAGTATGCTTACAAAAGATGAAAACATTGTAGATGTTACAGTTTCGGCACAATATAGAATTGCAAATTTAAAAGATTTTGTTCTAAATGTTAAGGATCCTGAGGGCAGTCTTAGAAACGCTATAGAAAGTGCATTAAGACATGTGGTCGGGGATAATACGCTTGATCAAACACTTACTGTTGGAAGAGAAAATATTGCTCAAGAAGTTCAATCTAGACTTCAGTCATATTTAGACATATACCAAACTGGACTCATTGTTCAACAGGTAAATATTGAGAAAACAGACCCGCCAGCAGCAGTTAAAAACGCATTTGATGATGTTGTTGCTGCAAGAGAGGACAAAGAGAGGCTTCAAAATGAAGCTGAAAGATATGCATTATCAATCGTTCCAGAGGCCAGAGGCCAGGCTCAGGCAAGAATTAAGGAAGCTGAGGCATACAAGGAAGCTGTGGTCGCTGAGGCTGAGGGTGAGGTTGAAAGATTTAATCAACTGCTTACTGAGTATTTAAAAGCTCCAGAAGTAACTAGAGACAGATTATATCTTGATGCTCTCCAATCAGTATTATCTAATTCAACAAAAGTTATGGTAGATGTTGAAGGCGGTAACAATCTACTTTATCTACCATTAGACAAAATCATGGAAGAAAATAAAAAGAAAGGTGATGATGATGAATAAAAGTACATATTTAGTTTTGTTTGGAGCGCTAATATTTGGACTATTAATCAATAGTGTTTTTATTGTTAATGAAAAAGAGAAAGCAATTGTCTTTCAATTTGGTGAGGCAGTTAGAACTGATATAGATGTTGGATTTCATATTAAACTTCCGATTATTCAAACCGTTAAAAAGTATGATTCTAGAATTCAAACCCTAGATGAGGAGCCTGACAGAATACTTACTGTTGAAAGTAAATACCTTCTCGTTGATTCATTTATTAAATATAGAATTGTAGATGTTCTTACTTTTTACAAAGCAAATAACGGAAGCTTTAATAGTTTAAATAGTCTTTTAGGACAAAGATCTGAATTTGTTCTTAAGAATAATTTTGGTAAGAGGACAGTTAAAGAAGTTGTCTCTGGAGAAAGGGATGAATTGATGAGTATTATGCTTAGCTCACTAAATGAGTCTGTTGTAGATCTAGGAGTTGAAATAATTGATTTTCGAGTCAAAAGGATTGATTTACCATCAAATTTAAGTAACTCAGTATATGAGAGAATGAGAACTGAGAGACAACGTCTTGCAGAAGAGCTCAGATCTGAAGGAAAGGAAATAGCAAGAGAAATAACCGCTGAGGCTGATAAGGAAAAAGTTGTTATATTGGCTGAAGCATACAAACTTGCAGAACAATTAAGAGGTCAGGGAGATGCAGAAGCTGCAGGCATTTATGCAGAATCATTTTCACAGGATCCGGAATTCTACGAGTTTACAAGAAGTATGAAAGCATATGTTGAAACTTTTGAAAATAAATCTGATGTAATGCTTATTGATTCGGATTCCGAATTTTTTAAATATCTTAACGATAAAAAAGACGAAAAATAGGCTCTTAAGTGTCAAACAATACTCTTATCCTAGGACTTCAATGGGGTGATGAGGGTAAAGGCAAAATAGTTGATAATCTAAGTGAATCAATTGATGTTGTTTGTCGATTTCAAGGTGGTCATAATGCTGGGCATACCATAAAAGTCAATGATGTAAAAACTGTATTACATTTAATACCATCAGGAATTCTTCATAAAAATACCCAATGTTTGATAGGTAATGGGGTTGTTCTTGCTTTAGATGCTTTAGATAAAGAAATTGAAAATCTTATACAAAAAAATATTGACTTCAAAGATAGATTTTTTATAAGTTCATCATGCCCTCTAATTCTTCCAAGTCACATATCTATAGATATGGTAAGAGACAAAAAAGAATCGATAGGTACGACCGGCAGGGGTATTGGTCCTGCATATGAGGATAAAGTAGGAAGAAGGGCAGTTAGATTTGGAGATTTAGCAAACGAAAGTATTTTAAAAGAAAAGATCGAGCTTCTCGTTAATTATCACAATGCGATTCTTGTAGATATTCACAATGATCAGCCACACAATGTTGATGAAATATTTAATGAAGTTCTCAGGTACAAACATCTGTTTGATAATTATTGCGTTGATTCTCAAGACTTAATGTATCAGTGGATAAAAGATGAAAAATCCATACTTTTTGAGGGAGCTCAAGGAACACTTTTAGATATCGATCACGGAACATATCCATATGTTACCTCTTCAAGCACTACTGCTGGTGGAGTCTCAACTGGTTTAGGCATTGGCCCAAAATTCATAGATAAAATTATTGGAATTTCGAAAGCTTACACAACAAGAGTAGGCGAAGGTCCATTTATGACTGAGCTTTTTGACTTAAATGGTGAGCATTTAGCAAAAAAAGGCAATGAATTTGGTGCAACAACTGGAAGGGCGAGAAGATGTGGATGGCTAGATCTTGTTGCTTTAAAAAAAGCTATTTTTACTAATTCGGTTACAGATCTTTGTATCACTAAACTTGACGTAATGGACGAACTTAAACAAATTCAAGTTTGTGTCGAATATAAAAATAAAGAACCCATTTATAAAAATTTTGATGGTTGGCTGACCTCAACTGAGGGCATAACTGAATACTCACAACTGCCTGAAAATGCTAAAAAATATATTGAGTTCATAGAAGATTTTACAAAATGCAATGCATCTATAATTTCCACAGGCCCATCAAGGGATCAAACAATTAATAGATAATTTATTTAAGCGTTTTAAGGAACTTATCCAAACTAGCATTTATAAATTTATATGAATCTGGGCTAGAAAATTTTTTTGATAGCCTCAATGATTCATCAATTACAACTAATTTATCAAGAACGCCGTATAACATCTCGTTAATAGCAAAATACAAAATGGATTTATCTATTAATTCTATACTTGAAGCTTTTATGTCTAATGACATGATCTTAGATTCAATTTCATTTTTATTCTTTTCAAGTGAAAGTAATGATTCAGAAAATAAATTAAAATCAAGTTTTTTTGACTTATGTTCCTCTTTGAATTGAGCAATTATTTTATCTGCCCGCTGGTTATCAAAAAGCATTTGAAAAATTGCCTGAATAAGATACTCACGAGATTTTACTGCAATCTTATAATTTGCGAGATTTTTCATGAATAAGATTAATCAGTGCTTTAGAATTATTCCGTGTATTTTTTTCAATTCGCTCATTAAGTTGTAATTCATTTTCTACACAAATTACATTATTAATTATTGAGATATCAGAATGATCATCGGCTAATTTACCTATTGATCTGAAAGTTTCCGTGCTCACCAGATCATAATGAGAAGTTTCCCCTCTTATAACGATTCCATGAAAGATAATTCCATCAAATTTAGTTTTTTGAATTTTATTTCTTGCTAAAGCAGCAAGCTCTATTGCACCAGGCGCTTGAACTTTTTCACATTTAAAACTTCTTTCAAGCACTTCAATAGATATAGCCAACATTTTAGCTATTTTTTCTTGGTACCATGATGTATGCGCCACTAATATTCTATTCATTTTTAAAACCAGTTATTTCAATATCAAAACCAGAAACAGCGTTATATTTTGTAGGTGTGCCTAGAACAGTAATTTTTTTTAGATTTAAAGCTCTAAGTATTTGTGATCCAACACCAATTACTCTTCTATTGCTTTTTGGTTCAATTTCTTTTTCTTCAAGTTTGTTAAGCCAATAACTTTTTGCATCTCTATGATTAATTAAAACAAATAGCCCCGTTCCTTCTTCAGATATCTTTTTTAATGAGTCTCTTATTGACCAATTTTTTCCTAGCTCATCAATGCCAAGAATATCTTGAAGAATGCTTTGAGTTTGTACTCTTACAAGAGGCGACTCTACATTATTTATGTTACCTTTAGATAAAGAAAAGTGATACTCATCATATATTTTGTCTCTCCAAACATTTAGTTTAAATTCTCCAAATTCATTTGTAATATCTTTATCAAGGACTGATTCTATGGTTGCATCCATTGATAGCCTGTAGTCAATTAAGTCTGCAATAGTGCCGACTTTGATATTATTTTCCTTACCAAATTTTAGCAAGTCGTCTCTTCTTGCCATGGTTCCATCATCATTCATAATTTCACATATGACACCAGCCGGCTGAAAACCAGCTAATTTCGCTAAGTCACATGCTGCCTCAGTATGACCAGCTCGACTTAAGACACCTCCTTTCATTGCTTTAAGTGGAAATATGTGTCCAGGTTGAACTATGTCAGATGGCTTAGATTTTTTATCTACTGCAGTTTTTATCGTATGTGCTCTATCTGCAGCTGAAATTCCTGTTGTGATGCCTTCAGCAGCTTCAATAGAGACAGTAAAAGCAGTTTTATTTGCGGCTCTATTATTATTTGTCATCATCTTCAGATCATATTTTTTACATAACTCTTTACTCATAGGTAAACATATTAGCCCTTTACCTTTCGATGCCATAAAGTTAATTATTTCAGGAGTTACTGATTCTGCGGCACAAATAAGATCGCCTTCATTTTCTCTTGCCTCATCATCAACGATAATGACCATTTTTCCTGCCTTTATGTCTTCAATTATTTCTAGAGTATTACTTTTTTCCATTTTTTAGGTATGTATCTTTTATATCGCAACCAATTTTACATGACGATTCTAGTTTAAAACCATATTTTTCTATAGCATTATCTTGTCTAAACCAACTTACTGCTGTTTCACCAAGTTTTTTTGGAGATTTATAGACTAAAAGCTCATCAACATAACCTGATTCTAAAAATGCATTTGCCAATTTAGGACCAGCCTCAACAAGAATGGAGCAAATATCACTTTGCAATATTTTTGATAAGGCACTTTCAAGATCATTATTTTTTATATGTGTTGTTTTACTGCCTTTAAAAAATGGCCGTTCTAATTTATCAAGATTATGATTATATGATTTTGATAATAATATCTTTTCAGGTTGGTTCAATTGAAAATTAACTCTGGCATTCATTCTTGGATTATCGTTAAGTAAAGTATTTTTCCCAGTCAAAATTGCATCATTTTCTGCTCTTAATTTCTGAACGTCATAGTTAGATTCCTCGCACGTAATATAAACTCTCTCATGACTCTTAAAGTGAGACTTTCCATCAAGAGAACTTGCTATTTTAAGAGTTATATAAGGCTTATTATTTTTGTGTCTATAAAAGAAAAATTTATTTTGCTTAGCAACTAGATCTTGATGAATTCCAATTTCAACTTCTATGTTGTTCTTCTTTAAAATGTCTACTCCTTTTCCTGATACTTTAGGGTTTGGATCAATAGAACCAATAATAACTTTTTTAATACCTGATTTGACTATGGCTTCAGCGCATGAGCCGGTCTTTCCAATATGACTACAGGGTTCTAAAGTACATATAAGCGTTAGCTCTGAAAAGCTATTAAACTTTATGTTTAATAGCTTTTTTGCTTGATAAATTGCATTTATTTCTGCGTGATTTTTTCCAAACTCTTTATGATAGCCTTCTGCAATTATCTCATCACTTTTAATCAAAATAGCACCAACAACTGGATTTGGTTTTGCTGTATATTTATTGCGGCCAGCTTCAGTAATAGCACGAAGCATTAAATCTTCGTAATTCATCTTTTTTTTGATTTTTTGCTTTTTGGTTTTTCCTTTGAAAGAGAACTAATTTCCTCAGAAAAATCTTTGATATCTTGAAAATCTCTGTATACAGATGCAAATCTAACATAAGCTACAGTATCAACTTCTTTTAGCGCATTCATCATTATTTCGCCAATCTCAATAGATTTTATTTCACGAACACCTCTTACCCTAATTTCTTTTAAAATTTTCCCAAAGACAATATCAATTTCTTCAATTGATAACGGCCTCTTTTCCAAAGCTCGTAACATACCTTTTTTTAATTTAGATCCATTGAAAGGTTGTCTTTCACCATTACTTTTAATAACTCTTGGAAGTGCTAAATCAGGAGTTTCAAACGTTGTAAATCTTGAGTGACAAACCTCACAAGATCTTCTTCTTCTTATTTGAGAACCATCTGTGACTAACCTTGAATCTATTACTTTTGTATCTTCAGCCTGACAGAATGGACAATACATTTATATGCTATAAACAGGAAAATTCTCGGTCAAAGAATGTACATCATCTTTAATTTTAGTGTGTAAAGACTCATCATCGAAGTTATCTATAATATCTGAAATCCAGTTTGCAACTTGAATTACTTCATTTTCTCCAAAGCCTCTTGTAGTTATTGCAGGAGTACCAATTCTTATTCCTGAGGTAACAAAAGGTGAGGCAGTGTCATTTGGAACAGAGTTTTTATTTACAGTTATGTTCACGGAACCAAGAACTCTTTCAAGATCTTTACCGGTAATGTTTTTATTTCTCAAATCAACAAGAACAATGTGATTTTCAGTGCCGTTTGATACTACATTAATATTTCTATTCATAATTGTTTCAGCCATTAATTTTGCATTACTCATAACTTTTTCAATGTAGGTTTTAAATTCTGGCTCGAGAGCTTCTTTAAAGCAAATTGCCTTAGCAGCTACTACATGCATCAGAGGACCTCCTTGGGATCCAGGGAAAACAGCTGAATTAAGTTTCTTTTCTATCTCTTCATTTTTTTTTGCAAGAATAATTCCAGATCTTGGTCCTCTTAGAGTTTTATGTGTTGTTGACGTTACAACATCTGCATAGGGAACAGGAGATGGATAAAGACCTGCAGCAACAAGTCCAGACACATGAGCCATATCAACAAGAAAATAAGCACCAACTTCATCAGCAATTTCTCTAAACTTTTTCCAATCAACAATTCCTGAAAAAGCTGAAAATCCAGCTATTATTAACTTTGGTTTATGTTGTTTAGCTAAAGACAATACCTCGTCGTAATTAATGTCATTAGTTTCAGGATGGAGACCATATTGAAAGCTTGTGTAGTTCCTTCCAGAAAAGTTAACCTTTGATCCGTGTGTTAAGTGACCGCCATGATCGAGACTCATCCCAAGAATAGTATCGTTCGGTTCAAGTAAAGCTAGAAAAGCTGCTGCATTTGCTGATGATCCAGAATGAGGCTGAACATTCGCGTAATCAGCATTAAAAAGTTTCTTAGCTCTATCAATAGCTAGGTTCTCAGCTACATCGACGTGCTCACATCCACCATAATATCTCTTAGAAGGATATCCTTCAGCATATTTATTTGTGAGTAAAGATCCTTGTGCTTCAAGGATTCTTTTTGAAGCATAATTTTCAGATGCAATTAATTCGATGTGATCTTCTTGTCTTTTAGCTTCGCTCTCAAAAGACTTCCAAAGATCCACGTCATAATCTTTAATATTTGATGAATTAGAAAAAATACTATCGCTTTTGTTTGATTTCATAATAATAAAAGTATGTTTGGAAATGTAATTTTATCCTATCTAAGGTTTTTTGTGGACAAAAGGTTTCTTCCTTTTAGGATAACATTTTCTACATATTTCGCACTCCAATCCATAACATTCTCGGGCTTGACAGAACTCTCTTCCCCAAAAAATTATTTGAAGATGAAGTTTATTCCAAGCAGACCTAGGAAAGATCTTTTTTAAATCTTCCTCAGTTTTTTTTACATTTTTACCATTTGTAAGCCCCCATCTCTGAGCTAATCTATGTATATGAGTATCCACTGCAAAAGCAGGTATACCAAATCCCTGACTCATGACCACAGAAGCAGTTTTATGTCCAACTCCGGGTAATTTTTCAAGATCTTTAAAATTGTTCGGTACCTCACCCATGAAATTTTTTACCAAGATAGAAGATAGTTTTTTAATTGCAGCTGATTTCTGAGGACCTAATCCACATGGCTTTATGATTTTGTAAATCTGATTTTGAGTCAATTTTGACATGGTTTTTGGAGAAGATGCTTTTGAAAAAAGAATTGGAGTTATTTGATTAACCCTCTCATCGGTACATTGAGCAGACAATAGAACAGCAATTAGCAGGGAGAAATTGTCATCATGATTTAGCGGAACAGGTGTTTTAGGATATTTTTTATCAAGTATCTTTTTTACAATTATTGCTCGTTCAGATTTCTTCATGACACCAAATGTAGCATAATAAATTGTTTTTTATGAATAGAAAAAAAATTCAAAAAGTCCTATATAGTCTAAAAAATTCATTTCTTGAGGAAACTGAAGAAAATAGAAGAATGCTTGATATTTATGCTAATTACATTGATGGAAAGGCAAGTGATCAAGAGATTGATGAAGCTAATTATCAATTAAAACAAGTTTTAAAAAGTTTTGGTTTAGGAATATTAGTAATTCTGCCATTCAGTCCTATATCTATTCCATATGTTTTAAAAAAAGCAAAAGAATATGATATTGAGTTAGTTCCTGATTGGTATAAGGGTTTAAGTAAAGGTAAAGATGAACTAGAATAATTATGTTTTTAACGGAGAAATTATGAGAAATGTAGTAATAGTGGATAGTGTCAGAACAGGTTTAGCAAAATCTCATCGAGGTGGCTTTAACATGACAAGGCCGGATGAAATGTTGGCACATATAATTGATGCAATGTTAGATAGAAATCCAGACATGCCCCCTGAAGCGGTAGAGGATATTATCATGGGATGTGGAAATCCTGAGGGTGCTCAAGGTCATAATATTGGAAGGAACGCTGCAGTTTTATCAAAATTGCCTATGACTACTGGTGGAACAACTGTGAATAGATATTGTTCTTCAGGAATGCAATCAATTTCAATGGCAGCAAGTCAAATTATGGCAGGCTGTTACGATACAGTAATTGCTGGTGGAGCAGAAACTATTTCGATGATGAACATGAATATGGATAATTTTGTAAACGAAAGATTGGCCGAGGAAGTTCCAGGTATTTATTTTCCAATGGGCATGACAGCAGAAGTTGTAGCTAAAAGGTACGATGTTTCTAGAGAATCTCAAGACGAATATGCTTATGAAAGTCAGATGAGAACAGCTGCAGCTCAACAGTCGGGAGCATATGATGATGAAATTATTCCTATGGAAACAAAAATGTTGTTGACTAATAAAGAGACAGGGGATTCAAAAGAAATTGATTATACAGTTGATAAGGATGAGTGTAATAGGCCAGAGACAACTCTCGAGGGACTTGCATCATTAAAGCCAGTATTTGATCCAGAAAACGGTTCTGTTACAGCTGGAAATTCATCTCAACTTTCTGATGGGGCTTCTGTGACTTTGGTGATGTCTGAGGAAAAAGCAAAAGAACTTGGCCTAAAGCCATTGGCTTATTTTAGAGGTTTTACAACTATGGGATGTGAGCCAGATGAAATGGGAATTGGACCAGTATATTCAGTGCCTAAACTTCTAAAAAACTATAATATGTCAATTGACGATATAGATATTTGGGAGTTGAATGAAGCTTTCGCGGTTCAAGTTGTATATTGCAGAGATAAACTTGGTATTCCTATGGATAAACTAAATTTAGATGGCGGTTCAATATCTATTGGACATCCTTTTGGAATGACGGGATCCAGACAAGTGGGCCACATTGCGAGGCAGCTTCACAGCTTGGATAAACAATTTGGTGTTGTGACTATGTGTGTTGGTGGAGGCATGGGAGCCAGCGGCCTGTTTGAAAGATATCCTTCTTGATATCAGAAAAAAATATATTAAATACCTTTAAGCATCTGATTAATAAGTCAGATGCGGAAGGTGTGGTTGTTGTCGGCTCTGGAGATGATGCCGCAGTTCTTGATACTAAGGAAAAAAATTTAGTACATTCTGTAGATATATCAAGGATAGATACACATTTCCCAAAAGATTTTTTAGCTGAAGATGTGGCATATCGATCTATTGCAATAGCTTTAAGTGATCTCGCAGCAATGGGAGCATTCCCATCATTTATTACCATCGGGCTCACATCTAATTCCAAATGTATCAAGTGGTATGAGGATTTTACAAAAGGCGTTGAAAAATCATTAGATGATTTTCAAATTAAACTTGTTGGAGGCGATGTAACATATGGTGAATTAAGCGTTTGTGCAAACGTTTTCGGTTTTCTTTATAACAAACCACTTCAAAGATCAGGTGCTCGCATTGGAGATAAGATTTATTTAACAGGAAAACTAGGCGAGGGCAGGCAAGGCCTAAAAGATTTTAATAACAACATCAATTCCAAATATTGCAAGAAATTTAAAAAACCTGAACCTCAATTTATCAAAAGTAAATTCATATCATCATATGCATCCTCTTGTATTGATATTTCTGATGGATTGATTAAGGATTTATCTAGTATTTGTTCAATGTCTGACGTGGGCGCAAAGATATTTTATGAGGATATACCTATACACAAAGATATAAAAGATTTAAGTCACGGTGATGATTTTGAGTTATGTTTTACAGCTTCAAAAGAACATACATCTAAATTTAAAAAAAATGAATATTTTTGCATTGGTGAAATTTTAGATGGAGACAAACTTACATTGATTAGAGATAATAACGTAATTGAGTTAGATTCGGATGGCTGGGACTCCTTTAAATAAAAACATTCATAAATCTTCTCCAGATTTTTATTTTCAACAAGATAATCAATTAATCAGCATCTTTGCTGGAAAGTGCACTACAGCTCCATCAATTACAAGGAAAGTTGTTACAATTATAAATAATGAATAGCTTTCCAAATCTTAAAAATCCATTTCATTTTTTTGCAACCTTGGGTGGCATTGGAAAAATACCATTCGCTCCAGGAACTTTTGGAAGCATATTTTCATGGATCGTTTTTGTTTTTCTAGCACACTTTATTAATATGTTTCTTTTTACAATTTTTATGTTCCTTTTTTCTATTTGGATATGTGAAGAAGCTTCAAAATATCTTGAGAAAAGAGATCATAAGGCTATCGTTTTAGATGAGATGGTTGGTATGTGGATAGCCTTATTGCCAGTATTATTTTTGGCTAGTACTCAATTTGAAAGAACCACATATGCGATTGCTGCATTAATTTTCTTTCGCATTTTTGACATTCTAAAACCTTTTCCTGTTTCCTATTTTGATAAAAAATATAAAAATGGTTTTGGTATCGTAGCAGATGATGCCATTGCTGCTTTGATGGCTATAGTACCTGCATATATCACATTAATTCTTTTATCTTAGACTCAATCTTATCAGCTGTAAGGCCTGCTTCGTCGAGCATTTCTTCTCTTGATGCATGATCTATGAACAAATCAGGTATTCCTAAGAGCAATGATTTTATATTTATTGTGTTTTCTGAACAAAATTCTTGAACCGCACTTCCAGCACCGCCCATAATAGAACCATCTTCAAGCGAAACAAATAAGTCCGCATTACTTAGATGCTTTATAAGTATTTCTTTATCAAGAGGTTTAACAAAACGCATATCTATAAGGGTTAGTTTGAGATTTTTAGACACTTTCTCTGCTACATGAAGTAAAGAACCAAAATTTAATAAAATAACCTTCGTATTATTTTTGGCTATTAATCTTGCTTTACCAATATCAACTGTCTCTAATTTTTCATCAACTTTTACATTAGGACCTTCTCCTCGCGGATATCTTACTGAAACTGGGCCATGATGATTGAATGCACTTGTTAGCATTAACCTTGTTTCATTTTCGTCGGCTGGAGTACAGATTGTCATGTTTGGTATGCACCTTAAGTATGCAATGTCATAATTTCCTGAGTGAGTAGGACCATCTTCACCTACTAAACCAGCTCTATCTAGTGCAAAAGTTACGTTAAGGTTTTGCACCGCAACATCATGAATTAACTGATCATATGCTCTTTGTAAAAATGTTGAGTAAATTGCTACAACTGGCTTTTTGCCTGCTATTGCAAGGCCAGCACCGAATGTAACCGAATGTTGTTCTGCTATTGCAACATCGAAATATCTA
>CACPCZ010000007.1 GCA_902632555.1 uncultured SAR86 cluster bacterium | reverse complement strand
GACCAATCATAATAAATGAAAGCATAACTCCTGAACAAAACGATAGGGCATGAGCTCTAATTTTTGTTGGAGATTGATTGCTCATTGAAATAAAACTTAACACCTTTAAAGAAATTATTGGAAAAACACATGGCATTAAATTAAGAATTAATCCACCTACAAATGCGAAAATTATCGCTTGTAAGAATGAAATATTTAGAGAGTTTTGTTGTGCGCCATCAATTTCAGCATTTATTTTAAAACTTTCATTATTATTGATAGATATTACGCCAGAGAGATTATTGAAGGATTCCAGATCATCAATTTTTTTTATTCTCAAAAGGTAGTTGTTTTCTTCTTTAACAAGAATCTGATCAGATGCATGTTCAACAATATTTTGATCATCAACAAAAAATATCGCAGAAGTAACATTAAATGGGGAAGAAAACCTTATTTCAATGAAATCTTTTACTAATGATGCCTTAACCGGTAGTGTTTGAGCTGGAACTTTTAGGAACCAATCATAAAGTGAATTATCTGTTTCAATATCTTGAAGATTTGTTTTTATAAATGCTTTTTCCGGAACACAAATATCATCACAAATTAAAAAATCTATGCTCGCCTCTATGAATGAGTTTTTATTATTTGAATTAATAATTTCAAACGGAAAAATGACAAAATTCTTGTAACCATAAGTCATTAGAGGCTCATAAGGGATTAAGCTTGGAGTTGGCCAATAAATCTCACTTATAGAAACATTATCATTATGTGACCAATTAACTTTTATAGGACCGCCTGAGTCACCAGGATTTTTCCAATAGGTATGCCAATTCTTTTGCATATCCATTCGAATCCCAATTAGACTTATATTCTGATTTCCTTTGACATTTTCATACTTAACCAACGATACGTTTGCATGACCGGTATCTACAGTGACAGCATTAATAGCAAGGCAAAAAAATAATAAAAAGGAGATTTTCAGAAATTTCATTAATTGCAATTTTATCCTATAAAACATATGGGGTGCATTATGCACCCCATTTCACAATATGTGGATTACTTATTTGAGATTCTTTTTGGTGATTTAATCTCAATCATTCTTGGTTTTTTCTCATCAGGAATTATTTTTTCAAGATTTACTGTAAGTAAACCATTTATGAGCTCAGCACCTTGAACAACAACATCTTCTGAAAGAGTGAACTGTTGTTTAAAAGCTCTTTGAGCAATTCCTTGATAGACAACTTTATTTTCTCCATTAATTACTTCAGTTGATGGGCCATCGTAACTGATCGACAAAACACCATCAGCAAGCTCGATTTGAATATCTTCTTTTGACAAACCTGCCACGGCAATCTCGATAGCAAATAAATTACCATCTTTACTAATATTATATGGAGGATAGCTTGATGAACGCTCATTTGATTCTGAGAGTCTCTGCAACCTATCGAATAATGGTTCAAAACCCAAAACACGAGTTGTGAAAAATGGATCTGTAAAATTAAGTATCATAATAGTCCTCCTTAAAGCGACTAAATAAATGTGTATCTGTTAAGACTACACTTGTTAAGCGGAAATCCGTTATGGCATTTCCATCAAGATATACATAGGGATATTTTAATGAAATTCAAGCTTTATTTTTTGATGTATTTAAAATATGCTTTTATCAGAACTTTAATCTTTATAACTTGTCTAAATATTATGAATAAAATTTTTAAAACTATAGGTATTGTTTTTTTTACATTTAATTTAAGTGCTCTTGATGACCTTACTGCCATCGAACAGGGTCAAACATGGGAGCTAATAAAAAAAAGCAATAAGCTATCTCTTCATAATTCAAAAGTTTTGTATTTTTTTTCAACAGATGCTTTCAGCACATATCAAGCTCGTAGATTTAACGACTGGAATAACTTTTCTATTACTGACTCAAGAAATTTAGTAAGGCTAAATAAAGGTGACAGGATAAAAATAATGAAATCTAAACACCAAGAGAAGATCTATGAAGTTGAACTTCTGGATGGATTCGAAAAGAATAGAAAATATTTTGTTATCAAAGAGGATCTTATTTCAGACTTTGCTTTAATGGAGAAAACTAATGAAACGTAAAATTTTATTTTTGTCTATGTCTTTGTTTTTGATATCTTGTTCAAATATGTCTCTTGCTCCTGAGGTCGTTAGAAAGTCTGATGCTCAAAAACAACAGTATGTTGTTATAGGAACTATCGTTGATTTGACAGATGTTGTGATTGAAGGTGACAGAGAAACTGGAGCTGCTGCTGGAGCTTTAATTGGTGGAGCTGCTGGAAAAAGTACTACTGATTCTGAACCTGAATCAAACATTGCCTCAGTTATAGGTGGCTTAGTTGGCTCAGCAGTCGGTGCTGAAATTGCGTCAAACTTAACTAAGAAAGAAGGGATCGAGATTCTTATTGAAACTAACGGAGGACGAATGGTTTCAATAATACAAGAAGTTGGTAAATATAATTTCAGAGTTGATCAAAAAGTCAGAATTATAAAAAGGAATGGCAAATCAAGAGTAGTACCTTTTGATTAATGAATGAAGAAAAATCATTAATTTATAATAAAGCACTGGATATTCTATCCAGACGAGAACACTCGAAAAATGAACTAGTTCAGAAATTAAAAAATAAATATAAAAATATCGACATTGTTGACGAAGTTGTTTCAAAACTTATAAAAAATAATTTGTTGAATAACATTAGATTTGCTGAGGCTTATGTGTCTGCTAGAAAGAGAAAGGGGTTTGGACCAAAAAAAATATCCTATGAATTGATTGCAAAAGGACTGTTAGATAAAGAAATTGAGGGAGTTTTAAATGATATTGGTGGTTGGAATCAAGCAGCCTTAAAAGCCTTTAAAAAAAAATTTCCAGAGGGTAAATCAGATGACATAAAAATAACCCTGAAACAGAAAAATTTCTTGGCAAATAGAGGGTTTGGTTTTCAAGAAATTGAATCAGTTTTTGGTAATGACATGTTATGATTCTTTGCTATGTCTTATGAAGTTTTAGCAAGAAAATATAGACCCACAAACTTCGATCAAGTTATTGGACAAGATCAAGTAGTTCAAGCTATTTCTAATGGCATAAATCAAAAAAGACTTCATCAAGCATATATTTTCTCTGGAACACGAGGCATTGGAAAAACAACATTAGCGAGAATTTTAGCTAAGTGTTTAAACTGCATTGAAACAGATTCTCCAACTTCAAATCCTTGCAATGAATGTGCAAATTGTTCTGAAATAAGGATAGGTAGAAGTGTAGATTTTTTAGAAATAGATGCAGCCTCAAATACACAAGTTGAGAAAATGCGAGACTTAATAGAAACAGTTGAATACAAGCCCGCAAAAGGAAGATATAAGGTGTACTTAATAGACGAGGTACATATGCTTTCGACAGCAAGCTTCAATGCATTGCTGAAAACACTCGAAGAACCTCCACCTCATGTAGTTTTTATTTTTGCAACGACCAATCCTGAAAAAATTCCTAAAACAGTTCAATCAAGATGTCTCCAGCTTAATTTAAAAACAGTTAGTGAGAATCTTTTAGTAGATCATATTAAAAATATTTTAAAAAAAGAAAAAATTAAATTTGATGATACCAGTCTGTCATTAATAGCAAATTCTGCAAAAGGATCAGTGAGAGATGGTTTGACACTGTTAGATCAAGCAATTGCTTATGGCGATGGACAGTTAAACAATGAACATGTTAAAGAGTTGCTTGGAACTATAGATGATTCTTTAATATTTGATTTGTTAGTGAGTCTTATTGATGGGAATGGTAGCACAACATTTGATACGCTCTCTCAAATTGAAGAACTATCTCCTGCATACGATTTAATACTAAGAGACATTATTTCCATTCTTCATAAAGTCTCTCTTCAGCAAGTCTTAGGCAACTCTGAATCTGAAAATATACAAAATTTAGCAAAAAAAATCGATCAAGAGTTCTGTCAACTATTATATGAAATTGCAATGAATGCCTATGCAAAATTTAGTGTTCATCCAGATCCAAAAGAAGCTCTTGAAATATGCTTATTAAGAATGCTTACTTTCAATCCACTTCATAAACTTAGCGATGTCTCTGAAGAAAAAAAGAATCTAACTGAAAAAAAAAATTTAAAAACTGAAAAAAAAATTTCTGAAGATACAAAAACTGTTAGTAATACAGATAATGACAATGTTAACGAAAAACGAAGCAACAGCGAATTAAGGAATAATTCAGACTGGATAAATTTATTTAAATCAATTGAGATTAGTCCATTTGCAAGAAATTACTTTGGAAATATGGCATTTATTTCACATAAAAATAATGAAATATTATTGAATGTAGATAAGTCAGTTGGAAAAGTACCTGAAAACATAGAAATTGAATTCGTTAATGCACTTAAATCAATTCTCAGTGAAAATATAAAAATAAAATATGAGACGGGATCGGTTATTGATTCTCCAATTGAGATACAATCAAAGATTGAAAAAGAGAATCAAGATACAGCTCAATTAGATATAAAAAATAATGAATCGATTCAAAAATTTGTTAAAAAGTTTGAAGGTTCAATAAAGAAAGACAGCATCAAGCCGGTAAGCTAAATGAATAAAGACTTAGTTTCAGAATTAATAAATGCTTTAACAATACTCCCTGGTGTTGGCAAAAAATCCGCTCAAAGAATGGCATTATATTTACTTGATAGAAATAAAGACGGAGCAAGCATTCTTGCAAGTACAATGAAAGATGCAGTTGAGAATATACAAAGATGTATTTCATGTAGAATGCTGACTTCAAATAATCTTTGCAAAATATGCAATGATTCATCAAGAGATATAAAAAAAATATGTGTAGTTGAGAGTCCATCTGATGTTTTGGCAATTGAATCGACAGGTGGGTTTAGGGGAAAATATTTTGTTCTCTTAGGTCGATTATCACCAATTGATGGAATTGGTCCGGAAGAATTAGGTATTAATGATTTACTTAGTACAATCAAGAATGATGAAATAAATGAAATTATTCTCGCAACAAGCAGCACTGTTGAAGGAGATGCTACAGCAGTTTATATTACAGACCATGTAAAAACAGCAAAAGTTTCTCGCATATCTTATGGAATTCCAATTGGAGGCGAGTTAGAGTACGTAGACGGAACAACAATTGCAAGAGCTATTGAGGGCAGGATAGAGATTAATGTCGATTAAGTCAGATAAATGGATAAAACATATGTCTACTGAAGAAGAAATGATACAACCTTTTTCAGAGAATCAAATACGTTTAGATGAAGATGGAAATAAACTTATTTCCTATGGTGTTTCTAGCTATGGTTATGATGTCAGATGCTCAAATGAGTTTAAAGTTTTCACAAACATACACTCAGCAATAGTCGATCCCAAATCATTTGATGAAAAAAGTTTTGTAGATATTAATTCTGATGTTTGTGTTATTCCTCCAAATTCATTTGCCTTAGCTAGAACTATTGAATATTTTAAAATTCCCAGAAATGTATTAACTGTTTGCCTCGGGAAATCCACATATGCAAGATGTGGCATTATCGTAAATGTCACGCCACTAGAGCCAGAATGGGAAGGTCATGTTACGTTAGAATTTTCTAATACTACAAATTTACCTGCAAAGATATATGCTGGTGAAGGGGTTGCTCAAATGTTATTTTTTGAATCTGATGAAGAATGTCAAACAAGTTACAAAGATAGAGGCGGAAAATATCAGGGACAGACAGGAGTAACTTTACCCAAAACTTAATATTTCTTTTAGTTCAAGTGTGTTTTTCCAGTCATCACCTTCGTCAGTTATTTTAAGAAACATAAAATCAAGCTCTTCGGCTAGATAGTATGTTGTCTTTCTATTACTTCCATCCCTGACTCTCTCTAAAATTATGCAGTTATAATCTATTTCATTAAATTCACATGCAGATTTGCCAGTTACAACATAATTATATTTTTCAATGTTACCTTTTTGCATATTTATGAGATTTAGAGAGAAGCTATTTAGACTGTGTTTAAGATTTTTTCTAATCATTATTTGAGCATTCAAAGGATCAACAGTTACTTCGTTACTATTAAATTTACTTTTCCAGGTATTTTTTCCAGATGAAATTACCTCCTGATTCTGATAGTTAAAATCAATTGATTGATCTCTTTTAAGAAATTTTGGTTTAATATTAATATCATATTTAAGAGATTTTATTCCGGTGTCCTCAATTTCAAAAACTGATGAAAAGAACATGCTTACAATGAAATTTGATGCTTTGAATTTCAGCTCATAAGCATCGTTTGTTTTTCTAAATTCCCTTATACCTGTTATTGAAATTTCATCAGAATCAAATTGATATTTTGCCTTATATTCAGTTACATCATCGCCAGTCAAACTAAATGAGACAAGAAAAATTAAGATTAAAAAATTACTCTTCATAATACTCATAAATTTTTTGCATACTCTTATCCATTGAAAATTTGACTACATTATCTTCCAGATAAATTTTTTCATTACATATGTCATTTATAATTTTTGGAAATAATTTATGTTCAATGCTATGGATTCTTTTTTCAAGATCATTTTTAGTGTCATTCTTATTAACGCTAATACATCCTTGAGCAATAATTGGACCTGCATCCAGTTCTGAAGAAACATAATGAATAGATATGCCATGATTCTTATCCCTATTTTGTAACACTTTTGCATGTGTATCTAATCCTGGATATAAAGGCAGAAGGGATGGATGAAGATTGATCATCTTCCCATAATATTTTTTTGTGATTTTTTTACCAAGAATTCTCATAAATCCTGCCAATACTACAATGTCTATTTTATATTTGCTTAAAACATGGTCAATTTCATTATCAAATTCATCTCTTGTTTTGAATAAGCTATGATCAACAATGACTGCATTTAAGCCAAAACTTTTTGCCCTTTGAATTCCAAATGCGCTGGGAACATTTGAGATTACGCATTTTATTTGACCGTCAATTCTTTGCTCAAAGCATGCTTTAGCTATAGCCTCAAGATTTGAACCACTTCCTGAAATTAGTATAGCTATCTTTTTCATTATTTTAAGAAAATACTACTTTTTGAACCCCAGTATTTTTAGTAACTTTTCCAATTTTATAGCTTTTGAAACCAAATTTTTCGATTGAAAAGCGAATATCTTTTTCATCTTTTTTATCAACAATCAAAACCATTCCAATTCCACAATTGAAGATTCTAAACATATCACTATTAGTTATATTTCCTTCTTCCTTAAGCCAATTAAATACATTTGTGATTTGCCAGCTTTGTGTATCAATTTCAACGCTAAGGCTCTCAGGTATTGATCTTGGTAAATTCTCAGTTAAGCCCCCGCCAGTGATATGAGAAATAGATTTAATTTTATATTGCTTGGTTATTGATCCAACTAGCTTTGGATATAACAGGGTTGGTTTTAGTGCTTTGAGAGCTATTTTTTCTTTTTCCTCTTCCGTTTTTTTAGATTTTGAAAGTATGCTTCTAATCAATGAGAATCCATTTGAATGAGGTCCACTAGACTCAATACCAATTAAAATATCATCTTCAACAACATCATCTTTTTTTAAAACTTTTTTCTTTTCAACACATCCGACAGAGAATCCAGCAAGATCAAAATTATCATCAACATAATGACCTGGCATTTCAGCTGTTTCTCCTCCCAACAAGACACAATCTGAACTTTTGCATGCGTTTGCAATACTTTTTATTACCAATGAAGCCTCATCAACGTTTAATTTTGAAGAAGCATAATAATCAAGAAAAAATAATGGTTTTGCTCCACACACAACTAAATCGTTGACACACATCGCAACTAAATCCTGTCCAATTCCTTCAATTTTTTTATACTTTTGAGCTAATGAAACTTTCGTTCCAACTCCATCTGTACACGCAACGAGAATCGGTTCCTCATATTTTTTATGAAGTTCATACATTCCAGCAAAACCACCTAAATCTCCAATAACATTTTCATTTTGAGTTTCAGCAACATCACTTTTTATTTTATCTATAAGATCGTTACCAGCATCGATGTCAACCCCGGCAGATTTATATGGATCGTTTTCTATAATTTCTTTTGTCATTTAAAATACAGGATATGGATATCATTAATTTTAAAAATACTAAATATTTTTTAATATTTCTTATTATCTTTTCTATTCCATCCTTTGGAAAGAACTTTAAAGAACTTTTTGTTATATATGAACCAATTCAAGATTCTACTCTGATAGAGAAATCTATCAATAATGCATTTAATACCATGATCTATAGATTAAGTGGAAGTGCATCACCGTCAAATATTTGGAGGATTATTAACGCAGGCAATGCAAGAAAAGATTTTATAACAAGTTACTCCATAAAAAACATCGATGATAAAACCTTCCTACAAGTAAATTTTGATAAAAATCTTTTAATCGAAAAGTTTGAAGATTTAAAAATACCAATTGTAAGCAATTCAAGGCCAGTTCTATTGATTATTATTAAAATAGATTCAGGCAATTCATTGCCTTATTTTCTGAGTTCACACCAAGATGACAACTATTTAAATGAGCTTATAAGAAACACTATTAAAGATTATTCTAATATTAGAGGAGTTTTCTTGGAGCTACCTGAACTTGATCTTAATGATAGGATAAATTTATTAAGGTATGAAAAATTAATAGATACCAAGCAATATATTTCTTCAAAATATACATCCGATAAAGTAATAATGATTGACTTAACTAAAACAGGACTTAATAGTTGGTCACTATCTGGCGATATTAATTTTCAATATGCTGAGGAAAGTTTTAGCAAAGAATTTATCGAGGATTTTAATGAATATATTGAAAATGAAATAAATAACATGCTTGAAAAGAATCTCATAGATATATCGAATAAATATAGTATTAAATTAAAAATTAATAATATTAGAAATCTTCAAAACTATAAGGACTCTCGTAACATCATCCAAAACCTAATAGGTATTGGCAATTTAAAGATTGAGATGTTCGAGATTGATAACATTTCCTATACAGCAGATATTTTCGGCAACTTTGAAACAATTGAAAATCAGTTTGCTGAAAATAGTTTTTTTGATGTTGTGGAAAGTTCTGTTAATGAAGAGTATTTACATTTAGCATATAAAAAATGACTAAATACTTTATTTTTATTCCAAATCTACTTTCAATAATACGAATAGCTCTCGTTTATCCAATTTTAAACAATATTTATTTAGGGAATTTTAAAATTAGTATAGCTATTTTTCTTGTTGCATCATTGACAGATGCATTAGATGGTTTTTTAGCAAGAAAGATGGGATGGCAAACTGATTTAGGTCAAATACTAGATCCTGTTGCGGATAAACTTTTATTATCTGGCACAGTATTCATATTATGGCTCAACGAATACATACCTTTTTATATTTTTGTGATCCTAATTAGCAGAGATGTAGCAATTTTAGTAGGAGCAGCGGTGCAAATGTCTTTGATAGAATCATACACACCCTCACCAAACTTACTAGGAAAGCTCACAACTAGTCTACAGATAATTTATATTTCAATTGTCTTTTTAACTGAAATTATTGATTTTAGTATTAGTTTTAATGTGTTAAACATTATTACAATTTCAGTTACATTGTTAAGCCTAATTGTTTATACCTTGAATTGGTATAAAGATCTGAGGGATTATCATAATGAATAATCCAAAACAATTAACTTTTCCATGGAGTAAATCCAACAAATCAAATTTTAATGAGTATTATTTTGACGATCCAAATTTTAAATTAAAAAAAATACTTCAAGAAAATGATGATATTTTTATTTATGGAATAAATAAAACTGGCAAAACATATTTGCTGCAATCGTTGTGCAATAAATATGCCGAAGAGGGCAAGACCAGTTTATACATACCTTTAATCGAAGCAAGCTCTCTAGATACCGCAATTCTAGATTCTATCGAAAACATGGACTTGATATGCATAGATGACTTAGATTCTATTCAAAACTTACGTAGTTGGGAGCTTGCTATTTTTAATTTAATTAATAATTGTTTGATTTCAGGATGCAGATTAGTTTTTAGTTCATCAAATAATATATCCGATGTTAAGTTCACTCTTAAAGATCTTGAATCGAGAATTAAAAAAATTGATCAAATAGAAGTTTTTCCAATAAGAAGTGAAAATATTTCAAGAGCCTTAATTCAAATTTCAAATCATAGATCAATTAATCTGGGTGACAGAGAGCTAAGCTACTTAATGACTTACTCTGAAAGAAGTATTTCTAATTTAGTAAAAATATTAAATAAACTAGATGCATTATCTTTAGAAAAAAAAAGAAAAATCACGATTCCTTTGATAAAAGAACTTACTTAACCTCAAAGAACTCACACTGAAAGCAATAACTCGCAATATTTATGTCTTTGTCTTTATCTATGAAGAGGTAATCTGAGTTAAACACTTCATAAATCTTTATCAAATTTTTATTTAAATTTAATTTAACATCGAGATTATCTAACAGCTCTGCTAAAAATATTTCAAAAGGATCTAAAGCCTTTGAATATTGTATTACTTTGAAATCATCAATTTCAGCTAGACTAGCTGCAGATTGAATTGCGTCATCTATATCACCGATCTTATCGATTAAGCCTAGTTCAAGTGCCTTTTCACCAGACCATATTCTTCCACCAGCAACAGCGAGAATTTCTTTGTATGGCATTGATCTATTTTCAGAAACCTTAGAAACAAACTTATCATAGCTATTATCAATGCTAGCTTGTATAGAATTTGATACATAATCCGGCATTGGGAGTCTATTATCCCATTCGGCTGCTTTTGTGCTGCTAGTACCATCAACCTGAATACCTGCCCAATCATATATTCCGTCCAGAGTTGGCACAAGACCGTATACACCTATTGAACCAGTCAATGTTTCTGGTCTGGCCCAAATTTCGTCAGATAAAGTTGTTACCCAGACACCACCAGATGCAGCAATATCTCCCATTGAAGAAATTATAGGTCTATCAGTCTCTTTAAATTCGTTTAAAGCATTTGTGATGAGTTCACTTGCCCATACACTTCCGCCTGGACTATTCACCCTTAAGACTAGAGCTTTTACATCCTCATCTTTAATGGCATTCCTAATATTCCTAACAATAGTATCCGAACCAGCTACGTTGTATGTTGCTTCACCGGTTGTAATTGCACCCTCGACATTTACAACTGCAATTTTATTTTTTGAATCATTTTCTTCCTCTTCAATTAAGGAAAGATAATCGTATATTGAAATTGAATCTGGAAAACGATTTTTATCACCTTTTTCATTTGGGAATTCTTCAAACATCCAGTGTCTTAAATCCTCTCTTGTAACTATCTTGTCTACAAGACCCATTTCAAGTGCTATTTGAGCTCTTTCTGGATTTGAAACTGACATTTCCCAAAAATTATTACCATAATCTTGCATGGTGCCTTCTTTTAAATTTCTACTGGATTCAATCATGCTAGTCATTTTTTTCCATAAAGGATTTGCAAACTCATTCCATGCAAGCTTGTCTTCATCTGACATCGATGTTCTTGTAAATGGTTCAGGACCACTTTTAAAATCTCCTGCAACAAATACGTTATAGTTTAGTTTTATATTTTTGTAGAGATCTTTGTAGTATTCTCTTTTTCTAGCAAAACCAAAAGCCGCTACTGAACCATAATTATTAATCATTACATCACTTGCTTGTGAACTTATGAGATACGAGTTATTTCCATAATTTTCAGCATAAGCTATTACTCTTTTTCCATTATCTTTGATATTTTTTACAGCGTTTGCAATTTGAAAAGCAGTTGCATAATACATACCAAGTTCAGAAACATTGACATATATTGCTTCTAAATTTTCATCATTTGCAGCATGGTTAAGTACTTCTAATAAATCATCTATTTCATGCTGCGTAACTGAGTTATTCGATAGAAAATCCTCAATAGATGGTGATGCATCAATGGCATTGTCTACCACAACACCAATAGGCTTAAACCAAAGCACCTTTCCATCTGGATTAATTTTTTCTTCCTCTGTGAAAAATGAGCCAAATATTCCAAATATAGAAATAGTTACTAATATTAAAAGCAACACGGTTACAGCATTAAGAAAAAATTTTCTTGTTTTTGTTAAAAAAGAATCAGCTGTGGACCAAAGTGATTTTGCTTTACTCATTTATGTTATCTCCAAAAGGTTCTGATAATATTCTATATAGATGACTATGTAAAATGATTTTAGTTCAATTTATTAATAGTTTTTGGTCCATACATTATATGTATAAATAATAAACATACACATATAAACTCAAAAATATCTATCCAAAATGGAGTTGTTCCAAAAACTCTCACAGAGGCAAATAAAAAATAAATTAACAAAACAAAACAAAACCACTGATATGCTTTTACACGAAGTCTTACTAAATAAAAATAAAAAATAATTAAAGGTAAAGACCAAAATACAAATAACGATATTTCAATTCTATCAATTAATATATTTAAGCCTTTCAGAACAAAAAGAGCTATAAAAAGAATATTTGTTATTAAATTGTAGTTTTTAATGCTAAGCATTAATTTTGCTTATTAAATTTGCAAGCCTAGCGCCTGATTTCTTTGCTATTTCATACTCATCGTTAGTTAATTCATTTGACGAATTAAAACTTTCAACATGAGATGGTCCGTATGGTGTTCCACCTGATTTAGATTTATTTAATTCTGAGAAAGAATATGGTGATCCTAAAATTATCATTCCATGGTGAAGCATATAAGTAATGATATTAAATAAAGTCACCTCTTGACCGCCATGCATTGATCCTGTAGATGTGAAAGCAATCCCTGGCTTATTTTCTAGAGCATTAGTAGCCCAAAGATCTCCAGTGGAATCCAGAAAATGTTTTAACGGAGCAGCCATTGATCCAAATCTAGTTGGAGATCCGATCGCAATTGCACTGCAATTAATCAAATCATCTTTAGAACAATATATTTCATCTTTTTCTGGTACAGCTGATTCTGTTTTTTCTGAATTTGCTGACACCTTTGGAACTGTCCTTATTTTAATATTCATTCCGGTTTCTTCAGCACCATCAGCAATTGCATGAGCCAAGTGCCTTACTGAACCTGAGGCAGAATAGAACAATATTAATAAAAAATTCTTTTCCATATTTACTTTTGTAATAATCTTTATATTATGTACGCGATGAAAAATAAGATTATACAACTTTTATGTTTATTGGCTGTTTTAAGTTGTCAAAAAAATGATATTGAAGTATTCAATGGTTCGAATACTAATATCAGTGATCTAAACGGTAATTGGATAGTTATTAACTACTGGGCTGACTGGTGTGCTCCATGTATAAAGGAAATTCCAGAGCTAAATGAATTTGCTCAAGAAAATGAGGATTTAATAGTTTATACCTTTAATTTTGATCAACTTGAAGTTGATGATCTAAAACCAATTGCAAAAAAATTTAATATTAACGTGCCGTCATTAATTTCCCATCCAAGAGACATCTGGGGTATTCCAACACCACCGGCCGTTCCCGCAACTTTTTTTATAAATCCAAATGGTGAAATTACTTCGTCGCTATTTAGACCGCAAACAAAAGAGGATTTGAATAAGATTTTTTCTGAGTTAAAGGAGACTTTCTAAGTAATTTTCTTTGAGCAAAGACTCAGGATTAATTCTTACATTTTCATAATAAACGGTCCAATGCAGATGAGGCCCTGTTACTCTTCCTGTTGAACCAACTTCTCCGATCTTTTGTCCTTTTATCACAATATCATTTTTTGAAACAGAAACTTTCGACATGTGACTATACGAGCTTAATAACCCATATCCATGATCAATGATCAAATATTTCCCTGAATAGAAAAAATCACCAATTAAAATTACTTTTCCATTCTCAGGTGAAATTATTTTTGTTCCCTCAGGCGCTGCTATGTCGAGTGCTAAGTGAGGTGATCGGGGAGACCCATTAATAAATCTTTTTTTACCATATCGACTTGAGATAACACCTTCAACCGGATTAACGAAATTAAATGAGGACAACATTTCCTTTGAATACGATTGAAGAGCTCTTTGAATGATTGCTGATTCTTTAATTGTTCTCTCTCTATCATGATCACTTAAATTTACAAGAGCATTATTAGTAATTGTAATTCTTGATTCTCCAAAATCCTGAGCTTGGACAAATATTCTTGTGTCATTAAAAACAATGTGTTGTCCTTGTTTTGAGAATGAGAGAGGAACAAGTTTATAGAAGCTTCCGTTTATTTCGACTAAACCCATATGGTTATCTGTACTCTTATTTTCAACCATAACAGGAAATATTTCTCCAGGTTGTCCTATAGACTCAGCTATGACTTCAACACAGAGCAAAGTAATTAAACTTATTCCTAAAAAGAATTTATTCATTAGTATCTTGAACACTTACATCAATTGATCCTTGGCTGAGCCTCGTTCTCAAAAGCTCATCTTTAGTCACCTCTTTAAAACTTTTAATGGCTTTACCATTTTTATTTGTAACAATTGCATAACCTCTATCAAGAATTGATAAAGGACTTAAGATTTCTAAATTCCTTTTAAATTTTGTAAGTTGATTTGTAAAATTTCTTTGACTCAAAGAAATTCCTCTTTGCAAAAGCTCATTAAATAAATCTACTTTTTTATTTAAATCAGACAGCTTTTTTTCTGGATTCAAATTATTTATATCACTTAATAATAATTTAATTTTATTTTTATAATTTGCAATAATAAATTTCTGACTTTGTTGAAGTCTAATATCAACATTATCAATGCTTTGAGAAATTTCTCTTACTTTAGTGAGAGGATTTTTTAATCTTGATTCATGCTTAACTAAATAATTATAAAAGCTCTCAATTTTTTTATAAATAATCCGATTTATGCTTCTTTTATAGTCTGTAAATTTATCTTGAAGTTGATAATTAAACTCTGTAATTAATTCTGCTGCAGCGGTTGGGGTTGGCATTCTTAAATCAGATACAAAATCGCAAATTGTAAAGTCAATTTCATGTCCAACGCCAGATATTGTTGGGATAGGGTAGTTAAATATTTCTCTAGCAAGCTCTTCATTATTAAAACACCATAAATCCTCGATTGATCCTCCTCCTCTGGCAAATACCACGAGATCGATCGGATCAGATTTTGTATTCTTATTGAACTTAAGAATACGCTCCATAGCTTTAATGATTGTGACATGTGCATTATCTCCCTGCACAGACGCATCACTTATCGAGATTTGAGTAGATGGAGCTCTCCTCTCAACAGTAGAGATTATATCCTGCAAAGCCGCAGTAGATAATGATGTAATAACTCCAATGTGTTTTGGTGATTCAGGTATTTCAGTTTTTTTATCTAAACTAAATAAACCCTCTTCATCAAGACTCTTTTTAAGGGCCTCAAATTTTTGCATTAAATTTCCTGCTCCTGCAGGCTGTATACTTTTTACAATCAACTGGTAATCACCACGTGGTGCATAAAGACTAACCTGTCCTTTTAAAACACACTGATCTCCATTTTCAGGAGAAAAGTTTAATTTAAGATTTTGATTTTTAAACATCGCACATCTTATTGCTCCACCTTCATCTTTGAGTGTGAAGTATATGTGTCCAGAACTTGGTCTTGCTAGATTAGATATTTCGCCTAACACAGAAATATTATTGAAATTATTTTCGAGCAAATATTTGGCAGATCTGTTTAATTCTCCTACTGAGATTATTTCTTCATTCTGACTTACAATGTCGTTTTGCATTTACAAAGTATAACTTTATGAAAACTAATTTTCAGCGAACAAATTATTTTCTTATACTTGCACTCGGAGCAACGCTTATTGGCTTTGCACCAATATTTGTTAAGTGGAGCGCTCTCACGCCAACAGCAATATCTTTTTATAGAATGTTTCTTGCAATCCCATTTTTATTAATACTAAATTTTAAGCTGAATAAAACTTTTAAGTTTTCAGTTAAAAATAAAAAAACAATTTTTTATTCTTCATTAGCATCACTTGCTTTTACAACTGATCTAACTTTATGGCACTTTAGTATGAATATTACTTCAGTTTCTAATGCTACGATTATTGTTAATTCAGCTCCTATATTTGTAGCAATACTGGCATATTTTATCTACAGTGAAAAACCGTCAAAAGGTTTTGCAAGTTCATTTTTCATTACTTATGTTGGAATAATTGGATTAGTTTACTTTTCTAATAATTATATGAACGGAAAGATTTTAGGAGATATTTTGTGTCTAATTGCTGCACTTTTTTATGGGATTTATTTGTTGGTAATTTCAAAACTAGGTAATGAGGACTCATTAAATATTATTTTTTACACAACTTTTTTTTGTTGTATATTTTCTTTAATACCAATGTTGCTCCAAGGCGGCAATTTTATTCCAGAATCTTCATTTGAGTGGATCAACCTATTTTCATTGGCAATTTTATGTCAAGTTGGTGGCCAATACTTTATAACTCATGGAATTGGAAAAATTCCTGCATCTGATGGATCAATAGGGCTATTAATGCAACCTTTAACAGCGACGATACTCGCAGTTTTCTTGTTTAATGAAATTCTTAATTTCATGCAGATAATTTTTGTTGTATTAACAATGTTTGGTATTTATTTAGCAAGATTAAACATTGCTGGCACCGAGGCAAAACATAGCCAATAAAGCATATTATTTTTTTTCTAATAATAGTATTATTAGCAACCTTGATTAAATATTAAGAGAAAAGGGTGATTAGCTCAGTTTGGTAGAGCATCTCGTTTACACCGAGAGGGTCGGCAGTTCGAACCTGTCATCACCCACCATAAGGTTGCAGTTTTAAATTTTATATATAATATGCAATCTAAAATGTGGTCCGGTAGTTAAACGGTTATAATTCCGCCCTGTCACGGCGGCGTTCGGGGTTCGATTCCCCGTCGGACCGCCATATATGTTATGAATACAATGATCCTGACTCTGCTAATTCTGTGCTATTCATTAGTACTGGGTATAATTTTTACTCAAGTCTTATTAACAGCACCTGTAGTTTTCAAGGTTTTAGATCATCAAAGCGCTTCTAAATTTCTTAGGAAGATTTTTCCTCGGTACTATTTATTATTATTTTTAATAATTCTTATAGCCTTATTAATTTCATTTTTATTTTTCAAAGACTTTGATGTCTATCTTGCATTGACAGCGGCAATATTTGCATTAATTGGGTTTATGATAATTCCGATTACAAATAGTGCTAGAGACAGAGGATGGGAAAAGTTATTTAAGTGGCTTCATAATTTAAGTGTTTTTAATACCTTAATAATAATGATTATCGCAATAGTACAAATTTTTAGGGTTACCACTCTTTAACATTACTACTTGAATTAAAAATTTTAATCTCCAATAAGTCATATAAGTAAAGAAATTATGAACAAATCTAGAACAAGAGCTTTTCAAACTGAGACTAAGCAGTTACTTAAGCTTATGATTCATTCTTTATATTCTAATAAAGAAATTTTTATAAGAGAGCTAGTATCTAATGCTTCTGATGCTCTCGACAAGTTAAGATTTAATTCGGTCCAAAATAAAAAACTTGCAAAGCTTGTTAAAGATTTAAGAGTAAATGTACAAGTTCTATCGGATAAAAATAAAATAGTAATTTCTGATAATGGAATTGGTATGACCGAAGAGGAGGTCATTGAAAATATTGGAACAATTGCTAGATCAGGTACGGCGTCGTTTCTTGAAAATATAACGGGAGACGAAAAAAAGGATTCTAATCTTATCGGTCAATTTGGTGTAGGATTTTACTCTGTCTTTATGGTTGCAGATAAGGTTCAGGTTATAACAAAGTCTGCACTTAACACTGATGATGAGGGAACTTTATGGGAAAGTTCTGGCGAAGAAAAATATAAAATTAAATCAATCGAAAAGAAGAATAATGGGACAGAAATTCATATATTTTTAAATAAAGACAATTACGAATTTGCAGATGTTGGAAGAGTAAGGTTTCTCCTTGAAAAATACTCACAATACATTAACTTCCCCTTACTTATTTCAGATGATAAAGAGTTAGATGAAAGAATTAATGAAGCTGATGCACTTTGGTTAAAAACTAAAAGATCTATCAAAGATGAAGAATATAAAGATTTTTATAAATTTATAAGTTTGGATCAAAACGATCCACTGCTATGGATTCATAATAAAGTTGAAGGAAAGAATGAGTATACAAATTTGGTTTATATTCCCTCAAAACCACCTTTTGATTTATGGAATAGAGAGTCTCCAAGAGGACTAAAACTTTATGTTCAAAGAGTTTTTATCATGGACGATGCTTCAAATTTTCTTCCACTATATTTACGTTTTCTTAGAGGAATAATTGACACAAGTGATTTACCTCTTAACGTATCAAGAGAAATACTCCAAACAAATCCTCTTGTAGAAACTATAAAAAAATCCATAACTAAAAAGACATTAGATGCTCTTAAAAAATTGAAAGAGGCCGAGTTTGATGAATATGTTGATTTCTGGAGAGAATTTGGACTTGTTTTAAAAGAGGGCCCAGCTGAAGATTTTGAGAATAGAGAGCTGATTGCTAGTTTAATGTTATTTAATTCTTCAAATTTTAATAGAAGTTCTGAATATACATCGCTGGATAAATATCTCGAGAACATGGAGAATTCACAAGATAAGATATATTTTTGTGTTGCTGATACATTTGAGGCCGCATCTAATTCACCACATATCGAAAAGTTAAAGTCTAAAAATATTGAAGTTCTTCTACTTACAGATCGAATCGATGAATGGCTTATGACAAGCATCCATGAATATAAAGGCAAGCAATTAGTAAATGTTTCTAAAGAAAGCATGTCAAAGGAAAATGACGATAAAAAAGTTAATAAACAAGATAGTGAATTAATACAAAAGATAAAAAAACAGCTAGGTGAACGTGTATCAGATGTTCTTATTAGCGAAAGACTTATTGATTCAGCTTCATGTTTGATATTGCCTCAATCAGAGCCAGGGGCTCAACTAAGAAAAATTTTAGAGGCTTCAGGACAAAGCTTTGGAAATACTCAACCAATTTTTGAGATTAATAAACAGCATAAATTATTAAAAAAGTTAAAAACTCTAAACGGTAAACAATTTAATTCTTTCGTTGACTTTTTGTATGACTACGCTGTCATTGCTGAGGGTGGTTCGCCAAAGGATCCTGCAAAATACCTACGCCAATTAGATAAATATCTATCTTAAAAAATGATTAAAAGTAATAAAGTCGTTGTTCTTGGAGGAGGAAGTTTCGGAACTGTTCTCGCAAATCTAGCCGCGTCAAATGGATATGATGTTTCTCTTTGGGTAAGAGATGCGGAACAAGCGCTTAGAATTAATTCCGAGGGTGCAAATACTGATTATCATCCTGAGTTGAGGCTTTCTGATAAAATTGAAGCGTCAGACGATCTTAAGAAAGTTATTGAAAGTGCATCAGTGATCTTGATAGCTACACCAAGTTCAATATTTGAAAATATAGTTCAAAGAATTACACCTTTTATCAATAATGATGCATTTGTCATTTCATGTACAAAGGGAATCTTATCTGATCCATTTCGATTATTATCCGATGTTATATCAAGAAATATTAAAAATGATGTAGGAGTCCTGAGTGGACCAAATCTTGCAAAAGAAATAGCTGAAAATAAAGTTGCTGGAACAGTAATAGCAAGCCAAAGTGAAAGAATTTTATCATCTGTGAAGTCAATTTTGTCATCAAATACCTTCAAAATATATTCTAGCAAGGATATGCAGGGCGTTGAGATGGCTGGAGCTTTAAAAAACATTTATGCCATTATTTGTGGAATGGCTGAATCAATGAATGTTGGAGAAAATGCTATTGGCTTAATTTTAACAAGAAGCATGGCTGAAATGAGCAGATTTGCTGTAGCGAAAGGTGCTGATCCAATTACTTTTCTTGGACTATCGGGAATGGGTGATTTGGTAGCAACCTGTACATCCAAACTGTCTAGAAATTATCAACTAGGTTACAACATTGGAAGTGGGTTAAATTTATTAGACTCAAAATCTAAAGTTGGACAGGTAGCAGAAGGAATTAGAACGCTTGAAGTTATAAAAAATGAATCAGATAGATTAGATCTTAATATGCCATTGGTAGATTCACTTTATAATGTTATTAATAAAAATTACTCCCCAAGTACATTAATTGATGATTTAATTAAGAATCCTAATGAAGTTGATGTAGAATTTACGTATTAGGTTTAACAAATGAATACTATAGATAAAGAAGAGATTTTAAAGACTAGCAAATGGATAAGATTTGTTTTTATGGTTCTATATGCGTTCATCATTAATTTTGCACTTACTATTTCAATAGGATTAGCATTTGTTCAATTTCTTTTTGTTTTATTTACCTCAAAAGCTAACTCATCCATTTCAAATATCAATTCTCATATACTCGAATTTTTTAATGATTCATTAATGTTTTTATTATTTCAAACCGAAGAAAAACCTTTTCCATTTAAAAATACTTCGTCTGACGAAAGTGCTGTTATTGATGCTGAATCTGAAGAGATTGACGAAGTCAATTCAGAGGATGAATCAGAAAATTCTTAGCCTAGAGTTTTCTCCGCAGAAATCAATGTTTGCAACATTAATGTATTGATAGTCATTGGGCCAACACCTCCTGGTACAGGTGTATAAGCCTTAGCAATATTTTCAATTCCATTTAAATCAATGTCACCACATTTTTCAGGGTGATAGCCAGCATCTATAACTATACAATTTTGTTTAATCCAGTCTGATTTTATAAATTTAGGAATTCCAACAGCACCTACAATTAGATCAGCATCTTTAATAATTTTTTCAATGTTTTTTGTTCTGGAGTGACATATTGTTACAGTTGCATTTAAGTTTAGTAACATCATAGCCATAGGTTTTCCTAAAATTGGACTTCTGCCGACAACAACAGCATTAAGACCTTGAATATCTAGATTATAATGTTCAATTAATCTAATTATTCCAGCAGGTGTGCAAGAGCCATATGCTTCAATTCCCATTGACATATTGCCAAATCCCAAACAGGTTACTCCATCAACATCTTTATTGATGTCTATCGCATCAAAACATTTTCTTTCATCAATTTGAGAAGGGACTGGGTGTTGTAAAAGAATTCCATGAATATTTTTATCATTATTTAATGATTCAATTTTTTTTAGTAATTCTTCAGTAGATGTATCTTTGGGCAGCTCAATGGCAATAGATTTCATGCCCATCCTCGCACACGTATTCTGTTTCATTTTTACATAGGTTTCAGAAGCAGGATCATTTCCAACTAAAATAGTAGCAAGTGTTGGCTTTACCCCCTCGTTAGAAAGAATTTCAACTCTTTTTTTAATAGATTCTTCCGAAACTTTAGATAAGTTTTTACCATCAAGTATTGTTGCTGACATGATAATATTATCTCATTAAACAATATTTATGCCCATGATGATTGCTTATTTATTGTATAAACTTTAATATTTGCTTCCTCGGGGTATAGCGCAGTCTGGTAGCGCACTCGCTTTGGGAGCGAGTGGTCGTAAGTTCGAATCTTACTACCCCGACCATGCGCCTGTAGCTCAGCTGGATAGAGCAACTGCCTTCTAAGCAGTGGGTCAGGAGTTCGAATCTCTTCAGGCGCGCCATTTTTTTATATAATTAAACAATGTACGAAATAGTTGCTTTATATAAATTCACAAACATTGATGAGCCATTAAATTTTCAGAAAATTTTAAAAAAAAGATTAAGCCAGCTAAAAATTTATGGAACTATTCTCATTAGTAATGAAGGTATTAATGGAACAATTTCATCTGATTCTAAAGAAAATTTATCATTAGCCTTAAGCCTTATTGAGTCTTTAAAGGGCTTAAGAAAATTAGACTTAAAATTTTCTCATTCGATAAAAAAACCATTCATAAGATTAAAAGTAAAATTGAAGAAAGAGATTGTAACTATTGGCGACATTTCTATTAATCCAAATGAAATTGTTGGAAAGCATATTGAGCCAAAAGACTGGAACAAATTAATAAATGATAAAGATACTATAATAATTGATACAAGAAACCAGTATGAATGTTCCATTGGAACTTTTAAGAACTCAATTAACCCAAAGACTGAAAAATTTAGCGATTTTCCTGGATGGCTAGAAGATCAGAGTTTTTCAAATGAAGTTAAAGAAAATAAAAAAATTGCTATGTTTTGTACAGGAGGCATAAGATGTGAAAAGGCATCATCACTAATGAAACGCGAAGGTTTTAAAAATGTATTTCAATTAAAAGGGGGTATTTTAAAATATTTTGAAAATGTTCCAGAAAATGAATCATTGTGGAGAGGTGAATGTTTTGTTTTTGATGATAGGGTTTCACTTAATCATGATTTATCTGAAGGAACATATGATATGTGTCATGGTTGCAGAATGCCTATAACTGAAAATGAAAAAAAATCTGATCATTACATCAAAGGAGTTTCATGCTCTAGTTGCTTTGACAAAACTTCTGATAAACAAAAAGCAAGATATTCAAGCAGACAAAAGCAGGTTGAGATTGCAAAAAAAAGAAATAAAAGGCATATCGGGCCTAATGATGAAATATATAATTAACAAGTATGAAGTATCCAATTCTGTACTCTTTTAAGAGATGTCCTTATGCCATGAGAGCTAGAATGTCTCTTATGCTTGCAAATATTAAATGCGAGCTAAGAGAAGTAAGATTGAACAATAAACCAAATCATATGCTCGAAGTTTCTCCAAAAGGGACCGTACCAGTTTTAATATTAAAAGATCAAGTAATAGATGAGAGTATAGAAATTATTAATTGGGTTATAGATAAGCATAAAATTTTTGAAGGGAATTTATCTGAAGATTTAGAAGAATATACTGAAAATCTAATTGATCTTTTCGATAAAAAGTTTAAATACCATCTAGATAGATATAAGTACTCATCGAGATACGAGGGTTCTAATGAGTCAAAACACAGAGATGAATGTGCAATAATTCTTTCTGAAATAGAAAATACTATCTCTGATCATGATTGGTTTTTTGGAGAGAAAATCAACAAATTAGACATTGCAATTCTTCCTTTTATAAGGCAATTTAGAATTGCAAATCCTAATTGGTTTGATCAGAATCTTGAATCAAAAAAAGTGAAAGAATATTTGAACAGATTTCTTGAATCAGACTTGCTTAAAGATGTAATGATTAATTACAAAGTTTGGGATGAAGATTCAGAATTAATATACTTTCCTTAATTACAAACCAATATAGTCATACGAAAGAGCTATTTTCTCAATTGCTGTTTTATATGCAGCAGTTCTGAAGTCTGGAATTTTTTCATTTTCTAAAAATTCTTTTTTAACATTTTGGAATCCATCGATCATCATGTCATCAAGCCCAGATCTTACAAGATCGATTTCTTCAATTCCATCTGTAAATTTGTCTTTAAATTTTTTTGGCATTGTTTTGCCAGTCATTGTTTCAATAGCTTCAATTAAATTATTGATTTGAATTTGATTCCTTCTTTTCTCAAGCCTACCAAATCTAATATGCCTTAAGTTTTTGACCCATTCAAAGTAACTGACCGCAACCCCACCACCATTAGCCAAGATATCTGGAATCACAAAAATTTTTCTTCTGTTTAATATTTGGTTTCCCTTGAAGCTTATCGGTCCGTTAGCAGCCTCGACAATCAAATTAGCAGATACATCACCTGCATTTTTTTCTGTTATAACATTTTCACGCGCTGCTGGAATTAAGATGTCACATTTTCTTTTTAAAAGAAGAGATGAATCTTTTATAAAAGTAGCTTTTTTGTAATTTTCAAAAGTTTTATATCTAATAAAGTGTTTCTTTGCATGTTCTACATTAATACCTTCTTCGTTATAGATACCTCCGTTGTGTTCTGCAATTCCGATTAATTTTACCTTATCGTCTTCAGTTAAAAATTTAGATACATGAAATCCAACATTTCCCAATCCCTGAAGAATGAATGTTTTTGAAGATAAGTTGTTGTCAAACTTTGCTAATTTCAATAATTCAGGACTCCTAAAGAACTCTCTTATAATAAATTGAACGCCTCTTCCAGTTGCTTCCTCTCTTCCAACAAGTCCATTTTTGCTAATTGGTTTCCCTGTTACACAAGCAGACCCATTTATATCTGACGGATGGATTTTTCTATATTCATCAGCAATCCAAGCCATTTCCCTAGACGAAGTGCCAATATCTGGGGCAGGTACATTCATTGAGGGGCTGATCAAATCTCTTTTAATTAATTCTTGTGCAAATCTTCTTGTAATTTTTTCCAGCTCTTTTTCATCCCATTCGTAAGGGTTAATTCTGAGACCACCTTTTGATCCACCATAGGGCACGTTAATAATTGCACACTTATATGACATTAATGCTGCAAGAGCTTCTACTTCTTCAGCATGAGTTGCTAAATCAAACCTAATACCACCTTTTGTAGGTTCCATATGTTCAGAATGAACTGATCTCCATCCCTCAAATGTAAAAATTTCCCCTCTAAGCCTCACGCCAAATCTTACAGTATAGGTAGAGTTACAGGTAACAATTTTGTTAGCAAGACCATCAGTTAAGCCAGAATATTTTAAAGCTTTATTTACGTATCTAGTTGTATCTGTTAAAAAATTATTCATATAAGTATTTTTTTTAACAATAATATATCAGTATTAACAAAAAAATAGATAATAATTGTATTTAAACTATAATAGCCAGTCTTGTGGCGGGCGTAGCTCAGTTGGTTAGAGCGCTGGATTGTGGCTCCGGAGGCCGTGGGTTCGAACCCCATCGCTCGCCCCAATATTTTAAGGTAGCTAATATGAAAGTTAATGTTAAAAAATTAAAAGACTTAGAAAGAAAAATTACAATTTCTGTCACAGTTGAGGAATATCAAAATAAGTTTAATACTAAAATTAAAAATATAAAATCAAAAGCAAAGGTCGATGGTTTTAGAAAAGGAAATGTACCAAATGATGTTCTTGAACAAAGATATGGTGCATCTATTCACGCAGAAGTTATAAATGAACTAATTCAGGATTCCTATCCAAAGGCTATATCTGAAAATAATATTAGACCAGCATCTTCACCGCAAGTAACTATTGATAACGAAGATCCAGGAAAACCCCTAACTTATTCAGCAGTTATTGAAGTTTTTCCTGATATAAAGCCAAAATTCTCAAGATGGAGTAACTACGAGGACTTCTCAATTGAAATAGAAGACTCGGATGTGGATTTAGCGATTGATGATATTAAAAAAAGATACGGTGATTGGAAGGATGTAGAACGTGCATCAAAGATCGATGATCAAGTTATTGTAGACTTTCTTGGCAAAATCAACGGCGAGGAGTTTGAAGGAAACGCAGCAACAGATTTCAAATTAATTCTTGGAAGTAAATCAATGATACCTGGATTTGAAGATCAATTATTAGACAAAAAGCCATCAAAATTTTCAATAAAATGTACTTTTCCAGAAGATTATTTTAAAAAAGATCTTGCTAATGTAGATGCAGAATTTGAAATTAATCTTAAAAAAGTTCAAGAAATTACTTTGGCTAAGGTTGATAAAGAATTATTTGAAAAACTTCAGATGGATATAGATGATAAATCTAAATTTAAAGACGAAATTGTTAAAAGAATGGAAAATGAAGTAAAAATTCAAGAAAAGGAACTCACAAAAGAATCCATGTACGAGACTTTGCTAAAAATGAATAAATTTAGTGCCCCAAAATCTACGGTCAATGAACAAGCTGACCTTATGAGGAAAGATGCTTTAATGAGAATCGGTCATACAGAAGAAAATGCTGGTGATGATCTATTTCCAATAGATACTTTTATTGAAAAAGCAGAAAAAAGGGTGAGATTAGATCTTCTTTTTGCTGAATTGGTAAAGCATTTCGATATAACTATTGAACAAAAAGATATTGATGATTTTATTGAAAGAGAGTCATCTAGATACAAAGATCCTGAACAATACAAAAAGTGGATTGCTGGACAGCCAAAACAGTTAGAACAATTTAGAATGATAATTTTAGAGGAGCAACTGGTTGAAAAATTAAAAAATGCACTTAAATCAAAGAAGAAAGTGATAAAATTTTCAGAACTAGCTAACAAATAGGTTAAATAATGACAGATATTCAACAAGCTCTTATCCCAATGGTTATTGAACAAACTCCTAGAGGAGAGAGATCATTTGATATTTACTCACGATTGCTTAAAGAAAGAGTTATTTTTTTATCAGGACCGATTGATGATTACATATCTAATCTTGTTGTTGCCCAGCTGCTTTTTTTAGAATCAGAAAATCCAGAGAAGGACATATCAATATATATTAACTCACCAGGTGGAAGTATATCTGCTGGTTTAGCTATATATGATACTATGCAATTCGTTAAGCCATCTATATCTACTATGTGCATTGGTCAGGCTGCAAGTATGGGAGCATTATTGCTTGCTGGAGGAGACAAAGATAAAAGATTTGCACTGCCAAACTCAAGGATTATGATTCATCAACCTTTGGGAGGATTTCAAGGACAAGCTTCAGATTTTGAGATCCATGCAAAAGAAATATTGCATATGAAAAAAATTGTGAACGAAATTTTAGCTAAGCATACAGGACAAACTATTAAAAAAATTGAAAAAGATACTGACAGAGATAATTTTTTAGATGCGAAAGCAGCAAAGACTTATGGAATTATTGATAGTATTCTCGAAGTAAGGAGCTAATAAATGTCAAAAGATACTTCAACAGATAAATTAAATTGTTCATTTTGCGGAAAGGTGCAAGATGAAGTAAAAAAACTGATCGCTGGACCAAGTGTGTATATCTGTAATGAATGTGTTGATTTGTGTAATGACATTATTGAAGAAGAAATAAAAAATGACGAAGATGCTCCTTATGATGAACTTCTTTCTCCATTAGAAATATACAATCAACTTGATGAATATGTTATTGGTCAAGAAAAAGCAAAAAAAGTTTTATCTGTAGCTGTTTACAATCATTATAAAAGATTAAAAAAAGCAAATAGCAAAGATAACGTTGAACTTCAAAAGAGTAACGTTCTATTGTTGGGACCAACTGGTAGCGGAAAAACATTACTTGCTCAAACCTTAGCAAAAATTCTAAATGTGCCTTTTACAATAGCTGATGCGACAACTTTAACTGAGGCAGGCTATGTAGGCGAAGATGTAGAAAATATTATTCAGAAACTTCTTCAGAAAGCTGATTATGACCCTGAAAAAGCCGAACTCGGAATTGTATATATTGATGAGATAGATAAGATTGCCAGAAAATCAGATAATCCATCAATTACTCGAGATGTATCTGGTGAGGGAGTACAACAAGCGCTTCTAAAATTGATAGAGGGAACTGTTGCGTCTATTCCTCCTCAAGGAGGTAGAAAACATCCTCAACAGGAGTTTATTCAAATTGATACTTCAAACATTCTATTCATATGTGGAGGAGCATTTTCTGGTCTTCATAAAGTAATTGAGCAAAGAACTAATAAAACTGGAATAGGCTTTAGTGCTGAAGTCGATTCAAATTCAAAAGTTACTAATCTAAATAAGAATATTGATGATTTAGAACCAGAAGACCTCGTTAAGTTTGGATTGATCCCAGAGTTTGTGGGAAGGCTGCCAGTAATATCTAACCTTCATGAATTAGATGAGAACGCTCTGGTAAGGATATTAAAAGAACCCAAAAATGCTTTAGTTAATCAATATAAACATTTGTTTGAGATTGATAATGTTGAACTCTCATTCAGGGACGAGGCTTTAAAAGAAATTGCAAAACAGGCTATTAGTAGAAAGACCGGTGCTAGAGGATTGAGATCAATTATGGAAGATCTTTTAATGGAAACTATGTTTGAGCTACCTAATGAAGATCTTGAGAAAGTTATAATCGATGAAAAAACAGTCGTATCAAATAATGAACCAATAAAATTATTAAAGACAAAAAGAAAAAAAACCTCATCTGGTAATTGATATTTATCTTAATAGCCTTATATTAATTTAATGAGTAGCTTAAAATCTGACTTACCACTTATACCATTAAGAGACGTAGTAGTATTCCCTGGGATTGTCACAACTCTATTTGTTGGTAGACCAAAATCTGTAGAAGCACTTAATATTGCTATGGCTTCAAACAAGAAACTTGTTTTAGTCAGTCAAAAAGATGCCGCTAATGAGGATCCCAAAACTACAGACTTGTATCAATTTGCATCAATTAGCAATTTATTACAACTTATAAAACTTCCAGATGGAACAATGAAGGTTCTTGTAGAAGGCCACAAGAGATGTTTGATAGAAAAAGTCATTGATAAAGATAGCCATTCAATTGCTAGGGTTATTGAGCAAGAAGAATCTGCTCTTAAAGATAACGAGTCTGCTAATTTAATAAGACTTATTAAAGCAAAGTTTGAAGACTATATAGGTATTACAAAAAGAATTCCTCCTGAGATTGTCTCAACAGTTGATTCCCTTGATGACCTTTCAAGACTCATTGACACAATTACTGGACATCTTCCTATCGAGACTTCAAAAAAACAAGACATTCTTGAAACAATTGAACTTAAAGATAGAGCAGAGAAAGTTTTAACATTCATTGAATCTCAATTAGATGTTGTTGATGTTGAAAAAAAGATAAGAGATAGAGTCAAAAAACAAATGGAAAAATCACAAAGAGAATACTATCTTAATGAGCAAATTAAAGCTGCACAGAAAGAGCTTGGTGAAATCGGAGAAGAAGGAGACGAACTAGAAAATTTAGAAAAGAAAATTCATGAAGTAGGGATGACCAAAGAGGCTTTAAAAAAAGCTAAAAGTGAATTAGCTAAATTTAAACATATGGCACCTTCATCAGCTGAAGCTTCAGTTGTCAGAACATATCTTGATTGTTTGGTTGATGTTCCTTGGAAAAAGAAATCCAAAATTAAAACTGACATAAATGCTTCCATGGCGATATTGGAGGAGGATCACTATGGTCTTGAGGAAGTTAAAGAAAGAATCGTTGAATATTTGGCTGTTCAAAAAAGAGTTAAATCGATGAAAGCTCCAGTTCTTTGTTTGGTTGGGCCTCCAGGAGTAGGTAAAACGTCTTTAGGTGAATCAATAGCAAGAGCAACTAACAGAAAGTTTGTAAGAATGTCATTAGGTGGAGTGAGAGACGAATCTGAAATAAGAGGACATAGAAGAACATATATTGGATCAATGCCAGGAAAAATTGTCCAAAAATTAAGTAAAGTTGGAGTTAAAAATCCATTATTTCTCTTAGATGAAATAGATAAAATTGGAATGGATCATAGAGGCGACCCTGCTTCTGCTTTGCTTGAGGTTCTTGATCCGGAACAGAATAATACATTTAGTGATCACTATCTTGAAGTTGATTACGATCTTTCCGAGGTAATGTTTGTTTGTACTGCTAATAGTCTTAATATACCGACACCTTTGCTTGACAGAATGGAGATAATTAGAATTCCCGGATATATAGAGGATGAAAAAATTAATATTGCTAATAAATATCTCTTACCTAAACAAATGGAAAGAAATGGCCTTAAGGACAAAGAAATAAAACTTAATAAAAATGTAATTTTGTCTTTGATTAGGTATTACACAAGAGAAGCTGGAGTAAGGGGCCTTGAAAGACAAATTGCTAAAATATTAAGGAAAGTTGTAAAAGAGAGATTAGTCACAAAAAAATTATCGTCTAGGGCTACATCTATTACGTCAAGGAATTTGGAGAAATATTCTGGTGTACGTAAATTTAAATATGGTATAGCTGAAAAAGATAACGCAATTGGTCAAGTTACAGGTTTAGCATGGACAGAGGTTGGAGGAGAACTTTTAACAATTGAAGCTTCACATATTGATGGTAAAGGTCGAGTAATTAAAACAGGATCATTGGGTGATGTCATGCAAGAATCAATTCAAGCTGCTCTAACCGTTGTTAGATCTAGAGCTGAATCATTAGGTATCAAGTCTAATTTTTATGAGAAATATGATGTTCATATTCATGTGCCTGAGGGAGCAACTCCAAAAGATGGTCCAAGCGCTGGTGGTGCTATGGCTATTTCTTTAATTTCAATTTTTACAGGAATCCCTGTAAAAGCAGATACAGCAATGACTGGAGAAATTACTTTAAGAGGTCAAATATTAAAAATTGGCGGTTTAAAAGAAAAGCTTTTAGCTGCTAAAAGAGGTGGGATTAAAAACGTTATAATACCTAAAGAAAATGAGCCTGACCTTCAAGAAATTCCTGATCAAATAACTAAATCTTTAAACATTATTCCTGTTGAATGGATCGATGATGTTATATCGGCAGCTTTGGTCGAAGAGCCAACACCAATTTCTAAAAAAATTAAGACACAGAAATCTAAAATTTCACCGAAAGCTGAAAATAAACCAGCACACTAAAAACCCTTTATTTACTTGACTTTTCGGCCTAAAAGGCTTTTCATAGAAGGGTATTTATTAAATAAATTATCACAGAGGAGTATTTAATATGAATAAATCAGACTTGATTGATGCAGTAGCAGGTGATGCAGATCTTTCAAAAGCTTCAGCAGGTAGAGCTGTTGATGCAGTTTTAGATGGGATAGCAGGTGCTTTAGGGAGCGGTGACTCAGTTTCACTAGTTGGCTTTGGTACTTTCTCAGTAAGACACAGAGCTGCAAGAGAGGGGAGGAATCCTCAAACAGGTGCTGCAATGCATATTCCAGCGTCTAAAGTTCCAGGTTTTAAAGCTGGTAAAGGCCTTAAGGATAAGGTTAAGCATAGCTAAGAATTTTTAACTTATTAAAAGGGTGCTTACGCACCCTTTTTTTTATTCTATAATATCGCCACTATGATGGAATCTCTAAGAAATTTTTTAACTGGCCCAAGGCTTATGATAGTTGTAGCAGTCTGCGCATTGCCATTTGTTTTTCTCGGGACATCTTCTTTGTCAAATGTATTTACTGGTTCATATGGCTCAATTAATGGCGAAGATGTTTCTGAATCAGATATTCAGATAGCTGCAAATACGGCTGTTCAAAGATTCAAAAATATTTATGGTGAGAGTTTTGATTTTGATGAGCTTGATGAGGATCTTAGGTCTGAGTCTATTAAACAAGAGTTAATTGTTCAGAAAGTTTTACAATCAGGAGCTAGGTCACTTGGATTTATAAATGACATATCTGTTAGGGAAGCACAGAAAGGAATTATCAGAAGTCCTCAATTTCAAATTGAAGGTAGGTTTGATGAAAGTGTTTTTGAGGCACAAGTAAATTCAAATGGGTTCACTAAAGAAGGGTATTTGAACATAATGACAAATCTTTATGCTACTGAAATATATCGAGACTCTTTGTCAAAAATTAACTTTGTTACTGATGAGGAAATTAATATTTTGGCATCTTTGCTAGAACAATCAGCTGATATTAAATTTACCAAAATAAGTTATAGCGAATTAAAGGACCAAGTAAATAATACTCTTGAAGAGCTTATTGAATATTATGAAAATAACGAAATAGATTTTTATACTTCTGAAAGGAGGGGTTTTAAATATTTCTTATTGGATCAATCAGATTATAGAGATTTAGTTGAGGTACCAGAAAACTACATTGAATTAGCTTATAAAGACTATATTAGTAATTTTGAAGCATCTGCAGAAATTAGATTCTCACATATCATGATTGAGAAAGGTAATTATGTAGAGGATGATGAGGCGCTGGAAGCTATTAAAACAATTGAAAGCAAGCTTAATAGTGGAGAATCTTTTGAAAGTCTAGCCTCTCAATTCAGTGAAGATATCATAACGAAAGATTCAGGCGGCGACTTAGAATATTTTGAAAAGGACATTTTTCCAGTTGAATTCGATAATGCTATATCTAGCCTAGGATTAAATGATATCAGTGAAATTATAGAACTTGATGAAACCTATCATATTCTGAAAGTAACAGAGTACAATAAACAAAATCCAATACCTGAACAACAAATTAAAGATGAATTACTTAAGGAATTAATAGACACTGAATCATTCGCCTTGATGAATGACGACTTCAGTGAACTTGATGACATGTTAATGGCTAATAATTCTCTTGAAGAGATAGCAGAAACTGTTTCGAAAGATTTGTTGTCGTCTGAATTATATTCAGAGGCAGATTATGAATTTGAAATCACTAATGAAGAGATTAAAGCATTTTTATTTGCAAGAGAAACACAGTTAAATTCACCAATTGCACTAGAAATATCTGATAGAGTGATTTTTATTGCAATGGATAGGATTGAAGAGCCTTTGCTCAAAGAATTTGATTCTGTTATAGATGAAGTAGGCGAATCCTTATCGGAAATCAAGGCTATCGAAAAAATATCATTGCTTCAAAATGAATTAGATTCTATAAAAAATATAAAAGATAAAGAATCGTTTATTAATTCGTATGACTATATTACCAATGAATCATATGTAGATGTAAAACGATATTCTTCTCTTTTGCCGAACGAGGTTCTGAGTCAGATTTTTAATGAAAAAAAAGGCACTGAAATAAGTGCAGTAGCTAATAATCGTGATGTATATTCAATCAATCTAATAAACTTTAACAAACTTACAGAAGAAGAATTACTAAATATTGCAAGTGAATATAATGATTTCGCGGTTGATAGATCAGTATCAAAGATGCAGGAAATTATTAACGAAGATGTATTTCAAAATGCAAAAGTTAATTTAAATAATGCTTTACAACTTTAAGGATTAAAAAAATGCTAAGAAAAATAATATATCTGCCCATAATTATTCTAATTTTTGGGTGTTCTGAAAATATAACACCGGTTGATTCTGGTCTTGTTAATCAAATCTATCACCATGGAAACGGCTCTGAGCCTCAGGGCATAGATCCGCATGTTGTTACTGGAGTTCCCGAACATCATATTTTAATAAGTTTATGTGAGGGTTTAACAATTCCCAATCCCAATCCCAATGAATCTAATGGTTACATGGCTGGGACTGCTGAGTCATGGTCGATAAGTGAGGATGGTAAAGAGTATATTTTCAATATTAATAAAAACGCTAAATGGTCAAACGGAGATCCTGTAACTGCTGAAGACTTTGTTTGGTCTTGGATGAGAATATTGACTGCAAGTCTAGGATCGCAATATCCAGATATGCTCTATTATTTAGAGGGTGCCTATGAATATCATAATGGCATAATAGATGACTTTAAAAAAGTAGGCGTTAAAGCATTAGACGATCATACATTAAAAGTAAATTTAAAAAATCCAACACCTTTTTTCTTAGGCTTGTTGAGTCACTATAGTACGTGGCCAGTTCATAAGGATACCGTTCTTAAGTTTGGTGATATTGACGACAGAAATGGTGAATGGACAAGGCCAGGTAATTTTGTATGTAATGGCCCATTTCAATTAAAAACATGGGAGTTAAATAATAAAATTGTAGTTGAAAAAAATCCTCACTACTATGACGCTTCGATGGTCCGTTTAAACGAGATTCATTACTATCCTGTATCTAATGTAATGACAGAAGATAGAATGTTTAGAGCTGGACAGTTGCATCTTACTAGCACACTTCCATCTCAGAAATGTCCTATGTATATTGAAAATAATCCTGACTTGAGAATTGATCCATATATGGGAACATATTTTTATAGAATTAATACTGAAAATGAAGCACTCAAGGATACTCGTGTAAGAAAAGCACTAGCATATTCTATCGATAGAAAACTGCTTGTAGATAAGGTAACAAAATGTGGTCAAATACCGGCATATTCTTTTACGCCTCCAGGAACAAATGGATATCAACCTAAGACAGACATTCCATTCGATCCAGTACTTGCAAAATCTTTACTAGCGGAAGCTGGATTTTCTGAAGAAAATCCTTTTCCAAAATTAGAAATTTTATTCAATACTAATGAAGATCACAGAAAAATTGCATTAGCTGTGCAACAAATGTGGCAATTAAACCTTGGTATTGAGGTCGAGTTAGTTAATCAAGATTGGAAGGTTTATTTGAATAGAGAAATGATTGGTGATTTTCAAATTTCTAGAGCCGGATGGATTGGCGATTACGAAGATCCAAATACATTTTTGGACTTGATGAGACCAAATAGAGGTAACAATAAAACTGGATGGGAAGATATGGAATACGATGCATTGGTTGAAAAGGCTAATACGATTAATGATCAAGCTGAAAGATATGAGATGTTGTACAAAGCTGAAGAAATTTTAATTGATAATATGCCAATAATTCCACTATATACATATGTTAGAGCATATCAGCTATCACCAGATGTCAAAGGATTTAATCCGCATATACTAGATCATCATCATCCTAAATTTATATATTTAGAAAGAGATTAATTTCGCATGTTAGCGATTTTTGTTAAGAGAATATTAATTGCAATTCCAGTTTTATTTGCTGTAGCTAGCATTACTTTCTTTTTAATAAAGATTGCACCTGGTGGTCCTTTCGATGCTGATAGGGCTGTGTCTCCACAAGTACTTAAGAACCTTAATGAGGCATATAATCTTGATGCTTCAAATTGGGAGCAGTACGTTGATTATATGTCTGGTCTAATTCAAGGTGATTTAGGACCTTCTTTTAGATTTCCTGGAAGATCTGTGACAGAAATGATAGCGACTGGATTACCTGTAACCTTTGAACTTGCATTTTATGCAATCCTAATTGCGCTTTTAATGGGTGTTTTTTCTGGTGTGCTCGCAGCGCTTAAAAGAAATACTTTTTTGGACTTTATTCCAATGGCAATAGCCATGATTGGTATATGTGTGCCAACTTTTCTCATGGGTCCTCTTCTTGTTTTAATTTTTGGAATTAATCTTGAGGTATTGCCTGTTTCAGGCTGGGGTCAATTGCCAGGGGACAAAATTTTACCATCCCTTACCTTGGGCTTTGCTTATGCTGCATATATTGCAAGATTAAGCAGAGGAGGAATGCTCGAGGTACTTAATCAAGATTTTATAAGAACCGCAAGAGCAAAAGGATTAACTGAGCGCATGGTAGTTATAAAACATGCAATGCAGGGAGGTCTTATACCTGTTGTTTCTTTCTTGGGTCCCGCAATAGCCGGACTTCTAGCAGGTTCTTTTGTTGTTGAAACTATTTTTCAAATACCTGGTTTAGGAAGATTTTATGTTGAAGCTGCCTTCAATAGAGATTACACAATGATACTTGGAACAACGATATTCTTTTCGGCAATGATTGTGTTTTTTAATTTACTTTCTGATTTAGCCGCACTTTGGCTCAATCCAAGATCAAGAGACACATAATGAAAAGCAATTCACTTTGGTCAGATGCACTATATAGATTATCTAGAAATAGGGCCGCAATGTTTGGGGGTTTTATTTTGATTTTGTTAATAATATGTGCAATTTTAGCTCCATGGATTGCACCATATTCATATTCCTACCAAGACCTTAATTTAGGAGCCAGTCCTCCATCTGTAGAGCATTTATTAGGGACAGATATTTTAGGTAGAGATCTTTTAAGCAGAATACTTTATGGTGCCAGAATTTCTCTATTGGTTGGATTTGTTGCTACTGGAGTTGCATTAATAATTGGTGTTTCGTGGGGAATTGTTGCCGGTTATGTTGGTGGAAGAGTAGATTCAGTAATGATGAGAATTGTAGATATTCTTTATGGATTACCTTTCATTATTTTCATTATTTTATTGATGGTAATTTTTGGTAGGAATTTGTGGTTACTTTTTGGAGCTATTGGTGCTGTCGAGTGGCTCACAATGGCAAGAATAGTTAGAGGTCAAGTGATTGGTTTAAAAAATCAAGAATTTGTAATGGCTGCTAGAGCAATGGGCGTAAGTAATTTTGCTATGTTTAGGAGACATTTACTGCCAAACATCCTGGGCCCAATTGCAGTCTATGCAACTTTAACGATACCTCAAGTTATGTTGTTAGAGGGTTTTTTAAGCTTCTTGGGTTTAGGTATACAACCACCTATGAGTAGTTGGGGAACATTAATAAAAGATGGTGTTGAGTCAATGGAAGAGTATAGTTGGCTTTTAATTTATCCTGGTATTACATTTACAATAACTTTATTTGCTTTGAATTTTTTTGGTGATGGACTTAGAGATGCATTAGATCCAAAAACAACAGATAGTTAAAAAGCCCTTATTGCAATTTTAATAATTTGGCCTGGCCGTAAAGTGTCTTCCTTAAACTTATTAATTTCCTTAATACTTTTTATGGACACATCAAATAATTCAGATATTTTATATAAATTATCCCCTTGCTTTACTGAATAAAGAATTGTTCTCTTCTTGGACTCCATGTTTCTATGAATATTCTTGTTACCAATTGATAATTGTTGACCAAGTTGCAGATAAGAATTCGCGCTTATGGAATTCATTCGAGCAATATCTAAAACCTCTAAATTATATTTTCTTGCAATACTCCATAAGGTATCTCCTTCAGAGACAATATGCATTTCATATGGAATGAAATTGTTTGATTCTGTTTTGCCCAGAGGTATTAGTAAAGTCGAATTTATTGAGAGCAAATCAGAGCTTAAAAAATTTATTTCTTTAATTATTTTTACCTCTGTGTCATATTTGCTTGCTAAAGACCATAGGCTGTCTCCTTTTTGTATAACGTGCGAAATCCAATTAATTTTATTTGAATCTTTAAAAGGATTATCAGACGATTCAAAATAGTTATATTTTTCAATAGGAACATAAAATATGCTATTTTCACTTGGTGCGGAAGCCCATTTTGTATAACCAGCATTAAGTTTGTATAAAAGCTCAGGCTTGATACTTAAATATTCACTTAGAGTCATGACCTCAACCTGGCCAGGTATTTCTATTTTTGCGACTACTGGCTCATATGGTATCTCAGGCAATTCAATATCATATTTATTTGGGTTTAAAATTAGCTCAGATATAGCAATGAATTTGGGAACATAATTTTGTGTTTGGGCGGGTAGATCTAAAGACCAAAAATCAGTATCCAATCCTCTTCTCTGATTTTTTTTGATTTGTCTATCTAGTAATGACGGTCCAGCATTATATGCTGCCAAAGTAAGGTATAAATCTTTATCAAATCTCAAATAAAGATACTCTAAATACTTTATAGCTGCTTCAGTAGACTTAAATGGATCATGTCTATCTTCATTCCACCATGATCTATTTAGCTCATACAATCTTCCCGTTCTTGGCATAAATTGCCACATCCCGACAGCGCCTGATGAAGATATTGAAAATGGATCATAATTACTCTCAATGTATGGCAAAAAAGCAAGTTCAATTGGTAAATTAGCCTCATCAAGCTCTTTTACAACAAAGAAAATAAAGTAGTACGAATCATTTAAATAGTCTTTAAAACTTTCAATGTCTTGAAGGTGCAAATTCATATAATATAAAGTTTGCTCATTGAGTGAGCCACCTTTGTATTCAGAATTTAGAATTATGTAATCCCAAATACTATCAAAGTACGATAGTAATTTTTCATCTTCTTCTATTGAGATTTTTTCAGTTTTTTGTTCAACATCGTTTACTAATAAAGCCTCATTAGATTTATCAATATTGGTTGACTGACATCCGGAAATCACTACTGATGCAAAAATTAATTTGATTAAAAATTGTCTTTCCATTTTCTTAAAGCTTTAAATATATCTATTTTAGATTCAGTGTATCCAAATTTATTAGCAATCTGTTCTTTCACATCTTTATTATCACATCTCAAAAAAGGATTTATTTTCAATTCTGTATTTAAATCTGATGGTAATGAGGGAATACCTTTTGAGACGTTTTTTTTCACTTCATCAAGTTTTTCTTTGATCAAAATATTATTAGGCTCAACTTCTTTTGCAAATTCTAAATTAGATGCTGTATATTCATGACCACAAAATATTCTTGTATTTAATGGGAGTTTAGCTATTTTGTTAATGGATTCAAACATTTGTTTAAATGTTCCTTCAAAAACCCTACCACAACCCCCTGAAAACAAAGTATCACCGCAAAATATAATTGAATCTCCGTCTTTATTACAAATAAAAGCAATATGGTCCAGAGTATGTCCTGGTATCTCAATAACGTTAAAATTAAGTCCGATGATATTAACATTATCTCCTTCCTTAACTATATTAGTAATCTCCCCAATATTGTTATCTGGACCATAAATTTTCACATCACAACTTTTTAATATATTTTTAATACCATTTGTATGGTCATAATGATGATGAGTTACAAGGATACCTTTAAGATCTATTTCTTTGGATTTACTAAGTTCAATAATTTCATCAGCTTCACCAGGATCAACAACTATTGACCCTTCATTAGTTGAGATTAACCAAATATAATTATCGCTAAATGCTTTGATAGGTTTTATGCTTAACATATGCAAAGTTTAGTTTAATCTAATGAAAACAGTAAATATATATACAGATGGAGCTTGCAGAGGTAACCCCGGTGATGGTGGTTGGGGGGTATTAATTGAATATCAAGATGTAAAAAATGAGTATTTCGGAGGTCAAAAGAACACTACCAATAATCAAATGGAGCTAAAAGCTGCAATCGAAGGTTTAAAAATTCTAAAAGAGCCATGTAATGTTAATTTAACTACTGATTCTAAATACGTAATGGATGGGATAACATCTTGGATAGATAATTGGAAAAAAAACAACTGGAAAAACTCTGCAAAAAAAGATGTTAAAAATAAAGAACTTTGGATAGAGCTAGATTCAGAAAGACAAAAACATAATGTTAGTTGGAAATGGGTGAAAGGCCATTCTGGTCATCCAAAAAATGAAATTGCAGATGCGTTAGCTAATAAAGGAATTGATAGTATTTAAATATGTCAAAGAAATATATTGTTTTAGATACAGAAACCACAGGTCTTGAAGTTAAACAAGGCCATAGGGTTATCGAAATTGGTGCAGTATTGCTTAACGACAGAAAAAAATCTGATATTCATTTTCATTCCTACTTAAATCCCTCCAGACTAATAGATGAAGAGGCTTCGAAAGTTCATGGGATCACTAATGCCGACTTAGAAAACAAACCATCGTTTGATGAAATTGCTGAGGAATTTATTGAATTTATAGAAGGTTCAACTTTAGTAATTCACAATGCACCCTTTGACGTTGGTTTTCTCAATCATGAATTAAAATTGGCATCAACATCATTTCCAATGCTTGAGGATATTTGTGAAATAGAAGACTCATTAAGTCTTGCCAGAGATAAATATCCCGGCCAAAGAAATTCATTAGATGCGCTGGCTGTTAGATATGATATTTCTGGCTACGACAGAACCTTTCATGGAGCTCTTCTTGATGCAAATATACTTGCTGATGTATACATGAGATTGACGGGGGGTCAAAGTAAATTCGAATTTAATTCAAACGGAGTTAGTAATGTAATCAATGCAAAAAAAGTTAAAAAAAATAACATTGAAGAATTTTCAGACCTTGTTTCAATTACATCATCTAAAAGCGATCTTGATGCACATGAAAAGAGACTTTTAGATATTGAGAAGAACAATAATATTCAAACAATATGGAGAAAATTTTAATGAATAAGGTCGTCACAAGATTTGCTCCAAGTCCTACAGGCACACTTCACATTGGAGGAGTCAGAACAGCACTCTTTAATTATGTCTATGCAAAACAAAATAACGGTCTATTTTTAATAAGAATTGAGGATACAGACAAAGAAAGATCAAAAAAGGAATTTGAAAAAAATATTCTGGATAGCTTAAGCTCAATAGGCTTATCACCAGATGAAAAACCTATAAATCAATCTGAGAGAAATAATATTTATGTGAAAGCTGCTCAAAAGATATATGAATCAGGAAATGCTTACTGGTGTGATTGTTCAAAAGAAACGCTTGATAAAATGCGAAAAGACCAAGAGGCAGCTGGTAAAAAGCCAATGTATGATGGAAGAAGCAGAAACCTTGGGCTCAAACAATCCGAAAATACAGTATTAAGATTAGCTACTCCAGAGGACGGAGAGATTATTGTAAAAGATATCATTCGAGGAGAAGTTGTATTTCAAAATTCAGAATTAGACGATTTAATTTTATTAAGAAGTGATGGGTCACCAACATACCATCTGTGCAACGTTGTTGACGATTACGAGCAAAAAGTTACAACAGTTATTCGCGGTGAAGATCATTTAAGTAATACGCCTCGCCAAATTCATATTCAGAATGCTCTGGGATATCCATCGCTCGAATATGCTCATCTGCCTTTAGTTCTTGGACCTGATAAAAAAAGACTTTCTAAAAGACATGCTGCAACCAGTCTTGAAGAATATCAATCTGATGGATATTTAGACTCAGCTATCCTAAACACTCTAGCTAGACTGGGCTGGTCAAAAGGCGATCAGGAAGTATTTTATATTAAAGATTTAATTAAAAATTTTAATATTAATGATGTCCAAAAAGCAGGCGCAGTTTTTGATGTATCAAAACTTGATTGGTTAAACACTCAACATTTAGCAAATTTAACTTTAGATGAATTAAAAAATAAATTAAGACCTTATTTAGAGAACTTTAATATTAATTTAGAAGATCATTTTGATGAAGATTTATTAATATCCTCAATGAGATCCTCAAGCAATACACTTAGTGGTATTGCATCAGATCTTAAGCCTTATTACTTGGATGAAATCGAATATGATGACAAAGCGATTTCGAAATTTGTTGATGATGTTGGAATAAATATTTTGTCTGATCTAAAAGAAATACTTTCAAATATTTTTGACTGGAATGAAAAGAATTTAGACATAGCATTAAAAAATTATCAGAGTGAACACGAATTACCTATTCCAAAGGTTAATCAACCAATTAGAATCGCTCTAACTGGCTCTACAAGATCACCTTCGCTGGGGCTTACATTAGTTTTATTTGGAAAAGATAAGTCTTTGGACAGAATATCTAAATTACTTATTAAAAATTAAATTTATCATCTATAGCTACAAATAATTTTACCTGTAAGAATGTTGGACATAATATTAATTCTAGGCCTATAATTAGTGAAGTTTGTACATTTTTCAAAGGGGATAACACATGAAAAATATTAAATATTTATATTCATTAATCTTATTACTTCCGTTTCTTGTATATGCGCAAGACTCCGAAGAATCCGGCGATTCAGAAGTTGAGGAAGTTGTTGTTGTAGGTTCGCAGATTAAAGGTGCGAAAATTACCGGAGCTCTTCCAGTAACCGTCATTACAGCTGAAGACATAGAAAGTCTAGGCGTAGAATCAGGGGATGAACTATTTGCAGAGTTAGCAGAGAATGGTAGCAACAATTTCAACCAAACTGATTTTAGTGGTGGATACAATGCTTCTAGAGGTGATGTAGGCTCGCTAGACCTAAGGAATATAGGTACCGGTAATACTTTGACACTTCTTAATGGTAGAAGGCTTGTTCAGTCTCCTGGGTATGCAACTGAGTGGGTGGGAGGAAGTTTTGTTCCTGTATCGAGCGTAAATTCAAATTTAATTCCCGTATATGGCTCAGAGCGGATAGAAATATTGCGAGATGGTGCGTCTTCAATTTATGGTGCAGACGCTGTTGCTGGTGTTATTAATACTGTCCTTAAAGACGATTTTGATGGCGCAACAGTAAGGGTAAGAACCAATTGGTACGATAGCTTTGCAGCTAATGATAATAAAGTAAGTGTTCAGTGGGGTAAAACATTTGACGATGGTACAAATGTATCTGTCTACTTCGATAGATATCGTAGAGACAAAATCAGAGGTATTGAAGATCCAAAATGGGCTAATGGAGACTTAAGAAGATATTTAGATTCTCCAACAAGTGGAACACCTAATGGTGAATTTAATGATACAACATGGAGAAATGCTAGTGCCAGTTCAGTGTGGGGTCAATTTTATACAGGATCTGGATCTAATGTTCATTCGATGTATAGACCTGATGATCCATACTGTTTAAGTAATTCATCAAGTAATCTTTATTCGATTCCAGGTATTACAAATATGTGTTTATATGATGCATCATCTATTCGTGATGAAAATAGAACAAGTTATGGGCAGACATATGATAAGAGAGGACCTTTATTAAGAAATAATTTAGTTGTATTTGTGAATACAGAGCTAGACAATGGAGTCGAAGCTTATACAGAAATAAGTTTTTATCAGTCTCAATCAGAAAAAACTTTATATGGAGGAACTCATTTGGGCCTTGGTACATCTTCCAAACAAGGCGGTAATACACAACCGTTTCTAATTCCCTCTACAAACTATTGGTTAAACCAACTCCAAAGAGGAGCTATAGGATCATCAGGTGGCGATTTATTTGTTGATAGAGAGGCAGATTATTTATGGGCAAGGTATTTTAGATTTTCAACACCTAGAGCATGGGATTCTACAAGAGAAACTTGGAGACTTGTACAAGGTTTTAGAGGAAATTACGGCGATTGGGATTGGGATGCTGGTGTTGTAGCCTCAAGAGCAACTTCAGTTATGTTGAATAGTGGTAGAGCAAACATGACACTTCTTGATGCAGCTTTAGCAAGATCAACACCGGATGCTTACAACCCATTTTGTGCTGGCGAGAATTGTAACGAAGAAGAATTCATGACAACAATTTTTAGAAATAATACAACCGAATTATTTATGATTGACTTCAAGATGAGTAACCCATCTGTATTTTCACTTCCGGCAGGTGATGTAGCAATGCTTGTTGGAGCTGAAGTCAGGAAAGAAACAATGGACGATGCAAGAGATCCAAATATTGATGGAACAATCAAATATTCAACTCCAGCATTGGCAAAAAATCAGTCAACTTTCCCGTACATTTCAAATATTTCAAACAGCAGCCCTTCACCAAACACATATGGTGAAAGGACTGTTGCATCCTTATTTACTGAATTTCAAATACCAATTGCTGAAAATGTTGAATCACAGTTAGCAATTAGAGCTGAAAATGCTGATGACTATGGCAGCAATGCTGTTGGAAAATTTGCAGTGGGATATACACCAACAGCTTGGTTGAAAGTTAGAGGTTCTGCTTCAACATCATTTAGAGCTCCAAACTTAATTACAGTAAATGAGGGAATGGTAGTAAGAAATAATTCTCAAGCTGATCCTTTATACACAAAAGCTCTTGATGAAAGCAGAGACGGATATTCTATTCAAAGGGTAGCCAAAGGTAATGCAAATTTAGAGGCTGAGGAGGCTACCAATACATCTTTAGGTTTAGTATTAACACCTGGAGACAATTGGATAATTACTGTTGATAAATGGCAAATAGCAACTACAAATACTGTTGGATTATTTGGTGAACAAAACCACATGTTGCTCGATACTTTAATTAGAGCAAGAGGAGGCCCTTCAGAATGTACTGGTAACCCTCTTGTTGTGAGGGGTGACTTTGTGCTTGATGATGATCCTGATTCGCCAACATATAATGGCGATTGGGACTCAAGCTTATGTCAAGCTGGTCAAGTAATTAGAGTTGAAGATGTATATACAAACCTCGATGATAGGACTCTAGAGGGAACTGATTATGCAGTTGAATATTCTGTAGATACAGACTTTGGAACATTTACAGCAAAATTCATGAGTGTCCAATTTGATAAATTTGAACAGGAGGCTTCTGGCATTAGTGCTGAACTTATTGCCGCAACTGCACCAGGTGGAATTTTAGAAGGATCAAATGCACCTTCAGGATATGGTGATTTGCTCGGAGTTTACGACAGAAGAGCTTACTACGAACAAAAAGATTCAATGCGTCTCTCATGGAAAAAAGGCAGATGGGATGCGTTTTTATCAGGAACAAAAATTGGTAGTTTCCAAGAAAAAGCTGTTACTGATAATGCAAAATCAGTTGATGTAAGTGGGAGTGCAAACGATATTTATGCATGTTCTGGTACAAATAGTTATTCTGGTGGAACTTGTGGAGATACATGGACAGTTGATGCAATGATGACATTAAACTTGACTGTAGGATATAAGTTTAAGAATGGTCTTAGACTTAGAGGTACAGTAAGAAATCTTCAAGATACAAGAGCTCCATTAGCCGATGAATACACATGGGGTTTTGTTAGCGATGTGCATAGCGATTACGGCAAAAGCTATTCATTAGAGCTTTACAAAAAATTCTAAAATATCTTAAATAAAAAAGGGAGCACTTGCTCCCTTTTTTATAGCTTAAGAGTTAATATATAAACCATGCCAGCTTATAAAAAGAAAGGCTTTTCTATTGGAATAGGATTGTTTTTTATATTAATTTTTTTACCTACACCAGAAGGCTTAAGTCTAGATGCATGGAGAGTTGCAGCTATTGCAGTTTTAATGGCAGTTTGGTGGGCAACAGAGGCTATCCCTGTAGCAGTGACGGCATTTCTTCCATTAGCGCTTTTTCCTTTAATGGGAATTACTTCTTTTGAAGAGGCTGCGGTCCCATATGCTAATAAGAATATTTATCTCTTCTTAGGTGGTTTTATTTTAGCGCTTGGAATAGAAAATTCAGGCCTCCATAAAAGAATTGCTTTAAAAATGATTATTGCCGTTGGCTCAAGTGGTGCAAGTTTAGTAGGAGGCTTTATGCTTGTTGCAGCTTTAATAAGTATGTGGGTTATGAATACTTCAACTACTCTTATGTTGCTACCCATTGGTTTGGCTGTTTGTACAGTAATGGCTGATACCATTCCTGGATTATCGGATAAGCAAAAACGAAATTTTGATACTGCTCTATTACTGGGTATAGCATATGCTGCAACTATAGGTGGTATGTCCACTTTAATTGGAACTGCTCCAAATATTGTCTTTAGCTCATTTATGCAGGACACATACGGAGTTGAAATATCAATGTTGAATTGGATGATGTTAGGCGTTCCGTTGGCAGCAGTTTTGCTTTTTGGAGCATGGTATTCGTTAACTAAAATAGTTTTCAAAATTAATTTCGAAGCATCTATTGAGTCTCGTAATGAGCTACAAAAAATGCTTAAAGAAATGGGAAGTTTAACCAAGGATGAAATAAGAATCTCAATAATTTTTGGACTTGCGGTATTTGCATGGATCAGCAGAAAGCTTTTAGTAAAGATTGACTTTTTATCAGGTTTAACCGATGCAGGTATAGCTATAATAGCTGCTATTTTAATTTTTATGACCCCATCTGCTTCACGAAGGGGCGATTTACTAAAATGGGAAAAGTCTAAAGAATTACCCTGGGGACTATTAATTTTATTCGGAGGTGGCTTATCTCTTGCAGCACAAATAAGCTCAACAGGGTTAGGGATTTGGATTGGAGAGAGTTTGATTGTATTGAGCACAATACCCCCAATTTTTTTAATTCTGGCTGTAGCAACTTTAATAATTTTCTTAACTGAAATTACTAGTAATGTGACAACGACAACAACATTTTTGCCAGTATTTGGAGGTGTTGCTATTGCAATAGGTGTTTTGCCTGTATCTTTGACTATTCCGGTTTGTCTAGCAGCGAGCTGTGCATTTATGTTGCCAGTTGCAACCCCACCGAATGCTATTGTTTATGGATCAAATAAATTCACTATTGCAACAATGATGCGAGCTGGAATAGCTTTGAATATAATTGGCATTCTTGTTGTTACAATATTCTCTTATTATTTAGCTCCAATAATTTTTTAATGAAAAAACTTTATATCCTATTTTTAACTTTTTCAATTTCGTTAATATCACAACAAAGTTATATTGATTATCAATCTCCATTCCATCCAACAGTATCAAAATCTGGAATGGTTGTTTCACAAAACTATCTTTCATCTAATATCGGTGTGCAGATTTTAGAAAAAGGCGGTAATGCAGTTGATGCAGCTGTAGCAGTCGGCTTTTCACTTGCTATAACATTACCTAGGGCTGGAAATCTTGGGGGAGGTGGTTTCATGCTTGTGTATATAAAAGAAAAGGATGAAATTTTTTATATTGATTATAGGAGTAAGTCTCCTCTTAATTCTTCAATTGAAAATATTTTTGATATCGCTAAATCAAGAAACTTTAAACCACAAGACTTTACCAATGATATGTTTGATAAGACTAGATATGGTTACAAAGCTCCAGCTGTTCCTGGAACTGTAGCTGGATTGTTAGAAGCTCATAAAAATTTTGGAAAATTACCTTTGCAAGAGGTACTTGAGCCAGTCATAAAGCAAGCAGAGGAGGGGATCATAGTCTCTTATGATCTCAGTAAAGCAATTGAAGATACCGAGCAATTGAAAGCTGATCCAGAGTCATTCAAAATTTATTTTAGAGATGGGAAAGCCATCAAACAAAATTCAATTTTTAAAAGACCGGATCTTGCAAAAACTTTTAAGATTATTTCAAAACAAGGAAGAGATGGATTTTATAAAGGAGAGGTTGCTGAAAATATTTTAAAAGCTATGAATATCAATGGCGGTCTATTCTCGATAAAAGATTTTGAAAGCTATGAAGCTAAATTTAGTTCTCCGATTGCAGCTTCATATAGAGGTAACTTAGTTTTTACAGCAGGTCCACCCTCTGGAGGTGGCATCACTCTTTTAACTGCATTAAATGTTCTCAGTTATTTTGATTTAAGTAAATTTATGAGTGATTCCGCTTTAACTTACCATCTTCTGTCAGAAGCCATAAGAAGAGGTCATAACAACAGATCGCATTTTGTAGGTGATCCTGAATATTTTAACGTTCCAATAGAGGATTTATTATCTAAAAATAGAATTGAACATTTAGTAAAATCTATAGATTTAAAAAAAGCTACAAAGTCTACTGTTGTTAAACCATTTGAGCTTACAACTGAAAGCAGAGATACTACTCATTTTTCAATCATAGACAAAGATGGAAATGCTGTTTCTAATACGTACACCTTAGGCTATTCATTTGGATCAGGGGTCACAATACCGGGAACTGGTATTTTGATGAACAATCAAATGAATAATTTCGCATACAGACATGGTGATAAGTCTATAAGAGGAAGAGGAGCTAGTACTGGCAATAGATTTGAAGCTGGCAAAAAGCCTATGAGCACAATGGCTCCAACCATGATCTTTGATAAAAATAATAATCTAATGTTAATTACTGGATCTCCAGGAGGATCATTAATACCCGCTGCTATTTTAAGGGTTATATCAGGAGTTATTGATTTTAATCTGGATATTGGTCAAGCGACTATGCTTCCAAGAGTCCACAAAGATTGGCCTACCACTGGAATTCTCTATGAAAGAACATTAAATGCTGACTCTATAGCAGGTATTAGGAAGATAGGTCATAAAATGACGCCTGAACATACTATGGGCAGTACTCAAAGTATTCATATAGTAGACGGAGTTAATTATGGATATGCAGATTTAAGACGCCCTAATTCCTCCGTTGCTACACAAGTTAATTAATAACTCTATATTCAAGAGGAGGTTTTCTTTCCCCTAATAAGGGTTTATATTTAAAATCAGCACCTCTACGAGCAATTAATTCCTGTTTCGCATCTTCAATAACAGAAGGATTTTTAAAAATATCTTTTATAGTATTAGCCATTGTGTGAGCAGCTAATTCAGCTCCTTTTAATCCGATTGAAGTACCTCCAGCTGCAACCGCTTGCCATGAATGAGCAGCAGTTCCAGGAACCCAGGTAGCTGTTCTTAATCCAGCAGTAGGGACAACCCAGCTTACATCTCCTACATCTGTTGATCCGTAGGAATGAGTTGTCTCATATGGTTTAACTATCTCTTGAGATCCAATTTTTAAATCTGGTTTGAACAAGGTTTGATATAAATCTGCAGCATATTCTTCTTCATTTTCTGTATATTTAATTCCACCTAATTCCTTTAAATTCTTATGTACTATTTTTTGGATAGTATCATTAGGTAACAAAGAGTAATTTCCATGCATAACCTCGTAACTGATTTCAGTTTCAGTTCCAATAGCAGCTCCTTCAGCTATTTTAACTACTCTTTGAAAGAGTTCATCAACCACAACCATTTTTGGATGTCTAATGTAATAATAAACTTCAGCATCATCAGGCACGACGTTTGGAGCTAAACCACCTTTGGTAATTACGTAATGAATTCTTGATTCTTGAGGAATATGTTCTCGCATCATATTAACCATGTGATTCATAGCTTCAACACCATCAAGTGCAGATCTGCCCAATTCAGGTGCACCTGCAGCGTGAGCAGATATGCCTTTAAATCTAAATTTACCAGACTTATTTGAATTAGATGTCCTAGAATTAGCTGAATTAACATCATCTGGGTGCCAATGAAGAACAATATCTACATCTTCAAAAAGACCCTCTCTAACCATATAAACTTTTCCAGAACCTCCTTCTTCCGCAGGTGTTCCATAAAATCTTATAGTGCCATTGATATCATTTTTAACAATCCACTCTTTTATGGCTACAGCTGCCCAAGCTGAAGCTGCTCCAAATAAATGATGCCCACACGCATGACCAGCTCCAGTTTCATTTTGTGCAACTTCTTTAAAAGGTGAAGAGGTTTGAGCTAAGCCCGGTAATGCATCAAATTCACCCAATATTCCAATTATTGGTCCTCCATTACTATATTCAGCAACGAAGCTAGTTGGTATGTCAGCAACACTTTTTGTAATTTTAAAACCATTTTTTCTTAACTCATCTGCTAGTAATTTTGAGCTTTTATGCTCTAAGTAACCAAGTTCAGCAAGCTCCCATATATCAATTGCGATTTTTTGAAATGTATTTTTCTTACTAGAAACTATTTCATTTAACTGACCCGCATTTATATATGAAGATAAACCTATAATTACTAAGAAATTAATTGTAAATTTTTGAAATTTATTATTTTTCCGACCCATTCTTCTTTCTCCATAGAATTAATAACTGTTGTGTTATGACTTTGAACAATATTTCTCTCTAAACTTTCATCCTCAACATATATTACAGCTTTTTTAATATTACGATCATCGTTAATGATTGTATACCCAATGATTTTTGCAGTTCCATTTTTATTTTTAGAGATTTTGTGAGGAATATCAATATTACTTGCTTCTCTAGAAACATCTTTAAAAATAAATTTGTGAATAGGGTTACTTGACCACAAACAATACGACTGTTTTGTCATCATTCCTGATACTCCGGTAACAAGTCCTGTTGCGTTATTATCTTTTCTCAATTTTTTTATCATTTGTACTGTAGAATGCAATACATAACTATTTAATGGACCTCCGGCAAATGACATGCCACCTGTAATTGTCATGGAAGATGCATCTTTAATACCCAGTGTATCTGCGAACATTTGAACTGCTACTGGAAAGCAGCTATACAAGTCAAAGTGTGTAATTTTAATTTTGTTATCTGAGCAAATTTTTTTAATAAAGTCTGCAGCTATTTGCATACCAGCTTGTTTTGATAATTCGGGTCTTAAAATGCTTGATATCATATGATTGTTCTCTGAAGATGCAATTGGATATACACGTTTCTCATAATCAATATTTAACACGTTTGCTAATTTTTCAGAGCAAATTATTATTGCTGCCGCTTGATTGACATTCCAGCTTGTGCAGTGATGTTTATTATATGGAAATGCAATTTGAGGATTTTTATTACTACTTTTTAAAATTTCTTCAGAAGAGTATTTTTTTTCAGCCAAATTATCTTTGTTATCAACAGCAATGTTAGAAAAATTTTCATAGATCTTGCTTAAATATTTATGATGATTATCGAAGCCTTTATTTTTTTTATGTCTTAATGCGCTTTCAAATAGAGAATAATAACCTACAGCCATTGTTCCTAAAGAATCTTTCTCTATATCTGTCTGAAGCTCATCATTAGCTTTAATATAATAGTCAGGATTTTCAACTAATTCAGTTTCTGTAAATTCTTTTTTTTCTTTAAGCGCCCTTGTTATTTTGTATCTAGATTCACCACCTAAAATTAGACATGCTTGCATTTCACCAGATTGAATTTTCATACATGCAGAATTTATTAAGCTTTGTTGAAGTATTCCTATCTTAGATACCGAAGTTTTAACATCTTTAAAGTCGTTATTTTTTGCAATCCATTTTCCAGGATCTCTGTATCTCCAAAAACCTTTCGGGATTAAAACTTCTTCAATGTAGTTTTTTATGTCTTCTTGGCCTGAATCTTTTATGGCTAATTTTGTTGCCTTATCCATAAGGACAAGAGCTTCATCTAAATTATCGAAGTTATTTTTTTGTTGAATATCACCAACACCAACAACAACAGGAGTGTTTATCATTTTTTATTGACTAGCTACACCCCAATAATTGTATGCAACTATTTTAGGAGTACTTGGTAAATACATTTGCTCTAATTTTTTTATGTTCAATCCAGAATCTTGAATTATATGTGGAATATTTCTATTAATATTGCATCCACCAAATAGTTTTCCCCATAAGGGATTGATTCTGTTCTGCCATTTTTTTACATTTTTATCTGGAGCCAATCCGTGTTCACAAAAAAGCATAATGCCATCATTTCTTAAAACTCTTTTTATTTCTCTTAGAGCTGAATTGAATTCAGGTATTGTGCAAAGGGTATAAGTTATTAATACGGTATCTACTGAATTTGATGGAAGTTTAATCTCCTCAGCACCTGAAATTATAAAATCGATATCAAGTTGAGTTGATGATGCATTTTTTCTTGCTATTTCATTAAGCTCTTCAGATGGATCAAGCCCGTATATTTTTTTTACTGTAGAGCCATTATAAAAGGGCAGGTTTAGGCCAGAACCAATACCTATTTCAAGAACTACGCCTTTTGCATGCGGAACAATCTTATTGCGTTGATACTTGATTGGTTTTGTTGAGCAACATACATCTAAAATTTTGGGCACGAGATATTTATTATACAAAGATCCAATCATTCTTTTGTTTCATGTAATGGCATGGCTGAAATATTAAATCCAGCATCTACATATGTTATTTCACCAGTTATTCCACTGGCAAAGTCAGAACACAAGAAAGATGCAACATTCCCTACTTCTCTGGCTGTCACTGTTCTGCCTAGTGGAGCTCTTTTTGAATGCTGATTAAGCATTTTTCTGAAGTTTTTTACGCCTGAAGCTGCTAATGTCTTTATCGGACCAGCTGATATTGCATTCACCCTAATATTATTTTCTCCTAATGAGGCTGCTAAGAAACGAGTATTTGCCTCTAGACTTGCTTTAGCAAGACCCATCACATTGTAATTAGGCATAGTTTGTATTGAGCCGAGATAAGTAAGTGTTAATAGCGCAGAATTTTCATTTAAAAATGGTTTTGCAGCTTTTGCTAAAGCTGTAAAGCTATAAGAGCTTATATCGTGAGCTATTTTAAATCCTTCTCTATTAGTAACATCTACAAAATTGCCTTCAAGCTGATCTGCTGGAGCGTAACCTATTGAATGAACTAGTCCATCGAATGTATTCCAATGTTTGGTAAGTTCATCAAAAGCATTTTCTATGGATTTATCGCTAGAAACATCGCATTCTATCAATATATTTGAATTGCATTCGTCGGCTATAGGGCGCAAGTTTTTCAATAATCTTTCATTTTGATAGGCAAAGGCCAATTCTGCACCTTGTTCATGCATCGATTTAGCAATTCCAGCTGCAATAGAATATTTATTTGCAAGTCCAAATATAATTATCTTCTTGTTTTTTAATAACATTTCTTGATCCCCAATAATTTGATACTTATTGTAAAAGAATTTATCTAAATTAAGTAGCTCAAGGGAATCTTTATCTAAGTTTTAAATATATATAATGTACCTTTATAAGCATTGCTTATAACTTATTATAAATACAAAAAAAAGTTGTTGCTTTATATATAAAACGCTGAAACAATACAAAAATAAGCGTGATTGTGCGCTGTAACTGCGCGCTTTCATTAATTAAAACTAAAACTACAGGGGAAATGTATGTTTAAAAAAGAGAATTATTTATTTGCAGTTCTTGTTTTAACATTCGGCCTTTTTAATGTCGATATTGTTGCACAAGATGAAGCTGCAGATGATGTAGAAGAGGTTGTTATAACCGGCTCTAGGATAAAGAGAGATTCTTTGAATAGCGCTGCACAGGTTACTACAATCACCAGTGAGGATATCGCTGCATCTTCGGGTATGATTACCGCGGATGTTATTCAGCAATCCATCTATAACTCTTTTGGTTCTTTCTCACCTACTGCTGGTAGTGGCGCAATGAGTAACGCTACGATCGACATGAGGGGATTAGGATCATCACGAACATTAGTTCTCATGGACGGAAGAAGAATGCCTGGTTCACCGCATCTTGGTGGATCTGGTGCTGCTAACATCAATATGTTACCAACTATTGCAGTTGATAGAATTGAGATTCTAGCTGATGGTGCTTCATCTGTTTATGGATCTGATGCAATTGCTGGTGTTATTAACGTTATAACAAAAAAAGGTTTCGATGGCATGGAGTTCAACTTCAGAAGAGGCGATCGAGATAGAGATGACGGCGAAGAAAACGCTGTATCTTTCATATATGGTGCTACAAACGATAAAGGTTATGTAACTATTGTTGTTGAGCATGATGAAAGAGATGAAATTTATCTAAAAGATAGATGGTATACACAAGCAACAGCCGAGGATAGAAATGGAGATGGTGTTATTGATCTCTATAGTGAAACCTATGGACTAAGCTGGTACTCAAGAAACTTAGCTGATCCAGTTACTGGTGACATTATGGCAACACCTACATGTCCAGGTTCTGTCGATAACCCAACTGATGGTTGGTGGGGACCTAACTTTGGTGGTGCTGCTTTTGGTCAAGGTGCAACATCAACACCATCTAACGGTGGAGCCCCAAGAGGAATTTGCGGATTCGCATGGGCTGACATCATGGTACAAAATGCTGCTACTTTTAGAGATAGTATTACAACAAATACTGAATATCAGATAAACGATAAGTTTAGCTTATACTCAAGAGTTAATATGTTGAGAAACGAGTCAACAGGAAGATTTGCTCCTCCTGCTGCTAGATACCCAAATATTGCTGTTGGTGATCCATCTAACCCATATGATGAAACTGTAACTGGTTATTGGAGATGGACCGAAATTGGTAATCGTGGAATGCACTTTGTTGATAATGGTATGGACGCTGTTGTAGAGCTCACATATCAAATTAACGATGATGTTGAGGTTACATATGGTCAACAATATAACAAGTTTTATGGTACTGATATTGGTAGATATTACTTAAGTTATGCAGGTTTAGATTCAAATGTTCTTCAAGATGAGCCTTTTGGATCTGAAGCTGGTGCTGCTGCAATGAGTGCAACAACATTGGTTGAATACACAAACCACTACGAAAAACAAGATGTAGTAATGCAGATTGATAATGTTGCTGATATGGCTGGCGGATCTGTTTCTGTTCTCATTGGTTTAGAACAATTAGAAAATAGATATGCTGCTGAATTCGATAAGCATTCAGAAAATGGATTAGTCGGTGGTTCAGCTGGTAACTCAGGTGCAGGTATTAGAGAAGTAGATTCACTTTTTGCTGAGGTATTACTCCCAGTAATGGATAATCTTGAAGTGACTGCTTCATTTAGAAGAGATGACTATAGTGATGTTGGCGAAGCTGACTCATTTAAAGTTGGTGCTCTTTGGACTCCTGCTGCTGGAACAACTGTAAAACTAAACTTCGGTGAAGGTTTTAGAGCTCCAACAATGGATACATTATATGGTGCTACTAGTTTTAGTGCTGTTGCATCAACTGACTATGCAGCTTGTAGTGCTTCAGGAACATCTTTTGATGATTGTCCAAGTAAGCAGGTATCAACATTGATTAAAGCTAACGAGAATATTGGACCTGAATCTTCAGAAAGTTTCACAATGAGCGTTGAACAAGACTTTGGTGTTCTTTTAGATGCTCTTGAAGGCTTAACTGTAAGATTAGACCTATATGACATTACAGTTACTGATGCTATTGCTTCAGTATCAACTCAGTCTGTTCTATGGAACGACTATATTGGTGGTAGTGTCCTTTCAAACAACGTAACTTTCTATGACGCTGATGGTGTTTCTGGTGACGGAACTGCTGCTGGTAATCCTGTTGGAACTGGCACAACTTCTGGATCAACTGCTCTTGGTGGAGCAACATGTCCTGCTGGAGCAACATATGCAAGAAGAGAAGGCAACCCAGGTACTGGTGCATACATCATTAGATCTTGTGCTAATGGTCGTGCCGAATACGTAGGTGCTGGGTTTACAAACGTTGGTGAAATTAACGTAGTAGGCCATGATATTTTTGTAAACTATATGCGTGATGTAGGTCCTGGTGTTATGAATATTTCACTTGATTACACATCTATGGATGAGTATAACAGTGATGCTTTCACAGGAAGCGCTAAGCAAATCAACAGTATTGGATTCCCAGGTACACCTGAGACAAGAAATAACTTGACTCTGGCTTACTCATGGGACAGATATAGTGTTGCTCTTACACAAAGACATATAGGTGATTACAGATTAAATTCTGTACCTGAAGTTGATGCATCTGGAAACGGTACTGGTGGTATTGTTAAAAGTGGCGGAACTCAGGAAGAGTATGATGCTTTAGACTTACAAATTAACGCTGATCTTGGTAAATACGGAACAGTAACTTACGGTATTTTTAATGTCGAAGATACAGATCCATTACCAGACAGAGTCCAAAACTATGAAACATACTTGAGCCTTTATGGTAACCAAGGTTTGATTTCATACTTAAAATGGAATGTTAAGTTCTAATTAGACGCTTATAAAATTAAAGGCCGGTTTTGACCGGCCTTTTTTTATTTCAATATTTTAATTACAATCAATTTATGAAAATCCTCAACAAATTTATTTTTTTAGTTTTTTTCTCTAATTTTACGTTAACTGCTGATCAGGATTGTTTTGCAAAAAAGGTTCAGATTATGAAACCTTTATATCCCTATGCATCTTATCAAGGTTACGCGATCATAAATTATGATGTTAATTTAGATGGAAGTGTCTCAAATGTAAAAGCAGTTGATTCACAATGTGCTATGTCAAGGAATGATGATGGGAGTATTAAGTTTAGAAGATGTCCATTTTTTAAAGCCAGATCCGTTGAAGCCGGAACTTTAATGAAATACACAGCTCCAAAAACCTCAAATGGAAAATCATGCATTCTAAAAAACCAAAACCATAGGTATATTTTCTCGCTATATAAACCAGGATTAAAAGATTTAGATTTTATTTTAAGAGATGAATTTGTTGATATGATTGATAATGCAGAATGAAATTTCTTAAGTTATTGAAAGTAAAAATAGTTATTAAGCTATTTACATATCTCTCAAAAATATCAATTCATTTAATAAATATCTACATAAAATTCCAAGCTAAAAAGTCATAAAATTTTAAAATGATTAAAAGAGCATTAATTTCAATATGTCTATTGTTATGTTTTGATTTATTCGCAAAATATAAAAATACAGACGGAGAAGAGCTTAATAAGTCTTTTCGGGAACTTTTGGAATGGCAAAGGAATAATGTAGATCCTAAAATTTCATATATTGATCTATCAAATGAGTGGAAAAATATAAATCTTGAGAAAGCTGATAATTACTTCATTTGGATTGGCCATTCTACTTTTTTAATTAAAAAAAATGGCATAACAATTCTTACGGATCCTATTTTTTCTGAAAGAGCCTCTCCATTTAAAAACATTGGTCCCAAAAGACTGATACCTCCCGCATTAAATATTAATGATCTTCCTCAAATTGACTTTGTAACTGTAAGCCACAACCATTACGATCATCTCGATATAAAGTCTTTAAAAACTATTTCCAAATTAAATAGAGATGCTGTTTTTTTGGTACCAGCTGGTGACTT
>CACPCZ010000006.1 GCA_902632555.1 uncultured SAR86 cluster bacterium | reverse complement strand
GATTAAACTTGTAAAAGTTAGGCAAATTATTAAATTCTTTATTTGCAAAATTTAGATAGTTTATATTTTTATCAAAATCACTATCCTTAAAAAACTTATTTATATCTTCAGAAATGCCATAAATTTTAGGTTTATAATCAGGAATATTATTTCTAATAATGCCTAGGTAATATTCAAATTGATTTAATTCTATTGATGAGCCAGTTCCATCTTGAAAAGAAAATATAAACTTATCATTGAGTTGAGTAATTGTATCTATACCATCTGTATGATTGATAAAATAATCAGGTATAACGATTGAGTTGCATTTAAGCTTACTTAGGCATGAATTAATTTTATCTATTGTTTTTCTATTGATAACGAAGCCATTTTCATTAAATATGAAGAAACTATTTTCAGATACATCATTAGCAAGATTTGTATCAATCTCAGAAATAAAATTAGCAAGATTATTTGAATGCGATAATTTTTTATTCTGAATAAATTTATGAGATGAAACTAAAGCGGAAGGAAGTAAATAAATTAATCTGTCTTTACTCTCAATAAATTCTAGTTCATTGAAAGACAGATCTTTCGATATTTTTTGAAAATCATCATCGCTTGCAAGTAAAGAAAATTTATCAAGCTCTTGATTTTGAGGAAATAATATATAGGTCTTCATTAGATTCCATTATATGTTCTTGAAAGAATATAGCCATTTTTATTCTTTCCGTAAATTAAAGTACTTTTTGAGGATGCAGAATAACCCTCATAGTCTATTACTGTTTTGATAGTAAAAATGTCAGATGTAAATAAAATATCACCATTTGGTGAACTTAAATCAATTTCATTAAAGGCTTGTAAGAATGCATTCATATCTTGAAAACCATCTAAAGGTATATTCTCAATAATATACTCTGCATCTTTAATATTGATCATAGGAAAAAATGATGCCAAAAGAAGAGTATTTTTTTCATCCAATGTATTAATATTTATTTTTAAGTCTGATGCAAAAGGATATGCACAGAACAAATCATCAAAAATTTTCCAGTCTACTAATCTAACAGATGGGATACTTTTCAATTCTTCTATGTCAACTAAAAGCCTGCCTCCACTATATTCTCTAGGATTATGAAGTGGTCCTGAATAATAATAATCCTCAAGTCCATATGCTCTTGGATTTGTATTTTTGTCTATCCAATCAATCACTTGATCAATAATTTCTTCAACGATATTGTTGTCCATTTCAGTTAAATACATCAATTCACGGAAAACATTCATACTTTTTTTATTTTCCTGATAATCATCTTTATTACTACTAACAAGAGAATTTATATTGAAGCAGTTGGATGCATCATCAATAGAACCAACAATTTTTGCACCATTTATTTCAAAAAATATTTGATCACTTATCAGCGGATTTTCTTTTGATAAATTATTTGAATTAAATCTTAATGATTTGTCTATTTTGTTTAATGACATAGCCTCAACATTTCTAAATGCATTTAATGATAGAGATTGGAATTCAATATATTGAGCTCTTTTAATCGAAACTAAGTACTTATTTCCAAATGTTATTGCGATTGCTGACAGCAGCAATACTATCAATAAAATTGATATTAAGACAACTCCTTTATTTCTGAACTTCATAATCTATGTTTGGTTCAATTATCCATAAATATTCTTTGTTATTTTGAGTAAACTTTAGCTTAATTAATGTAGGGATCTTATGCATTGTAATTTCGTCTATAGGCCAATTTGAATGCCACTCTCTCTCATGCAGAAATGACATTTCAAATTTTGTAATTTCATCAATTACATTTGAAGAAATAAATTCTTCTAAATTATATGGGTTAGAGGAGAAATATTGTTTTCTTACAAACTTGTTATCTTGAATTTCGTATTCAACTCTTTTAATTGGAGATACCTCATTAGAAATAGAATTAACTTTTGTATTAAAGAAAAATTTTTTTGTTAAATTATTGCCGAAAAATGTGCTTTCTATTGAGTTACCAAATCCATCCTTTAAAGTTGTATTAACAATCTGTCTTATGTCCCTTCTCAAGATTACAGATGAGAAATTAAGATTTCTTGCGTCTGCTAGCCTTGAGGTAGAAGTTCTCTCAAGCTCAAGAGAAGACTGTAATATATTTGACGAGATAACTGCTATCAAAGATAAAATAACAAGTGAAATTAAAATTTCAATTAATGTAAATCCTTTATTCATCAAATATAAAACCTTTCGTTATATACGTATATTTGTCCTTATTTGCTGACTTAACGTAAATAGTAAAATCATAAAATTCATCGCTTTTATTTTTATTAATTTCCTCTTCCCAAAACCAGTTTTGTCCACCCATGACCATTTCACCTTTTCTATTTATTGGCTTTAGAGGTTTTTCTAAGGTATTGATAAGTGCAATACGATTATTGGCTACTTCCTTGGCAAGATATTTTTGTTCCAATTCAAAAGTTGAAACTGAAGTAGAAATTATCAGACTGTAAATCGTTATTACAGATATGCTTAATATAAATAAGGCAACAACTACCTCAATGAGACTAAATCCTTTTTCTTTAATATCTGGTAGTTTCATTACGAATATCTGCATTATTTTTAATAATAATCTTTTGTATATAGTCACTGTAATGTAATTCGAGGGTTCCTCCAGAGTTTTCTCCAGAAGGATAAAAAATTAATATTGGACGTTTAGAACTATTATTCTTAAGTTCAATATTTGTTCCATCAGCAAACTTAAAAATTTTTTTTATAACATTATCATCGGTCCAAGCAGCCTCTTGGAAAAATTCATTTTTACTTTCAGTATTATTATCTGATAGAAAGGAGGCATAGTGACCACTATCTGTGGCATACCATCCAATAACTTTCCCGGTAATAATGCTTTCCTCTGTTAAATATGAGAATTTTTTATCAATTGTGTTAATTTGTTTTTCTATTGAATTGACCGCACTAAAATTCAAAGTAATTAGTGTGGTAGTAATTCCTATTATTATAATTACTACCAATATTTCAATAAGGGTGAAGCCTTTTGAAGTTGTTTTATCTTTGCATCCAGTTTCCAATATCAGAATCCTCACCAGAACCACCAACAACACCATCTGCTCCAAGAGTATACAAGTCGTATTTAGCAGATCTTCTTGGTGGATATTCATAAATATACTCTCTACCCCAAGGATCTTTTGGAATAGATGAAATATAACCACCTTCTGGATATAAAAATGGATTTTTGAGCTCTGAGTGAGGAGTTATTAATGCATCTAAACCTTGTGAAGTGAGTGGGTAAGTTAATTCATTAAATTTATATAACTCGAGTGCTTTTCCTGTATTTGCCATATCAGCTCTTATTTTCTCTAAATTTGCTCTTTGAAATACCGGATCAACGCTTACAACCACAACAGTTGCTAAGATTCCTAGTATTACCAAAACTGCCATTAGCTCAACAAGAGTAAAACCTTTTTGATTGTTTTTCATATTGCTAAAGTATTCATTTGCATTATGGGTATTAGTATAGCGAGAACAATGAGCATTATAAATCCACCCATTAAAATAATTACAATAGGCTCAAGTAAAGACAAAAAAACAGAGCGTTTATTTTCTATCTCTGCTTTCATAAATTGAGATACTTTATTGAACATTCCAGCTAAATTACCAGATTTATACCCACTAGATATTAATTGAATAAATATATCTGGGATTATTGATTCATGCTGTAGTGATTTAATAAAATCTTTCCCTTCAATAACATCATTTCTAGCTTTAAGAATAGTACTAGATAAATATTTATTACTAAAAACTTTTGAACATTCTTCCAATGCTATGTCTAAATTTGCTCCAGAAGAAATTAACAACTCCATCGTACTCGAAAATCTCTCTAATTCCGAATTTAAAATAAAGTTCCCAAGTAAGGGCATATTTAGGATTTTTTTATCAAGAGAAATTTTCTTATTTATGTCTTTTGAAATATTTTGATAAAGATAATATAAGCTCGAGGCAATAATAAAACCAATAATTATTATTAATACAATATTATTTGAGATACCAAGCAATATCTTTGTAATTAAAGGAAGGTCTGCTCCGGCTTTTATGAATTGATTAACAACACTAGGAAGGACAAAAGCAAGAAGAGAAATTATTACTATGATTGAAAATCCTATAAGGATTATTGGGTAAGTAAGTGCGGAAACAACTTTTTGCTTAATCGCAGCACTTTCCTCTAAATAATCTGCTAATTTATTAAAAACAGTATCAAGGTTTCCTGAAGAATCTCCTGCTGAAACCATAGAAATATATGTATCTGAAAAAACACCTGGGAATTTTTTCATTGCATTACCAAGTCTTCTTCCTTGAATTATTTCTTCTTTTAAACCATAAAGTACATATACAAGATTTTTGTTTTTAACTTGATTAGCTACTATCTCTATTGATTCAACAAGAGGGGTACTAGCTTCAAGAAGAGTCGCGAGTTGTCTTGTCATTAGGACAATGTCTTTACTTTTTATCTTTAAAGTTTGACTAAGATTTTTTGATTCAATTATTTTTAATGGTGTTAATTTTAAATCTTTGACTAATCTTCGGGCCTCTCTTTCAGATTCAGCACTTATTATGCCCTTTCTTTTTGAGCCATTTTTACCTAATGCTACATAACTATAAGCTGGCATCTTCTTTAATATTATTTACTCTCATGATCTCTTCACAAGACGTAATACCCTCTTCGATAAGATCTATTGATGCCTCATCAATAGATTTATTATCTTTAAAAACATAATCTGCTATTTCGCTTTCAGGTGCATTGTTATGAATTTGATCTTTTAGATTTTTATCTACCTGAATACATTCTGCTATAGCAATTCTTCCCTGATAGCCTGTGTGACTACACTTATCACAACCATTAGCAATGAAAACCTCATTAGTTTTATGTAAATTAAAAATTTCAGTAGCTTCATTTGTCGGTTTAGAAACATTCTTACAATCCCTACACAATCTTCGAACAAGTCTTTGAGATATTATTGTTCTTATACTTGAGGCCAGCAAAAATGATTCAATTCCCATATCACGCAATCTTGTCAAAGCTGCAACAGCACTGTTTGTATGGACAGTTGATAAAACGAGGTGTCCAGTAAGGCTAGCTTGAATTCCAATTTGAGCAGTCTCTACATCACGCATTTCACCAACCATTACAACGTCGGGATCTTGCCTTAATATTGCTCTTAAACCTTTTGCAAATGTATAACCGGTTTTTGTGTTGACTTGTGTTTGACCAATACCATTAAGTGTATATTCTATTGGATCCTCTACTGTTAAAATATTTTGAGATGAATCGCTTAAAAATCTTAATCCAGCATACAAGGTTGTTGTTTTTCCAGAGCCTGTTGGACCAGTAAATAAAATAATTCCCTCCGGATCTTTTAACGAAGATTTATAGTTTGATAATATCGCAGATGGGAGACCTAAATCATCTATATTTATTTGAGCAGATTGTTTATCAAGTATCCTAAGAACAATTCTCTCACCATAAGATGAAGGTAAGGTTGAAACTCTAACATCAATGCTTTTATCGCCTAAAGAAAGTGATACTCTTCCATCTTGAGGTAGTCGTCTCTCTGAAATATCTAAACCAGAAATTATTTTTATTCTAGAAATCAATACTGAGGCTATTTTACTATCTTGTTTTAATACTTCTTTTAATATTCCATCTATTCTATATCTTACGACTATATGATCTTCATAGGGCTCAAAGTGAATATCTGATGCTCTATTCTTAATAGCTTGACTAATAATTCCATTAATTAATTTAATAATTGGAGTATCATTATCACCACTTAGAAGATCCTCAGTAGCATTGATGCTACCTGCAAAATCCTGAATATCAAATTCATCTGATAACTCTTCAGAAATATCATTATTATGATCAGTTATTGAAAATGAATTTGTTAATATTTCATTAAAAGTAGGTGAATCACATATTTCAACTTCAAAACTTGAACATAAGTGTCTTTGTAATTCTTCATAGATTTGTTTAGATGGGTTTTTTGTAGAAATAATTAAATATTTACCATCGGACTTAGTAACTATTACTTCATTGTTTCTAACAAAATCATATGGAAGCAAATCTTTCCTTACGTTTTCGTAGTCTATTATCATATTTAATCTTTAGGTTTTGTAAGATCAATAATATCTAGTTCTCCACTTAACTCTTTCTGAGCTTTAAGATAGTTATATTTTTCAAGTGAAATTTCTTGACTCGCGGTTGAATCTGTAAGTATTGTTGGCTTCAAAAAAACCATAAGGTTTTTCTTATTTGTAGTACTTGAAGAAGATTGGAAAAGCTTGCCAAGCAAAGGTATTGATCCCAGGACTGGTACTTTTGATATAACCTCTTGAACATCTTCATCAATTAAACCACCTAAAACAATAATTTGATTATTATCCACAAGAACAGTTGTTTCTATTTCTCTTTTATTTGTTATCAAATCTAACCCACTTTGAGCCACCCCTGCAACTCCTGAAACGCCTTGTTTAATATTTAAAATTACAGATGAGCCTTCATCAATTTGAGGTGTTATTTCTAACTCAATGCCAACTTCTTGTCTAGAAGTTGTCCTGAATGGATTTGAATTATTTGTTCCCAAACTTTCACCAGTAGTAATTGGTATCTCTTGACCAATAAATAATCTTGCTGGCTCATTATCCATAGCTAATATAGAAGGTGTTGAAAGTATATTTGAATCAGTATCTGATGCAATTGCATTTAAGATCCCCACAAAATTATCGTCGCCTTTAGAAAGGTCTCCGAAACCTGCAACGAGACCCTGAGTGTTTAGCAGTGAGGAAACTGCGGTAGTTGTGAGCGTTACATCAGTTTCATCATCTCCTGCTCCAACAATTCCTAATAAATCTGGACCTGAGCCTGTAAACCTAGTTATTCCAATTGGAATACTATCTTCATCATCACCGGAAAAAATTGCTTCTACACCAAGAGTTTTTGCAGCATTTTCAGACATATCAACAACAATTGCCTCTACTAATACTTGTGCTCTTCTAATATCTAATTTTGCAATAATGTTTTTAATAGAATTAATATTTTCTTCAGCAGAGGAAATTATTAGTGAGTTTGTTTTTTCATGATGCGTTATCACGGTCTTGCTTCCCTCGACATCGCTTACAAAAGTACCAGAAATTGAAGTTAAGATAGGCGCAATATCTGCAGCTTTTGCATACTTAAGATATATAACATCTGTGGAATCATTTTCAGTAACATCTTTATCAAGTGTATTTAATGTTGAGACTATATTTTGCGTTATCAGATCATTTGCTGAGAGAATCACCGAATTTGATGGCGTAAATGGTATTGCAATAAACTGATTAATAGTAGGATTGTTCTGAGTTTTTAATCGCTCTAAAATTCTAACTGCCTCAATTGAGGATAAATTATTAAGCTTAATTATGTTAATTTTCGCAGTATTATTTTTGTCTAAGTCTTCGAGTAAATCCCTTATACGCTCTACATTACTAGATCTATCAACTAAAAGAATTGAGTTGATTGAAGAGATACTTGATAGATGAGCTTGCCTTCCTGTAATTGGTTTTATCATAGGAAGTATTTCTTCAATAGGCCTGTTTTTAAGAGGTATAATTACAGTTTCAAAATTACCTGAACCAGTGCCATAAGTGCTATCTCTTGTTGCTTCATTTTCTGGAACTACTCTAAGAAAACCATCTTCTTCAATTGTGCTGAAACCATTAACTTGTATTGTTCTTAAATAAACATTCCAAACCTGTTCTCTGTCAAGATTTGCATTTGAATAAATGGTGATTTTACCTTTTACTCTAGGATCCAGAATGATTGTTTTTTTTGAAAATTGAGCTATATCCTGAGTAACTTTTTTTATATCAACATCTTCATAATTTAGGATAAATGTTTCTTGAGCATTAGCATTAATGATAAAAAAACCTATCATCAATATTACTAATTTTTTTTTCAATAATTTCATTATTTATTTTCCAACAGTATTCTTGATTTTATATATTTTACCTTGATTACTAAATACTACTTCATCTTCATTAACAGAAACAAGTTCATATATTCCTTCTAGTTTATCACCACCAGAAACTACATATTCCATATTACCTTTTTTAAGTATTACTGAGAAATCTCTCTTACCAGACCTATATCCAATTAATTCATAATCAAAATTATTATTTGTTAATTCGAGATTAGATTTAGAGGAAGGCTCAATATTTGACGAAAATTCTATATTTTTAATATTTGGTATATCAATTTGTCTTATGGATGATTCTTTCATGATTTGCATAGCTGTATAAAGAATCATTAGCAAAGCGACAATTACAGATGAACTAATGATTATTTTTTTTATATTTATTGCATTCATATTAAGAGCAGTCTAGTTTATCTCATTTTTAAAGAGAAAGTTTCACAATAGAAACTAAAATTTATGAAATAGGTACAGTAAACCAGAATATTGAACCCTTAGATTTAGAATTTTGAACACCAACTTCTCCATTCAAACTATTTACTAGATGTTTAACAATTGCAAGTCCAAGCCCGCTTCCTTGATTGTCGGTGGCTCTAGCTGAAGCAGTTCTATAAAATCTACTAAAAATATGATCTTTATCTTCTGACGAAATACCTTTCCCACTATCTTCAACCATAACTTTAATGTATTCATCAGTCTCATTTGAAGTTGATATTACTATTTCAGAATCTGCGTCAGAATATTTGATTGCATTATCTACTAAATTATTCATAATTCTTTCAAATGCTTGATAGTCAACAATGACACTGCCCTGATGTTGTGGTTTATACAAAATATTGATATTTTTTTTCTTAGATAATGTTGATATTGACAGAATAAACTTGCTAAAAAATCGGTCTAACTCTAATTCTTCAAAATTTAACTTAAGTTCACCATACTCAATTCTGGATAAATCAAGCAAAGAAGAAACCATGTCAGTTAGTCTTTCTGCGTTATGTAAAATAGCTTTGGCAAAAATTTTAGCTTGTTTTTTGTCATCTAATGCGCTGTCTAAAAGGGTTTCAGAATTTGCTCTTATTACACTTACAGGAGTTCTAAGTTCATGAGAAAGGTTAGATATGAAATCTCTTCTCATTGAATCTAAGCTCCTAAGCTGCGTAATATCGTGAACAACAAGAATATACTCTTTGGTTGTTTTGCTTTGATTTATTGTCGCCAGAACCCATCTATTAGAATTATCATTTAGTTCAATCTCAAATTCTATATCTGCTCTTTTTCTTTTCTTTGATCTTCTAAAAAGATATCCAAGTGATTTTATACCTAAGTCTTTAATATTTGACCCATTCACATTTTTTAAATTAAGTATCTGTGAAAACTGATCGTTTTCAAATGTTATATCTCCATTTTGATTGGTAACAACGATTCCCTCTCCCAAATCATCAAGAACTGATCCAAATTGATCTCTTTGTTTTGCAATTTGATTAATTGTATCTTTTAAATTTTCTGAAATTTTAGAAATACTAGATGCAACATCTCCAAATTCACCTGAATCTTCCTTTAGAGCTTTGATATATCTCTTTTTGGTTCTACCCTGTGCAATTTTTGAAGCTAATGCCTCTAGATTAGAAATATTTTTATATGAAAAATTTATAAATATTAATGAGGCTATTGTAGCAACTATAAATAAAGATAAAACAACGAGGAGTAAGGATATTTCCTGATTTGATGAAATTATGTTCGAGAAAAGAATACCAATTCCAATAGATATAAATACTATTAAAAAAGTTCGTAATCTGTATCCCATTATTTAATCCGGAGTTCTTGCAAATTTGTAACCAACTCCTCTTATTGTTTGAACATATCTACCCATTGGTCCTAGTTTCTCTCTAAGTCTTTTTACATGGGTATCTACAGTTCTTGTTGTTACTTCAGTGCTGTAACCCCAGACATCTGTCAATAATTGGTCTCTTGATTGAACTCTTCCTCTTGTATCAACTAACTTTCTTAGCAGTCTAAACTCCAAGGCTGTTAAGTTAATTTTAACATCATCGACATGAACTTCATGAGAATCAATATCAATCTTTAAATCGCCAAACTTTCTTTCAACTTCAAGAATTTCTTTCTTTTTTGTACCTCTTTTTAGTACTGCTTTTACTCTTAAAATTAACTCCCTGACACTAAATGGTTTTGTAACGTAATCGTCAGCTCCAATTTCAAATCCAACCACCTTGTCAACCTCATCATCTTTTGCGGTCAAAATTATTACGGGAGTAGATTCAGTTTTGGAATTAGCTTTTATCTCCTTACATAAATCTAGACCTGATCCATCTGGCAACATTAAATCCAATAAAATCAAATTAAAATCGTCGGATGAAAGCAGTGTTTTTGCTTCTAAAATTGATGCTGCACCTGAAACTGAAAAACCTTCTCTAGCCAGGTTATATTCTAAATTCTTTCGAATATCAGGCTCATCCTCAATTACTAAAATTTTCACAATATCATTCAAAATATAGAAATAACATTTTTACTCTTTTTTTTATTTTTTGAAAGGAAAAATTTATTTATTTTCAAAAATTTCTCTTAGAGTGGGTTTGTCAAACTTACCAGAGGCGAGTTTTGGTAATGGTTCAATAGAAAAGTTGATGACTGCTGGGATTTTAAATGCTGCAAGTTTATCTGATAGAAATACTCTAATATCATCTTCAGAAGTTTCAGAATCTTCTCTAAGATATATTGCGGTACATAAAATTTCACCAAGCCTTTCGTCTGGAATGCCAAATACACTGGCTTCTAATACATCGGGATGTTCATAAATAGCGCCTTCTACCTCTGGACATGCTATATTCTCGCCACCTCTAATTACCATATCTTTGAGCCTATCAAGTATATAAAGAAATGGCCCATCAAATTTTCCTAAATCTCCAGATTTAAACCAGCCTTCCTCGTTCATACATTCTTCAGTGGCTTTTTCATTTCTCCAATAACCTTTCATATTTGACTGAGATTTTATTGCAATCTCACCAATACTTCCTTCTGACAATTCATTCCAATCGTCATCTATAATTTTTATTTCTGTCAAAGGCGGAACAACTCTTCCGGCTGAGGAAGGATGATTAATATACTCATCTCCACTTCCTAAAGTACCCAAAGCATTTGTCTCAGTTAAGCCATATCCTATTCCGGGTCTGCCTTTGAAGTTTTCATCAAGAAGTTTCACATGCTCAGCAGGTCTTGGTCCGCCACCACCTCCGAGAGTCTTAAGCGAACTTAAGTCGTATTTATCTTTATCAGGATGGTTTAATAATTCCCATGATTGGGTTGGAACTCCAGTTATATCAGAAATTTTTTCATCGTTAATTAATTTAAGTGCTTCACCAGCATCCCATTTTTTCATCATTACTACTTTTCTGCCTACCAATACAGATAACAAGAAAGCAACATGACTTCCCGTAGCATGGAATAAAGGAACGCAAAGAAGAATTGAAGAATTTGAATCAGCAAGAGGTGAACTGTCTTTTCCCAATCTTTTTTCTCTTTCGTTTAAAACGGTAGACATAAATGCCCAACTAAACATGGATGAAAGAATACCCCTGTGAGATGATAATACTCCTTTAGGTTTTCCAGTTGATCCAGATGTATAGTAAATAGTTGCATTGTCATCTCTAAAAATTTCTATATCAGCCCAATCTTCTGGCATATTTTTAATAAAGTCTTTAAAGTTTGTAAAATTTTCGTCGGGTGTGTAGCTTGAAACTATCTTTGGTATTTTAATTGATTCTAGACCTTGAAGTCTTTTTTGATCACCAATTAGTAATTTAGCTTGAGAATGTTCAAGGCCATAAATAACTTCGTTTGGAACCCACCAAGAATTTAACGGAACACAAACAGCGCCAATACCGACAATTCCCATGTAAGCAAAAATAAATTCAGGATTATTCTGCATACATACAGCAACCCTATCTCCTTTTTTGATTCCATTTTTAAGCAGTGCATTTCCAAATTTAGCAGCAATCTTTGTTGCTTGATCATAGGTATATCTTTCATCTTCAAAAATTAAAAATTCTTTCTCTCCATGCATTGCACCAACATCAAAATATTTTTTAAGGTTATCTGGAAAATTTGCATACTCCACACTCAAATATCCATTTTGATTTTTATACTCTCTTGTTTCAAAGAGCTGACCAGGTTGTGTTAATTCTTTTGATATTTGATCAAATAATTTATTAGAATCATTCATAAAATTTGTTTATTATGTTTTTACGATATTTTACTATTAGATTAGTAAATAATGCGATACTAATGTTTTTATGGCTAGTATTAAAATTTGTAATTAAAAGGAGTTCTTATGAATCTTGATTTTGCTTCGGTTTGGGAAATGATATCTGATATTGTTCCTGATAATAACGCTCTTATTTGTGGTGACGAAATAGTATCTTGGAAAGAATACGATGAAAAATCAAGCAGGATAGCTACTGCATTAACAAATGCTGGATTAAAACCAAACTCAAAAGCTGGATTATATTTAAATAATTCAAACGAGTACTTAATAGGTCAAAATGCAATTTTTAAAATTGGAGGTGTTCCAATCAATGTAAATTATCGTTATGTAGCTGAAGAACTTATTTACTTGTTAGACAACTCAGATTCAGAAGCAGTTTTTTATCATGCTTGTTACAGCTCAAGAATCAAAGAAATTTCAAATTCTTTACCTAATATTAAAGCATGGATAGAAATTGCTGATGGAACTGAGTCTCACTTCCCAGATGCATTAAAATTTGAGGATTTATTGGAATCATGTGCTCCTATGAATAGAATTCATCGAGATCCAGAAACTATTTATATGTTATACACTGGCGGAACAACTGGCATGCCAAAGGGGGTGATGTATAAACAAGGTGAGTTTCTTGTTTTCCTTTTTAGAACCCTTAAAGCAATGGGTTACGATGTACCTGAAGACATAAATAATCTTGAAGCACAAATTCATAACTTTAAAAAAGAAAATACATTTATAAGAAGTCTAATTGGCTGTCCCCTTATGCATGGAACAGGAATGTGGCTTGGAGCTTTTTTACCTTTACTTCTTGGTGGTACTGCTATAACTTCGAGAAATCTTGGTTTTGATGCAGACCAGATGTGGACACAAGTTGAAGATACCAGAACTACAAATATTGTTATAGTCGGAGATGCATTTGCTAAGCCTATGTTAGATGCTCTAGATAGAGCAAGCGAATCTGGTAAACCATATGACCTAAGTTCAGTAAATGTAATCATATCAAGTGGAGTAATGTGGTCAGAAGAGGTAAAAAATGGTCTTTTAAAATATCACGATATGCAGCTTATTGATACAATGGGATCTACAGAAGGTGGGATGGGAAGCTCAGTTTCTACAAGAGATAATCCTCCAAAGACTGCAAAATTTTCTTTAAATCCTGGGGTTATTGTTATTGCAGATGATGGTGAAATTCTTCAGCCAGGTTCTGAGAAAATTGGTCTAATTGGAACAAGTGGTCTTGTTCCAGTGGGTTATTACAAAGATGAAAAAAAATCTGCAGAAACCTTTAAAGAAGTAAATGGAGTTAGGTATAGTTTTCCAGGAGATTATGCAAAACTGGAAGAGGACGGAACTATAACTCTTCTTGGAAGAGGCAGTAATTGTATTAATTCAGCTGGTGAAAAAATTTATCCTGAAGAGGTTGAAGAAGCGATTAAAAGAAATATCGAAGTTTTTGATTGTTTGGTAGTCGGAGTTGATGATCCTAAATTTGGGCAGAAAGTTGTCGCAGTTGTTTCTCTTGAAAGTAATCAAAACGTAACTGAAGAAATACTTGTTAACTCAACGAGGGAACACATTGCCGGGTATAAACTGCCAAAAAGAGTGATATTTGTTGATGAAGTTAAACGCGCACCTAATGGAAAAGCGAACTACAAGTGGGCAAAAGATGTTGCTAACGAAGCTACATCTGAATAAAAAAATTTTTATACTTGCACTTAGTTTCTCATTACTAAGTCCTGCCTATGTTTATACAACACCTATTTATTCCATAATCAAAGACTACTCACCTGCGCAAAAAGAAATTGCTAAAAGCAAAAATGGCATGATAACTACTCAGCACTTTATTGCTACAGAAGTTGGTGAAAAAATTCTCAGTAAAGGCGGCAATGCTTTTGATGCATCTATAGCAATTAGTTTTACTCTAGCGGTTGTTCTTCCCAGAGCTGGTAACATCGGTGGAGGTGGTTTTATGGTGATGTATGATATTGATTCCCAAAAGTCTTATTCTATAGACTATAGAGAAAAAGCTCCTAAACTTGCTAGCAGAGATATGTATCTTGATAAGAACGGATCATTTAACAAGCAAAAATTATCAACTTTTGGGTATCTTTCAAGCGGAGTACCTGGAACAGTTGCAGGCTTATGGGAAGTGCATCAAAAATTTGGATCTCTTCCATGGGAAGAACTTCTTGAGGATGCAATCAATTACGCTGAGAATGGTTTCAAGGTTACTCCATTTATGTCAGACGTTTTACGAGCATACAATAAAAAACTTTCTTTTTATGATGAAACTAAAAATATCTTCCAAAAAGATTATCCAGATTTTAAAAAAGATCTAATTCAAAAGGATTTGGCAAATACTTTAAAAATTATATCTATAGAAGGAAAGGATGGTTTTTATAAGGGTGAAATTGCTAAGAAAATTGCTATATCAATGGAAGAAAATGGTGGTTTGATATCACAATATGATCTTGAAAACTATAAAGCTGTTTGGAGAGAGCCGCTAAAGTCAAAATATAGAAATCTAGAGCTGATCACAATGGGACCCCCCTCCTCTGGCGGTGTTCATATAATTCAAATGTTAAACATCTTGGAAAATTATGATCTACAATCTCTAGGGCATAATTCAAGCAAATATATTAATCTCTTAGCTGAAACTATGAAATATGCATATGCTGATAGGTCTAAATATTTAGGAGATCCAGATTTTTACAATGTACCAATAAAGAGTTTGACAAGTGAATCATATGCAAAAAATATTTCAAACAATATTGAATTAGGTTCACTTGTAGAATCCTCTGATATAAATCCTGGAATGTATATTGATAATGAGAGTCATGAGACGACTCATTTTTCTGTAGCTGATAAATATGGAAATGTTGTTTCGTCTACATATACCTTAAACTCAACTTTTGGATCTGGAGTGGTAATTGAAGGCACTGGTATTTTAATGAATAATGAAATGGATGATTTTTCCGCAGCGCCAGGTATCCCCAATCAATTTGGCTTGCTTGGAGCCAAGGCAAATGAAATAGCTCCATATAAAAGACCGTTAAGCTCTATGACACCTACAATAATAATGAAAGATAATGAATTATTTTTAACAACAGGAAGTCCTGGAGGTGCAAGAATTATCTCAGCTGTTCTGCAGTCTATACTCAATATAGTAGATTTTGAGATGGATCTTGAAGAAGCTACATTTGCAAAAAGAATTCATCATCAATGGCAGCCTGATGTTCTTGAGATGGAGTTTTTTATTGATGATAATTTAAAAAATGAACTTCAAGAAATTGGTTATAAACTAAAAGTAACCAATCCATTAACATGTATTCAAACTATAATGTATAGAAATAATTCATTTTATGGCTATGGTGATTTTAGAAGACCAGATGCTTTTGCTTCAGGTGAAATAAATGATTGATAAACTAATGATTATTGGTGCTTATGCAATCCCAGTAGTTCTGCTTCTCATATTTTGTTTTTTCATTACAAGAAAAAAATAAATTGAACAATATATATAATTTTTCATCATCGAGCCTGCTCAATGATGAATTGAACATAATTCAATTAGTTCTTCTATGTTTCTTCTTTTTATCAGTAGGAAGTTTTGCCTCTACTTTAATAATTAGACTTTCGCCATCAAATAACTTTAAAATTTTAAATGTTATTTATTCAAGATCAAATTGTATAAGTTGTAAGAAAAAGATAGGTTTTTTTAATCTTATACCAATAGTGGGATATCTTATTCAATTAGGAAAATGTGAATATTGCAAGCTAGCAATATCAAAATTTTATCCATTAACTGAAGTAGTATTTTGCTTAACCGGATTTTTTTTAATAACTGAATATGGTTTTTCAGAATATTCATTGATCATGTTCTTAATTTTTTTAGTTTTATATATTCTATTCTTTTTAGATTTTAAATATTTTTACCTTCCCCTACCTTTAAATTTAAGTATTTTTCTTATGGGATTTCTTGGGAATGTATTTTTTTCACTTGCAATTGACGATAGTCTTCTAATATTCAAAGTGACGCCAGTCACATTCTCAATTTTGGGTTTTATTTTTGGTTATATGTTTTTATTCAGCATTAACTTCATTTTTAAGACTTTCAAAAAAATTGATGGCATTGGTGGAGGAGATTTTATATTATTTGGTGGCATTGGAAGTATCTTTGGCCCTTTTGCGATATGGCCAATAATTTTTCTTGCATCATCTTTAGGAATTTTATATTACGTTTTTTTTGAAAAAAACTATAAAAAAGAATTACCCCTTGGATCTTTTATCATTCTTGGTTCAATAGTTTTCTTTTTATTAAAAAAATTTGAACTTTTTAATTACATATTGGTCTTATAAATGAAGGCCTTTGAATATCCTCTTTAATTCATATCCCCTAGGTCTCAAAAGCAGGTCCTAGACCTGCTTTTTTTTTGAAAATAATAAAAATTAAGATGTAAATATGTTATAAATAAATATATAAATCTATTAAAAATACCTAAAATTATGAAAAAAATAACAATACTTTTTACTGCTATACTTCTTATTGGAGCATGCTCCAAGGTTGAAGTAAGTCAAGAATCTGATTCTCAAACAATGGTTGAATATACTTGGATGAAGGCTGGTCCAAACTTTTCAGCCGAAAATCTAGCTCAATTAGTAGGAACATGGAATCAAATGCTTGATGATATGCAATGTAGTCTTAATGGTGCAAATATATTAACTCCGGAAGTGTCTAATCCTGGTTATGACTTTATCTGGGTACACCTATGGACTTCTCAATCAGCAAGAGATGATTGCTGGAATGCATGGTCTGGTTCCTCCTACCAAGCTGATTGGGACACAGCTATCGACGGGGTCATGCAATATGATTTAAATAATGTGTATCTCTTTGATATAACAACTGGAAGAGTTCCAAAGAAAATCAATGATACTGGTTCGTTTGTAAATTCTTTCTTCTTTTGTAATTTTAATGAAGGTTATTCAATGGTTGATCTGGATTCATATAGATCTGATTTAGCAAAGATTGAAAATTTTTCAGATTATCATTGGTATGTTTTGTTAGAACCAACATTCGAGCCAGCAGATCCAAAACCAGATTTTGTATGGTTAGATCTTTGGGGTTCTGATGAAGATAAAGCTTCTGACACTGCCATTTGGGAATCTACAGATTTACCATCCAAAGCTCAGGCAATGGTATCTTGCAATCAAAATCAAAATTTAGAAGGGATTAGCTTTAAAGGGACACAAATAAGAAGTTAATGGAGCGGGTGACGGGATTCGAACCCGTACCAATAGCTTGGAAGGCTATTGTGCTAGCCGTTAACACCACACCCGCATTGTCGGGAAATTATAATCAAAAAGGGAGTAATTTGCTCCCTATTTCTTTTATTATTCAGATTAGCTTAAAAACCTTATAAAATCTTGAATCAATACATTCTGCATTTTCAGTAAATTCATTTTTAATTTGAAAAGCTTCGTCAGAACTTTGCCAATTTTCAAGAATATATTTTGAATAATCTTGAGAATAAAAATTATTAATCCATGTAAAGTTATTTAATTTTTCGTTTTCAACATAAATAACTTCATAATCAAAATCCATTTCGGATAGAGATTGCTTGAATCTATCAATTGCGATTCTAAAGGTAGCAAAATTGAAACCATCTTTGTATTTACATCTTAATATCTCAGATGAAAAATTATCTTTTTGTATTAAATTATTTGAAGATAGGATTTTTAAGCCCTTTTCGCTGTCAACATTAAAATTACAATTTGCAAATTTGTCAAAACCATCATCGCTCAAATCTTGAATAAAATCTGAATAATCATCACTTTTATTTGCGTATACAGCATTTAAAATAAAAGCATCGAGCCTTACAGAATCTGGAAAAAATAAATATAGACTTGATGTTTCAATATCTTTGTTTTTATTAGTCCTTTGAAAATTAGAAAAGAATGATTCAAGTTCCAGCAGTGATGAATCATTCTTTAAACTACAATTTAAAAAATAAGTTGTAAATTCATATTCAGGTTTTATTAATTTATTGAGATCTATTGAATCAGAATTTTCTTTACTACATCCAATAATAATAAATAAAAAAATAAAAATTAAATGTAATTTTAAAAAATTGTTCACAAGCTAAATATTATATTGCTAATTAATTTTAAATAATAAAAATTTGCAAAAAAAAACCCAATCAAATGTTGGGTTTTTAAAAATAAGTTTTGATTATTTGGGCATTGAATTCCAAACTTTATGAATCCTGCCTGATTTCATAAATATGTGGAAACGATTCCATTGTTTTTTTAAAATAGACATAAGTAATACCAGTATTTAAATTGTTACAAATATGTGACAATTGTGACATGTAAGACACAGTATTGTCAAACTTAATAACTTATACTGCTTTAATATCTTTTTCCAATTATGATAAAAACTCTAAGAATAGTATTAGCTGATCAACTATCCCAAAATAATCCTGTATATAAAGAATTAAATAATGATGATTTCTTTCTATTTTTTGAGCCATTAGATACTTTTTATGAGATAAATCATCACAAACAAAAAATTGTATTTTTAATTAGTTCGTTTAGAAAAATCATTAATAATAATGTGCACAAAAATGTTATTCATAAAAAAATTACTAAAAAATACAATGGTGACATGTCCTCTTATCTTAGAGATATTAATAAAGAACATAACTTTACAAAAATAGTAATCTCAAAACCGTCCGACTTCGATGTAAATAAAAATTTAATGTTTTTTTGTCAGTCAAATAATATTGATCTTGAGGTTTTAGAAGATGTTAAATTTATTTCAGATAAAGAAGATTATTCGACATGGGCCTCAGATAAGAAAACAAGAATACAAGAATACTACTATAGATGGTTGAGAAAAAAATATAATATTTTTATGACTGAAGATTCCAAACCTATTGGCGATAAATGGAATTTTGATAAAGATAACAGAAAAGGTATATCACAGCTTAAAGATGAAATACCAATCAGAAACGCATTAAAACCTGACAAGATTACTTTTGAAACTATGGTAGATGTTGAAGAATGTTTTCCAAATGCGATTGGATCACTTGAAAACTTTAATTGGGCAACTTCGCATGAAGAGGCAGAAATGTTGCTTGATGACTTTATTGAAAGATTCTTAGTTAACTATGGTGCTTATCAAGATGCAATAAGCAAGGAAAATACTTTTATGTTTCATTCTTTGCTGTCACCTTATTTAAATTCTGGATTACTTGATCCAATGAAATGTATTGAAAAAGCTCAAAAAAGATATTTTGAATCTAGTAGCCAAATTCCAATCAATTCTCTAGAAGGGTTTATCAGACAAATCTTAGGTTGGAGAGAATTTATTAAGGGAGTTTACTGGGAAAATATGCCACAGTATAAAAATTTAAATTACTGGTCACATTCGTTAAAGCTAAATGACAATTGGTACGATGGCAAAACTGGTATACCGCCGCTTGATGATGCAATCATAGAGTCAAAAGAGTTTGCATACTCGCATCATATTAATAGATTAATGATAATAGCAAATCTCATGAATTTAACAGGTATTCATCCTAATGAGATGTATAGATGGTTCATGGAGATGTATATTGATGCTTATGACTGGGTCATGGTTCCAAATGTATACGGCATGGGATCATATGCTGATGGTGGAATATTTTCTACAAAACCATATATTTGTGGTTCAAGTTATATGCTAAGAATGTCTAATTACTCAAAAGGTGATTGGTGTGATGTAGTAGACGGACTATATTGGAGATTTGTTAATAACAATATTAAATTCTTTGAATCTAATCCTCGTCTTGCTGTAATGACAAGATCTCTTAAAAACATGAAGCCTGAAAGAAAAAAAATTATTTTTGATAAAGCTGAAGAATTTATCAAAAAAAATACTATCTAATACTTGTACTCAAGATCTTTTAAAAGAAATTCAATAGCTGGCTGTGTCATTCTTTTCGTATCATGATCAACACCTCTCATTACAGAATATCTCCATCTAAAAGGAGTCTGAAACTCATTGCCAATTCTTATTAAATGATCAAAATAGTTGATTCCCCTCTCATACCTGTTAAAGCCTTGTTTCATTGATCCTGGACTTTTATTTAATGAGGAATGGTTTGGGTTATTATCCATATCGCCTAAAAGAAATAACACTTCTTTTGACATCAGCCACTCAATTCTACCAGGCTCTAATGGCATGTTTTTAATTCCATAAGGAAATGGAGAGTCTTGGATAAATGTATACCAACCAGCGCTGCCGATGGCTGCTTTCTGAACCCCGCGATCATTGCCATACATTAGATATCTATGAACAAACTGAGATCCACCTGAAAAACCATATACAAGATATTGATCTGAGGATAACTTATATTTTTCTTTAAAAAGAGTAAAAAACCTCTCTAGTGAATCATTAAGCCAAATGTTCTTATCATCGATTAATTTACCGTCATGCGTTGCCATACCTAATGTTGAATAATAAGGATGGTCTTCTTTTTTAAAACGAGGAGCGATTAAAAGAACATTTTTGTCCTTAGCTTCATTTATCCACATAGATAAATATCTTTCAGCATTTCTAGACGCACCATGTATAACAAATAAAATTTTTGTTTCTGAATTTATCTTTGAAGGCAACACATATAAAAGATCAACATCTGCCTTTTCCCATGCAGCATAAGTTAACTTATTAATAGTTGATGTATGAATATGTAATGATGAAAATGAAACTAGAAGAATGTATAAATATTTTCTGATAGTCATAGTTTATTCTAACAATGAAATTAAAATTATAGGTTAAAATGTAGGATTAATTTTTATACTAAATTGAATAAATATACTGACATTGTAAAAAAAATTCATAGCTCGCCCTATAAAATAACTTTTGTTTCTAGTGGTGGTGGAACTAATGCAATTTCTTCGCTGCTAGAAGTTCCTGGAGCAAGTGATACTATACTTGAGTCATATATACCTTACTCTAAAGAATCAATGGATCAATTTCTTAACAGAAAACCCGATCATTATTGCTCTTTAGACACATGTTTAAATATGGCAGCAAATGCATTTAAAAAATCCAGAGAAATCGCATCAAAAACTAAATCAAAATATTTATTTGGTCTTGCCATTACTGCAAACTTAGCGACTACCTATGAAAAAAAAGGTGATCATAAATTTTTTATAGTTATTCAAGCCCATGACTACACAAAATATTTGGAGTGCTTCCTTCAAAAAGGAAAGAGAACAAGGAATGAAGAAGAGGATTTAATTACAGCATGTGCTATTAGCCTTTTAGCAGATTCATGTTCGCTCAATTACGCAATACCTGAGATTGAGGAAAAAATTTCAATTGAAAAAGTTGTAGCTGAAAAACCATGGAAAAAATTATTTAATAATAAAGTCGGTTTTATTTCTAACAATAAAAATAATCCTGAACTCATTTTTCCTGGATCGTTTAATCCCCTTCATGAGGGTCACATTAAAATGCAAGAGCTTGCTGAAAGAAAAACAGGAATGCATACAACATTTGAAATATGTGCAAAAAATGCTGATAAACCACCATTAACCTATGTTGAAATTAAGAGGACAATAGATCAATTTCAAAGTAAGGAGAGTTGGATGTTGACTTCTGCAGGAAGGTTTAGTGAAAAAGCTGAAATGTTTCCAAATTCAGTTTTTATTATTGGTGCTGATACCCTAATGAGAGTTTTTGATGAAAAATTTTATGAAAGTCATCAAGATATGATGGATCATATACAACGATTTAATGATCATAATATTAATTTTCTTGTATTTGGTAGAAAGGTAGGTAAGAAATTTATCTCTTTAGATAAAATTGAAGTTCCAGATATAATTAGAGACAGATGCACTGGTTTTGAAGAAAATAGTTTCAGGGACGATATTTCTTCTACTGAACTTAGACTTACAAAAAACGATTAATTATGTGGTGGAAGCTTTGCCTCTACAAACCATTCGTGAATTCTTTTTACTGGATTAAACTTCTTTAATCTCATTTTTTTATTTTCTAATGTAAACTTTCTAGTTTTAATAGCAGTGTAATGATATGTGTGACTATCTCTAGTTTCATTTTCTGGAATTAAATATACTTTGGTTTGTTTTTTATCTGCCATAATTGTGCATGATTATACACAAAATAATCTTTTATTTAAGATAATCTTTTATAAAAACCTAGGTTTCCATATAGAGGGGTTCTTTCTTTTGTGATTATACCAACCGAAATCATGTCTAGTATTTCTCTATGAACGGCCTTTTTTACTCCAACAAAATTTTCTTTAAATTCTTTTGTATCTATAAACTGATAAAGAGAGCGAATTAAGCTTCCAGCCAATAAAATCCCGTTTCCTGGAAGAAATGTTAATGATAAATCAGATAAGGTTTGAGCAAGACATTTAATAAAACCATTTATAACATCAAGTGATTCTTGATCATTTTCTAAGTACTTATTAAATATTTCCTCTGCTCTTAATGTCATTCCTGTTTTGAATTTATATAAGTTTGAAATTCCTGTTCCTGATATTATTTCTTCTAACGTTATATTCTCAGGAATTTCAAAATTAAAATTTGTTCTCAGAAATTGAGTTGTATTTCCTGTATTCCCAATCTCAGTTGAGACAACAATTTTATTATCAATCAAGAGCGCTGCACCGAGTCCAGTCCCTGGACCCAAAAAAAGGGTTTGGTTATTAAATTTCTTTCCATTTTTAATGAATTTAATATCATCAAAGACATAATCATAACTATAAGCTATAGCTTCCCAATCATTTAACAGATAGCATTTTTTTAAATTAAATTTTTTCCTCAACTCATCAGAATTTAAAACAAAATTTTTGTTAGTCATGGAGATAGTATTATCTATCTTTGGTCCAGCTGCTGAAATAACTAATTGATCTACATTATTGACATCTATAATTTTTTTTAAAATTTCTTCGAAAACTTTAGTTTCAAATTTAGTTTTGTGAACATCATTAATGTCTGATGAGTCACTATCATAGACTGCATAGCGAATATTCGTACCGCCGACATCAACTAACAATATTTTACTCATAAATTTATTTTGAGTAAGTTAATCCATAGCCATATTCAAATAAAGGCTCATAAGAAACATCATAAAAATTTAATGGGTTGCTAGATTCTGAACTAGGCCAAGAAAAAGGAAGTTTTCCAACGAAATCATAATTAATAGTGTTGTCTTTGTTTTTAAAAATTACGTCATTAATGCCCTCGACGGCAGTACCAGGTAACCATATGCTTACAAATGCATCTGACAAACTTAATTCTTCATCAACAATCATAGGTCTGCCAGATATGAATAAAGAAATAACGTTAATATCCTGACTTGATAGTTGGTTCATTTTTTCTAATAACATAAAATTATTTTCACTGAAATTTAAACTTTTAATATCTCCGAAGCCTTCAGCGTATGGTGATTCTCCATAAACAAAAATCACATAATCTGGTTTTTGATTAAATTCTCCATCATCTGAATATTCAACATAACCACCTGAATCAATTATAAGATCTGACAATGACTCATAAATACTTTTAGTATTTGGGAAATCATTGTTATCAATACTTACCCCCTCCCAGCTTTTACCTTGCCATGTAATAGTCCAACCTCCCATTTGGTTTTCAATGTTCTTTGACTGACTGCCAACGATTAGAAATTTTTTAGTTGGATTCATTGGCAAAACAGAAGCATTATTTTTAAGTAAAACCAATGATTCTCGAACAGCTTGTTGCGCAAGTGCTCTATGTTTGGAATCTCCAATATAATTTTTTGTAAATGCGTGTGGAACTCTTTCTTCAAATAGTCCAAGGTAAGCTTTGGCATTTAATATCCTTTTTACAGCATCATTTAATCTTTTTTCGCTAATAATGCCTTCTTTTACTTGACTAAGGGTATTCCAGTAGAGTCCCTCCCATTCAGTCGGTACCATAAAAATATCAACTCCAGAATTAAATGCTTCTGGACAATTAGCATCCTCGCAGCCAGGTATTTGCCCATGACCATTCCAGTCACCAACAACAAATCCATCAAAATTCATTTGAGATTTCAATATATTTTCTAGTAGATACTTATTTCCATGGCTTTTAAGACCATTCCATGAGTTAAAGCTTGCCATTATAGAAATAGCACAAGAGTCAATAGCATGATAGTAAGGCTCTCCATGAATTTCTTTTAACGATTGCTCATCAATAATTGTATTGCCTTGATCAATGCCCTCGCTGGTTCCTCCATCTCCAAGAAAATGTTTAGCTGTTGCTAAAACTTTATGATTTCCTAAAAAGTCTGAGCCCTCACCCTGAAGTCCAATAATAAAATTTTTACCTAATAGTGATACTAGAGCTGGATCCTCTGAGTAGCCTTCGTATGTTCTTCCCCATAAATCATTCTGAGGAACTGCAATAGTAGGAGCAAAAGTCCAAACAATTCCAGTAGATAAAACCTCTTTAGCAACTGCTTTACCAATTTCTCTAACAAGTAAATGATTCCTGGTAGCACCAAGAGCAATATTGTGAGGAAAGATAGTCGCACCAATTACATTATTATGACCATGAACTGCATCTGTGCCCCATAATATTGGAACTCTAATACCACTTACTATTGGCGATGACTCATAATAACTTTTACTAAGATTTTTCCAATCCTCAATTGAGCTATTTTTATTTTTATTTGGAAAACCACCACCGCCATTTAATATTGTTCCAAATTGATATTTTTTTGCATCATCGGGAGTAATGCTATTAATTTCAGGCATTATTATCTGGCCAACTTTCTGTTCTAGGGTCATATTATTTAAAATGCTTTCTACAAGATTATTATTGTCAGGCAAAGAACAATCATTTTGGTCATTCCAATCAGTATCTGAGAAAAGAATAGAAGAAAAACTTAAAATCAAAAACAACTTTTTCATTTTAAGCAAGTGAAACATAAATCAAGCCCAAAGTAATAACAACAATTGCAGTATTTATGTTAAATGCTTTGGTTGTTGAGAAGTCAATATTGCTAAGATCTATGGCCTTTTCCTGATCTTTATATCCTTGAATGTACGTAACCAGCCAGCATCCAAATGCCGACATCAGAAAAACAATTGTCATTCTATGTATAAATGGTAAATCGGGGTAACTTCCACTTATAAAAATTGAACCAACTAGAGATATAACAGCAGCAAATATTACAGACATAGATGTAGCTTTTTTCCAAAAAAGAGCTACTAAAAATATAACAACTATTCCAGGTGAGAAATAGCCAGTGAAATTCTGGATATATTGAAAAATTGAATCAAAGCTGCCTAAAAGGGGTTTTGCAATTAATGTTGCAATAATTAAAGAAACTACTACTGTAGATCTTCCAATTTTAATAAGGTGTGCTTGATCATGATCGTTTTTTTGAAAATATCTATAAATATCCATAGTAAATATTGTGCTGATACTATTGCTCATAGATGCTAGCGATGAAACTATAGCAGCAATCAATGCAGCAAATGTAAGACCCAATAGTCCGTTTGGTAGAAGAGACATCATTGTAGGATATGCTTGATCAGATTTTTCAAGAACTGGAAAAAGAACTGCTGCACATATCCCAGGTAATACTATTACAATAGGCATTAGTAACTTTAAATAAGCAGCAAACATTACACCCTTTTGTGCCTCTTTGATAGATTTTGCTCCTAAAGCGCGCTGAGTAATATATTGATTGAATCCCCAATAGAAAAAATGTCCAATCCATACACCTAGACCAATTAGTATCCAGATACCTGGTAAATTTTTATAGGATGGATTATCAGCTGAAAGTATCATGTCAAATTTTTCAGGCATCTCATTGAAAACAATTTTTAAACCACTTAAAACTCCTGAAGACTCTGAAATAGTGTTCAAAGCGATAAAAGAAACTGCAAGTCCACCAAAGATTAATAAAACAACTTGAACAACATCTGTCATAGCTACTGCTTTCAAACCACCAAAAAGTGAATAGGCTAAAGAAAAAGCTGCCAAAATTATTAAACCGTAAAATAGATCTAATCCTGTCAAAGCGTTTATTGCTAATGAACCCAACCAAAGAACTGAGGTTAAATTAATAAAAATATAAACAACTAACCAAAAAAAAGACAAAACTAAACTTACATTCTTGTTAAAGCGTTGCTCTAAGAACTGCGGCATAGTGTAGATCTTTTTTTCTAAAAAAATTGGTAAAAAGTATTTCGCCATTACTATTAGAGCAATCGCGGCAGTCAATTCCCATACCGCTATCGCCATGCCTACAACAAATCCTTGTCCTGACATTCCGATTATCTGTTCAGCAGATATATTAGCAGCAATTAATGAAGCGCCAATTGCCCACCACGGCAGTGTTCGTCCAGCTAGGAAATAATCTTCTGCACTTCTTTGTGTGCCAGTTTTATTTCTAGAGACATAAGTTGCTAGTGAAATAATACCGATACAATAAAGCCCTACTATCACCCAATCTAACGTGTTAAACATTTTTTCCTTATAGCTTTAAATTAAGAGATTATTGTAACAATTATTTAAAAGAGCTTTCTAAAAAATTTAAATCATTTAATACTTCAATCAAATGATTTAAAAATTTTATTGCATAAACTCCATTTATAACTCTGTGATCATATGACAATGAAAGAGGTAATTGATTTGTTGTTTGAAGTTTTAGCTTGTCTAACTTGAGAGAATCATATGTTTTTGAAAGTCCAAGAATCCCAACTTCTGGAGGATTGATTATTGGCGTAAAAAATTTTCCACCAACCCCACTTAAAGAAGAAATTGTAAAACTTGATCCAGTAAGCTGATTATTATTCAGCCTTCTTTTTTTCGCTAAATCCGCAATTTCATTTACTTCATTAGAAATTTCATTTATTGATTTATTGTTAACATCTTTCACGTTTGGCACGATAAGACCATAATCTGTATCTACAGCAATGCCAATATTTATATATTCTTTATATATTATTGAGCTTAAATCAGATGATAAAGAAGAATTCATTTGTTTGAATTGTAATAGAGTTTCGGCAGTAGCTTTTATGACATATGCTAGTGGAGATACTTTACATTTATATTTTTTATTTAATTTATTTCTTAATTTTAAAAGTTTTGTAATATCTGCTTCTTCATGTTGAGTAACATGCGGAATATTAATCCAAGATGAGTGCAAATTATCTAAAGAAGTTTTTTGGAATTTTGTTAACTCCTCTTTTGTAATTTTCCCCCACTCAGAAAAATCTATTTCGGGCTGAGAAGTATTTACTCTTTGTTGGTTTTTAAATTTGAGTATATTTTTAACGTACTCGTGCAAATCCTCTTTTAAAATTCTATTTTTAGGACCTGATCCTCTAATCTCTGATAAATCAATACCAAATTCTCTTGCAAGTTTTCTAGTGGCTGGGCCAGAATGTATTTTATTATTTTTTGATTTTTTAAATTCAACTACATTTGATTGTGGTTGATATTTTGACATTATATTTGCAGCATCATCTACTGCTGACGGTAACTCATCTTTTTTTTCAATTGGTTCAATAGATTGTAAATCTTCTGTTTTTGATTCCTCTTTTGATTCAGATAAAACCTCCTCGGGTTTAATATCTAAAAATGGCATTCCAATACTTACTTTATCACCAACATTTAAAAGAACTTTATTTACCGTTCCATTAATTGAAGATGGAATTTCCATTGCGGCTTTGTCAGTTTCTAAAACTAATATTGGTTCTTCAGAATCGACTTTTTGACCTTCTTTTACACATATCTCAATTACCTCAACCTCTTCAAATTCGCCGTAGTCAGGTAAATTAATAGTTTTAATATCTGACATCAGACTTCCCAGGGATTGGGCTTGGATGAATCAACTTTCAAAGTTTTATAAATATCAATTATTTGATCCTCTGAAATAATTTTTGTTTTATACAAGGCGTATGCTGCTGCTCTTGAAATGCTCTTTGAGTCAACTTCAAAAAAATCTCTTAATGTTTCTCTTGAATCGCTTCTTCCATATCCATCTGTTCCTAAAGTAAAGAACATAGACTTAATATAGGGTCTGATTTGCTCAGAATATGAACGCATATAGTCAGTGGCAGCAATAACAGGAATATCATTATCAGAAAAACATTGCTCGACGTACGATAAACTTGGATTTATTCTAGGGTTTAGTTGATTTAATCTTTCTACTTCCATTCCATCTTTTCTCAATAAATTAAAACTTGTTACACTCCAAACCTCTGCTTTAATGTTGAACTTCTCTAATAATTCTTTTGCTTTTATTGCTTCCCTTAAAATAGCACCGGAACCAAGAAGCCTTATTTGAGCATTCTCTTCACCTTTTAATTTGTACATTCCTTTGATAATTCCTGACTCAGAGCCTTCTGGCATTTGTGGATGTGAGTAATTTTCATTAATTGTAGTTATGTAATAGAAATAATTTTTCTGTTCAACAAACATTTCTTTAATGCCATTTTTGACAATCGCAGCAACTTCATATGCAAATGCAGGATCATAAGATAAACAATTGGGTATTGTTGATGAAAGAATATGGCTATGTCCATCTTGATGCTGAAGACCCTCACCATTTAAGGTTGTTCTTCCAGAAGTTGCTCCTATTAGAAAACCTTTAGCTTGTGCGTCACCTGCAGCCCATGATAAATCATGAACTCTTTGAAATCCGAACATCGAATAAAAAAGATAAAATGGGATCATTGGAAAGTCATAATTTGAATATGCTGTAGCTAATGCAGTCCAAGCACTAAATGCACCTGCTTCTGTGATTCCTTCCTCTAGCATCACTCCATCTTTTGACTCTTTGTACCACATCACTTTATCAGCATCTTCTGGCTCATATTTTTGACCAGCTGAGGAGTAAATTCCAACCTGTCGAAATAATGCTTCCATTCCAAAAGTTCTAGCTTCATCAGGAACAATAGGAACAATTCTTTCACCTATTTCACTATCTTTTAACAAATCAGTAATTAATCTCACAATTGCCATAGTAGTTGATATTTTTCTATCTCCACTTGATTCATGTAATTTTTCAAATATTTTATTGTCAGGCATTGGTAAAGCTTCTGATGACATTCTTCTTCTTGGAATATATCCACCAAGCTTTTTCCTGGTTTTTTTAAGATATTGTATTTCTGGAGAATTATCTGGCGGTCTAACATATGGTAGTTTTACAATTTCAGAGTCTGAAACCGGTATATTAAATTTGTCTCTAAATGATTTGATATTATCCATAGATAATTTTTTAACTTGATGTGTTGTATTATCTGCCTCTCTTGAGCCTGTTCCGTAACCTTTGGTTGTGAGAGCAAGTATTACAGTTGGAGCTCCCTCAGAATTTACAGCTTTGTGATAAGCGGCATATACCTTATAAGGATCATGCCCCCCTCTGTTAAGTTTATAAATATCATCATCGGATAAATCTTTTACCATTTCTAAAACATCAGGATCTTTTGCAAAAAAATTCTCTCTTGTATATGCGCCTCCTTTTGCTTTGAAATTTTGCAGCTCTCCGTCAACCACCACATCCATTAAATCTTGTAATTTGCCTTCTGTATCTTTTGCCATTATTGGATCCCAAAATCTTCCCCAAACAACTTTGATAACATTCCAGCCTTCACCTCTGAATGCGCCTTCTAATTCTTGAATAATTTTCCCATTTCCTCTTACTGGTCCATCAAGTCTTTGGAGATTGCAGTTCACAACAAATATCAGATTTTCTAATTGTTCTCGACCCGCAAGGCCAATAGCTCCTTTAGACTCTGGCTCATCCATCTCACCATCGCCACAAAAAACCCATACTTTTCTGTCATTTCTCGGTACAAGTCCTCTTGCTGATAAATATCTCATGACATGTGCTTGATATATCCCAAGTATTGGACCTAACCCCATTGAAACCACAGGAAATTGCCAATAATCCGGCATTAGCCAGGGATGTGGATAAGATGATAATCCTGGTTTATGAACTTCTTGTCTAAAATTATCTAGATCGTCTTCATTCAAATATCCCTCAAGGTAGCTCCTTGCATATATACCTGGTGAGCAATGCCCTTGATAATAAACCATATCTTCAAGTTGGCCATTTGAGCCTCTGAAGAAATAATTAAAACCAACATCATATAGTGTTGCAGCAGACGAAAAAGTTGAGATATGTCCTCCCAATTCATCATCATTCATGTTTGCTTTTAGAACCATGACAAGAGCATTCCAACGGATTAGTGATCTTATTTTCCTTTCCATAAAAAGATCGCCTGGCATTGGGGCTTCTTCCTTTAAGGGTATAGAGTTTTTAAATGGAGTCGTAAGATTATATGATGGAATTGCGCCCTCTTGATTGAGTTTTTTTGCTAACTTAGATAATAAAAATGAAGCTCGATCAATACCTTCCTCTTCAATTACGCTATTTATAGCCTCAAGCCACTCAGAAGTTTCAATTGGATCAATATCTTTATCTGACAATTAAAACTCCCATGATAAAACAAGTTTACAGTATTTTAGATGGAATTTTTATAATTTAAAATTGAATAATTTAGTTTTTTTAAGGCAAAAAAAAACAGAGTTAAACTCTGTTTTCTTAATCGAGTTCCTTAGGGGTCTAAAGTGAGATTTTCTTTAGCTCCTTGAGTTCTTTCTCTTGAACTCTTGGTGGATTTACAAGCTCTTTTTTATCGCCGACTCTTGTAAATGCTTTCACCCTTCGGTCTCTTCCTTCAGCTTCTCTCTAGGTCTCCCGTCTGCAGTTGGTCACTAGTCGGTTGCCGTTGGTATATTTAATATTACTCCTATTAGAAAACTTGTCAACACTTTTTTGTAAAAAAATATACTTTTTTTTAATTAATTTTTTAAGTACAAAAAAACATGTTGTATTTATTAATTTTATGAGTTTATTATATAAATGTTATGCACACTTTTCTTCCAAAAAAAGACCCCATAATGTCATATAAGACTGAGTCCAAAACATTAAATAATATTTCAAACATTGCTTCACATTTACCAAAATTACTTTTAACTAACAAGGTTCAAAAAACAATTCTTAAATTGAATAAAAAAGATTTTTCTGTTGATGAAATTATTAAACAAAATAATATTCAAGAGATAAACCTAGCAATGTCACATATCAGTTTTATTGCTCATGCATATATGTGGGGAGGTAAAAATCCAGAACCAATCCTTCCAGAAGTTATATCTGAACCATGGGTAAAATTGTCTCAATATTTAGGAAGGCCGCCGATTCTAAGCTACGCAAGTTATTGCTTAGATAATTGGTATAAAATTGATAATTCTGAACCTATCTCCCTTGATAATGTGGCTCTAATAAATAATTTTCTAGGGGGTGTTGATGAGGATTGGTTTGTTACAATCCACGTTTGTATTGAAGATGCTGCAAGTGATGCGATTGATGCAGCATATAAATTGGCACACTTGGACAGCAAAAATTTAGATAGTGAATTTTCAAAAGAATTAAAAAGAATAAAGAAGTCTCTTATAAAGGTAAATAGCATCTTTTCTAAAATGCCAGAAAAATGTGACCCATATGTTTATTATCATAGGGTTAGGCCATATATATTCGGAACAAAAGATAATCCCGATTTAAAAGATGGGCTAATTTATGAAAATCAATTTAATAATGAGCCACAGTTTTTCAGAGGAGAGACTGGAGCTCAAAGTAGCATTATTCCATTTTTAGATGGTGCATTGGGTATTTATCACACAAATGATAACTTAAGGCATTATTTAAATGAGATGAGAGAATATATGCCGCCTCATCATAGAGAGATGATTGAAAAGGTTGAAAAAAAATCTAAGGCAAAAGATATAATTCATAAATCTAAGTGCCTTACAGAAATCTATAATCAATGTCTTGAAGAAATAAGAAAGTTTAGGGCTCAGCATCTTGAATATGCTGCAACTTATATTCATAAACAAGCGCAAGTGACTAGTGATATTGGATCTGGAGGATCAACAGTAAGAGGAACCGGCGGAACACCTTTTATGAAATATCTCAAGAAACACAGAGATGAAACTCACAATCAAAAAATTTAATACCCTTCTACAACAGAAACATATCTTACGGCTGAATTCTTAACATAATCTAGAGCAGACTGATATCCCTTAGATTCGTAACAATTTAATGCTTGTTGGTGACTTGCAAATTCAACCACAACAGTCCTTTCGAACCCATCTTTTTCGAATTCTATCTGAGAACCGCCTCTAACAAGGAATTTGCCATCATATTTTTGAATAACTTTTGAGGCTAATTCAATATATTTAGAGTATTCATATTTATCAGAAATATTTGCTCTAACCACCCAATATCCTTTTTTCATTTTATTTTCTTCTGAGCCTCATTTCGTGAAGAATAGGTTCAGTATATCCGCTAGGTTGTGATCTACCTTTAATTGCTAAATCACAAGCTGCCTTAAAAGCAATACCATCATATGAGGGAGACATTTTTTTGTAGTTAACATCATCTTTATTTTGTAAATCAACAACCCGAGCCATTTTCTTCATTGTTTCAATAACCTGATCTTCAGTGCATAATCCATGATGCAACCAATTTGAGATATGTTGACTAGAAATCCTACAAGTAGCTCTATCTTCCATTAGTCCGATGTCATTTATATCAGGGACTTTTGAACAACCGATACCTTGATCAACCCATCTGACCACATATCCCAATATTCCTTGTGCATTATTGTCTAACTCCTCTTGAATTTCCTCCTCAGATGGCATTTCGTCATTTTTTATTAGAGGTATGCTTAAAATATCTTCTAGAGATGCTTTCTCTCTCTTCATTAGTTTATCTTGCTCATCTTGCACAAATATTTGATGATAGTGAATTGCATGAAGTGTGGCCGCTGTGGGTGATGGAACCCATGCACAATTTGCTCCTGACTTGGGATGAACTGTCTTACTTTTATACATATCTAGCATTTCATCAGGCATAGGCCACATGCCTTTGCCAATTTGTGCATTACCTTTAAATCCTGTTTCTAAACCAATATCTACGTTCCAATTTTCGTAAGCATTTATCCAGCTCTCGAGTTTCATTTTGGTCTTAGTCACCATTGGTCCTGCCTCCATGCTTGTGTGAATTTCATCACCAGTTCTATCTAAGAATCCTGTATTAATGAAAATTACTCGATGTTTTGCTACCTCAATACATTCTTTTAAATTCACAGTTGTTCTTCTTTCTTCATCCATAATGCCAACTTTAACTGTATTAATTGGTAAGTTAAATGCATCCTCAATTGCTGTAAAAAGGTCACACGTAAACTTAACCTCCTTTGGGCCATGCATCTTTGGCTTTACTATGTAAATGCTTTTTGTTTTAGAGTTTTTGTAGATTCCATTTCCAATTAAATCATGAATACCAATACATATAGTAAAAATTGCATCCATTATGCCTTCAAAAACTTCATTGCCATTTTTATCTATTACAGCTGGATTTGTCATTAAGTGTCCTACATTTCTGACAAGCAACATACTTCTTCCAGGAAGTAAAATCATTCTTCCATTTTTAAGCAAATACTTTCTATCAGGATTTAGCTCTCTTGTTAGCCTCTCTCCACCTTTATCAAATGTTCTTTTAAGGTTGCCTTTCATCAGACCTAACCAATTACGATAAACAATTATTTTGTCTTCGTCATCCACGGCAGCAACAGAGTCTTCACAATCTTGAATTGTTGTAATAGCAGATTCCATTAGTATATCTTTTATACCAGCTGGATCATCTTGACCAATTGGATGACTTCTATCAATTTGAATCTCAAAATGAAGATTATTATTTTTAAATAAAAGTCCGTAAGCCCCCTCACCTTTATCCATATAACCTATATATTGTTCTTTTTTAACTAAATTTACTTTTTTGCCATTTGATAAAGTTACAAGGAGTTCGCTTTCTACAAACTCAAAATCTATAACTTCATTATATTTGCCTGATTGAAGAGGTGCCGCTGTATCTAGAAAATCTTTAGCAAAAGCAATTACCTTTTCACCTCTAATCGGATTATAGCCACCCTCCCTTTTTGCACCGTCTGATTCACTTATTACATCAGTTCCATACAAAGCATCATACAGACTTCCCCATCTAGCATTGGTTGCATTGAGCGCAAATCTAGCATTCATCACTGGTACCACAAGTTGTGGTCCGGCTATTTTTCTAATTTCGGGATCAACATTCCAAGTTTTTATTGAAAAATTTTTACTTCTTGGATGAATATATCCAATTTCCTCAAGAAAAGCTTTGTATTTATTACGGTCAAAATTTTTGTCTTTATTTTGAATATGCCACTCATCAATTTTTTTTTGAATCTCGCCTCTTTCTTGCAAAAGTTCGATATTCCTCTCAGTAAACATATCTAAAATACTTTCAAATGTTTTCCAAAAATAATCTTCAGAAATATTTAAGCCTGGTAACAACTCATCACTTACAAATTCTTTTAAGTTTGGAGATATTTTTAAGTTATTTGGTCCTGAGGATATTAAATTTTTTGAATTTGGATTTAGTAAAGAAAAAAATGTCTTGAAAATATTCATACATAAATTATATCAGTTAGTTAAATATACCAATAACATGGATTTATAATCTAAAAATGAATATCATTTTCAGGTCTATATCCCCATATGTTTTTAGTCATGTATTTGATTATATTTGTATTTTTCATAAGAAAGTTCCTTGAAAATACCAAAAAAGGATTTTTTAAATGATTTAGTTTCCCTTGATTTTGAGACGATTTAGTTATTTTATTAATACGATCTAATCTAATTAATTGATATTCTTCCTGAGTTTTGGAAATATTATAGTTATTTTTTATATAAAGATTTGAGAAAACATAAGCATCTTCAATTGCCAGACATCCACCTTGCCCAATAAAAGGAACAATTGGATGAGCAGCATCGCCAAAAAAAGTAACATTTTTTTTAAATAAAATTCTTGTCTTTGGTCTCACAAAAACTCCCCATTTATATATTTCACTAGATTTAAGGCTGTTAAATTTTTGAAGAATTTCTTTTGGAATATCATCTTGAAGATCAGAATATGATCCTTTTGTCATCCATGATTCCCTTGTTTGATTATTTGTTTTTACGGCTGCAACAAAACTTGTCTGCTCGTTGTTTATTGGATATGAAACAATATGAAAGCCTGCACCTAGATAGAAACCTATGTGAGATTGTTTTTGGTTGATGATTGATCTCCATACAGAATATCCACTATATTTTGGGAAGCTTGGGTCTATAGCTTTTGATCTACATATTGATTTAATTCCATCACATGATGCTATATGACCTACATTAAAACTTTTATCATTTTTTAAAGAAATCTCTTTTAGATCTAGATCTATTTTTTCTAGTTCGCTGTTAAAGTGAATTTCACCATCAAGAGAGATATATTTACTTAACAAAATATCATATAGGCTTTTTCTAGATGTAGTTAATACATCAGATGATATCCTTGTAATTTCTTTTAAATTAGAAAAGAATATTGTTTCACTTGTATTGCCTGATACCTTTTTAAGCTCGTCAAGAATATTTAATTTACTCAAAATATGTTTACCATTGGGTGAAATTGATATTCCTGCGCCATGTTCACTAACTGTTGGGGATTTCTCAAAAATCACACATGGAATATTATTTAGTTTTAAGGAAATACCAAGAGTTAAGCCTGATATACCAGCACCAATAATAGCTATATGTTTATCATATTTTGTCACATCTGTATTATGCATATTTGGTTTTCAAAAAAAAAGGGAGCAAAAGCTCCCTTATTTATAATGATTTTTATTAGCCTCTTACTGGCACAATACCGTATGATCTTTCATTTTCGCAAGAGCCACCTAAGTCATTTAATGCTTTAAGTTCAGGCATATCATCAGTATTGCTCCAAAAATTTGTCCAATTTTTTCCATAGTCTGCAATTGTTTCAGTTGAAACTGCTTGAACAAAATCATAATCCCATGTTGAAGGAACACCCATATTTGGGAAAATCATTTTTCTTCCAGCTACATCACCCATTTTTTTAGCAGCTACTGCATAAGCATAATATGCGTCATAGAATTGTACAGCTGTAACACCTTCACCTAATTTACAATCTGAATAAACCACATAGCCATTTTGACCACTAGGAGTTTCAGATACAGTTCTTTGCCATGTATATGTAGTTTGGTTTCCAGAGTCTAAAATTTTGTTTAATTCAGCTAAAAGTTTGGTGCCATTGGTGAACCAATGATCATTACCTTTATGATGCGCTTCTGAGTCAGGACTAATACCAACCCAAACAAAATCATGAGGCTGCTCACCACTGTGATAATAAGGAACTAACATTGCAGCAGTATAATTTTCAAAATGATCAGTTTTGTCTGCCCACATATTGAACTTTTTAGCCCATCTCATCATGTCGTCCATATCTTTTCCATCTTTGAAGGTACTTACATAGTACTCAGCAACATTTGGTTCATAAGAAGACTTTTCTTCATGCTGATCTGCAATCAAAACAAAGCTGAACAAAAGACTTATGCTTAATAAATATTTCATTTAATTCTCTCCCTTTTTTTTAAAAATATAATATAACATCAAATTTATTTATTGCTTATTAAGAAATGTATTTATTTTAGTACTAATTTATCTTACCGTTTAAATCGAATTGAGATACAAAATTCCACACCTCGTTACTTGCGCTCACGCTATGATTGTTTGTAGATGGCCAAGTATGGCCCATCGTGCTATGAAGTATTAGTTTTACATTGACATCATTAGAGCAATTTTTATACTCATCAATATTAATTACATACCCTGCTGAAAAATTGTCCTGGATAATTCTGTCTGGTTCAATATCGCATGAATTAAAATCTCTCCAGTACTCAATTACCTTTGGAATACTTTCCATGAAAGATAGCCCTGAATATGGTACTGTCACATCCTGTAAGCCATGTATTTGTAATACTGGAGTTGGATGGCTTGGATTGCAATCTTCATAAGTTTCAGGTGTCATTGATCCAGTGACCGAAGCAATTGCAGCTATTTTATTACTCAAATTACACACCAGGTGATAGCTCATAAAACCTCCATTTGACATCCCAGAGGAATATATTCTATCTTCGTCTATTGGAATTTTTTTTGAAATTAAATTAATTACAGAATCAATAAAATCAACATCATCGACATCGCTTCCAATAGTCCACCCTCCCACATTCCAATGTGAATTTGAACTTGCTAGCACTGTTCGCATTGGAAAGCCTTGTGGGTATACAACTATAAAATTATTGTTATCAGCCATTGGTGCATAATTTGTATAGTAAAGATGATTTCTTGCGGTGCTACCGTAACCGTGAAGGGCGAATAGAACAGGAATGCTCTCAGATAAATTTAAATTTTCAGGTCTATATAAAAAATAGTATCTTTCAAGATTGTCATGATTCAAGTCACATCTTTGAATTCTGTAATTCCAACTAGTTGGTGCACAGCTTTCAGTAATAGTATCTGTCACAGGATCAGGAGGGACTATATTATTTGAATCGCTAGAAGATGATCCACCACCTCCACCACATGATGAAACTATAAAAATTATTGTAAAAAAATATATTAATTTCATTGAAACTTATTTAAAAAAGGGAGCAAAAGCTCCCTCCAAAAAATCTTTAAAAGTTAATTACTATTATAAACTTTTAAGACCTTCAGCATCGATGTATTCATTATCTTTCTATTGCCATCTACCTCTTTTTGAAAAGTAGCGAAAGATTCACTTCCGTATAGAGTCTCCATTCCTTCAATTGCAGATTGCATACTACTAGCACCGATGAAAGCATAGTGTGTGTAGTAATTTTGACTACCAGCAACCTGAGCTCTTAGCCCGTATCCACCATCCATGTTTCCAGCCTCTTGTTGAGCTTCGGTAACTTTCATATATGCTTTTGCATATGAACTTGGATCTTTTACTTGCATTCTAAAAACAGTGTAAACTTGATTATTATCAGGATTAGTTTCACCACCCGAGATTAACTTCATGCTGAGTGATTGCTCCACATCTTTAACATTTGAGGCTGTTTTAGCTAAAAATGTTCCAAAATATGGTTCATAAAAAGAATCTGTACCTTTAGCCATATCAGCTTCTGTCTCATAATTTATTACGACTGCATGTGAGGCATCATCATAACCGTTAAAAGTATAGTGCACTAAAGAAACTGCACCAGGAAATGCTTTTCCCCAATCAGAACTCATTAATTCATCCATATCAGCAGCAAATTCATTTTGGTCTCTAACTTCCATTGAATAAAGAGCAATATATCCTGCCGCACTGAGGGACTGAAATGAAAAACTTAAAAGTACTACTAAACTAAACAAAAATTTCTTCATAATTCTCTCCTTTGTATCAGATATATACTACAACAAAAAAAAGGTCTTATGATCGAAATTTATATAAAATTTTTGTAAGTGAACTGGTGCGGTACGCCGGTCTCGAACCGGCGGCCTTCTGCTTGGCAAGCAGACGCTCTACCAACTGAGCTAGTACCGCATTGGTGAGTTAATATACTCTTTAAATTTTGTGCTTTCAAGCTATTGATTTACAAGAGACAAAATAAAATTTTTATAGAAAACTTATCTTATTTTGATCTCATTAATTTTTTTCAAAAATTTATTTTCTTGAGATAAAAGAACGAAATAGGATGCATCATTATCTATTGGAAGAGCAATTTGTATATCAGCATCAATATAAGTCCCAAAGGAATCGCTGTCTTCATATCCTATATGCTGCGCATGAATATAAAATGGATTGCCCAATCCAATTATGAAGATTTCATTTCTATCACTGTCTAGAATTCGAAGAGCATACCTATCCGTTGGAGACAGCAATTTCATATTTTTGATGATTACTTCGGAGGGCTTCCCAACACTAGAACTTACATCGGATATACCATTTCTGCTAGAGGGTAAACTAAATATTTGAGCGATTTCATCTCCATAAGATAAATCACTTCTCTCAGCAAATTCTTTCTTTGAAAGAATAGGAAGATTACCAGAGACTGAAAGGCTCATTGAAATAATTAAAACCGATTTAAATATTTTTACCATTTTTCCCAATTAATTGCCCATGTTACACCAAGCGGTCCTCTCATATAACCATAATTATATTGACTGTATGTCGATGGATTTGGATCATATGCCCAGGAACATGAATTATTAGAATCATAGGCGCACCAATAAAAGTATGATTGAAAAGCACCTTCATAGAAATCTGTATTATCCAGAACATCATCTTCTGCTTTTATAGTTCCAGTAAGATCAACAGCTTTTGCAGTATATATTTCAACTCTGTCATCAACTGGTCTATCGAAGACGACAGTCGTTTGATTTTCCTTAGATGTATCTTCTTCTCCATTTACAAACCATTTCAAAGTAATTTTTGAAGTATCATATTCCACATCTAATTCCATTCTCCATCCATTAATTTCATTAGTTTCTTGATCTCTGGCAAAACCATAACTGCTTGTATTATAAAATCCTTGATTTTGAATAGAACCAACTGCAAATCCCTCGATATTTACTGGTCCATAACCGGCACTTGTACACACGTCCATCACTGAACAAAAAGTTGGCCTGTAGTTATCATACAAGCCATAGTAATTACCTTCGAATAATCCAACACCGCTGCATTCTTCGTTTTTTCTAACAAATGAATAGGAAATGTTGCCATTTGAATCTACCGATTCTCTCCAAACATTTATATTGCAATCACAATCAGCTGGAGTAATTCCTAAATTATCTCTGTCAGCAATACTTCCATCACCATAGTTATAACAAACCTGAATATCTTTACCAAGAACGTTGAGTTGGTCAGATATGTGGTGATTCCATTTTAAAATAGTTACATCAGATTGGGTTGTGGTATTTACATTTCTGCCGTAGTCAGTAAGGTCTCTCTCATCACTTCTATATTCATCACCCATATATCCATGAGCATGTCCAAGTTCGTGCATTAAGGTATGTCTAGTTCTCTCTGGGTCACTTTCTGTTATTCTTTGAATATTTCTATTTCCTAGGTTTACACCCCGTCCTTGAACTCTTGTAAGTGTAGAAATAAGAACATTGTCTGGTAATAAAACATCAAATATCGCAGTATCCATTTCGCCAATACAATAAACATTTTCATCGAAATCATAGCATCCGGTTCTTACTCCAACCGGTGATGTGCCGTCAGGATTTACTGGCTCTGCTGATACTACCGTGAAATAATCTTCACTGAAAAATTCAGAAGCATCAGAACCATTTAACTTGTTTACAGACGCAATAAGTGCCCTTCGATATAAATTTATATCTGTTGAGCCATTTAATGAATCACCTATAAATAAATATTTAGTTCTGCCTTTTGAATTTGGATCTCCAACTAGATAGTAAACATAATAATCCTTGAGAGTTTTAGCGCCGCCATCAAAACCATCTTCGGGATCATCATCTTGACTAATAGTAACAACTCTTTTGTTTGAAATATGCCATGTTGTATAGGTATCGGAACCTGACAAACTTCCATCGGAAACAATAATTTCTGCATCAAAAAGTCCAGCAGATGACAATGATGTTAAGTCAAGAACAATATCACCAATACCTGGATTTGATTCAGTAAAAGTTGATGGCACATTTGTATTATTTACTCTGGCGCTAAAAGTAAGTTCGTCATTAGTATTATCAACGTCATTGTAGGTCAAAGAAAAAGTGGGATTTTGATCAAACAAAATGTTGTTCTCTGTTAGATTTGTCTTTGATGTTATTGTTACAACTGGTGCATCATTAACAGGATTAACTGTAACGGTAACTGTGCTATTTTTAACATTACTCTTTTCAACAGCCGTGACAGAGTAAGAAAAAGAATCAGTGCCATTAAAATTTTCATTTGGTGTGTAGGTAACAGCACCCCCATTTGCAGATAAAGAAACTTGACCGTTTGAAGCTTGAGTTGTTAGAGCATAAGTTAAAGTAACAACTTCATTTGCATCAGCAGCTAGAGAGCCTGAATATATAGTGTCTTCATCAGTAGAAATATTATTTGGTGCAAGATTAAGTGTGAATGGAACGCTCGGTCCTCCGCCACCACCGCCTCCACATGAGACAATTAAGAGCAAAGCAATAGCAGATCTTAAGTAATTCACAATTTAATTATATCTCATTATAAGAGGGCTAAACGCCCTCTTTAAAAATTAATGAAAAGTTTAGAACTTATATCTGAAACCAGCTTTATAAATTGGTCCGTGATCTTGAAATAAGAAAGTCATTTCTTCGTATCTTGAATAAAGTTCTACTTCTGAGTCTGTTAAATTAATTGCTTCAAAAAATAATTGAGTTTTTTCCGATGCATTAAATGTAGCGTTAAGATCAACTTGTGCTCTTTCTACAACATATAGTGGATTATATTGATCCATACCAGCATACGTTTCTCCTTTATAGTTATATGACAATCTGACTGACATTTTTTCATCTTCATAAAATACTGATAAATTGGCTGCATCTCCAAATCCTGGTAATGCAAATTGCTCTCCAAGAGCAGCTCTATCTGCATCAGTATCTCCGCCAATAAAAGTCATATTAGCAAGTACACCAAAGTTGTTCTCAAATAAATGTTGAATAGCAACTTCGAAACCATCTAAGTCCCCGCTATATTTATTGACTGGTTGAGCTAAATTAAAAATATAAAAAGGATCATCAGAATTACCTAGAAAAACAGCATTACCATTATTTGCGTCTGGTATACAATCAGATGCTGGCGCACCATTACATCCAAACGTAAAGCCAGTATTGTTTAACCATGCCCAATCGTATGCATTTGACCAACCACATGCCCAGTATCCTTGAGATGCTGTCCATTGACATAACGCATCATCATTTTCTGGAACAATTAGAACACCTCTAGGACCAGCTGTTACATCTCTTACACCATTGAATGGCCCGCTGTTCAATCCAGCTCCATGATAATCTTCAATCTGTTTCACAAAGTAATTAACAGCAAAGTAGCTGCCTTCTGCATAATAATGTTCATAAGCTATATCAAAATTTGTAGACTCATATGGTTGAAGGTTTGGATTACCAGTACCAATAGTAAGAGGATACCTTGAATCAAAAGCACCAACACTGACTGTAGAGTCCATCTGCTCTAAGGAAGGTCTAGCTATAGTTTTGCTGGCTGCAAATCTAATTATTTTATTCTCAGAAGTTTCAACAGTCATATTGAAATTAGGAAGGAAATAATCAGACTCACCAAAACCAGTGTATTGAACAGGGGCAGTAACTACTCCAACTTTATCACCATACATGAATGCACCTAAGCTCCAGGCTGTATTCGTGGGAACTACAGTTGTTGCTGTTGATGATCTTTCTTCTTCTTCGTATCTCAATCCAAGTTGAGCTCTGACAGGCATACCTGAGGCAGTTTCAGTTTCAAAGTTAAAGTTAACGAATACTGAGTTTAGTTCTTCAACAATAATTCCATTTGAATCTCTGCTACCGTAACAACCATCTACGACTCCTCGAGTTGTTGATCTATTACCATCGTATCCAACGTTAGAACCTAATCCATTTGGATTACCATCAGCATCTACAGCATCCTGAGCAATACATTCTGCAGGCCATTGATAAGGTGTATTGTTATTATTCCACCAACTACCATCTTGGCTTGAAAAATCGCCAAGCATTCCAGCAGCTCCAAACCAATACAATGCATCTTCTTTACTTATATTAAGATAATAAAATGGAGTACCTGATCCTAAATATCCTGGTGCATAATTCTTTGTCCATACACCGTCAGGCATAAATGCATAAGTCATCATTACAGGGTCACCATCAGCAAGCTTTCCATTTACTAATTGATTGAACCATTTTTGATTCGTAAATTTAGTATCCATCTGAGATATTCCGAATTCAACTGATTTTAAAGAACTCATAAATATTTCGTCATTATTATCCCAAGCACCAATCAATTGAAGTTGATCTAATTCACTTTCTCTTTCTTGATAGTTTAAAAATGCTTGTCTGGGGCCCATGTCACTTCCGTCGAATTCTGTAACATTTATTGGATTTCCCTGGAAATTTTTATCCATGTTCCAAGTTAATGATCCAACTTTATTATTAAAGTCGAATGATCTTTCTCTCAAATAACCTGAAGCTTCTTGAACTGGCCACCAGCCCCATCCAGCCCATGCACCATTAGAAAACTGAAGAATGTTATTTTGCGTACCGCCAGGAGTACCTTTAAATGCCGCCGAAGAATCGTGATAATCAAGAGAAATATTTAGATTGTCATTCACCTGAAAATCAAAATTAATTCCAGCAGAAATATTATTGTTATCTGAATTTCCATATTCGAAATCATTTTGCCAGCTGTCGCCATTAGGAGTTGCTAGCGACGTACCTGATATAACTGCACCATTTTCATTTATTGATGCTACAGTCGTATTCCATCCAGCAAAGTATGAACCTACCGTTATGCCTGTAAAATCAAAACTTGTGCTTGAAACAGTATAATCCACAGTTGTTACAAGCCTTCCAGTTTCCCACTGAAATGTTGTCTGAAGATTATCTCGAACGCTTTCATTGTCTTTAAATTTATAAGCCAAAGATTCAGGGTAGAAAAATACACCATCAGATCTTGTATTCGCTGATGTGATTACAGCTGTATCCGGTACATGATTTCTTTCGTTAGAGGGAAGCCAAGTTATTTCATTTGTGCCTTCTTCCCTGTTGTTTCTTTCTTGATGTGAACCGGATATTGCAAAACCCCAACTTGAACCCATCATTTCACCTTTTGTGGTAAATATAAAATCTAGCTCAGGGGTTAAATCTTTGCCATTTTCATTTTTTGTATGATTGTTTGCTCTTATGCTTACGGATCCACCCGGATCAGCCAAAAGTGGCTTTGCTGTAACCATATTAATAGTGGAACCTAAGCCACCAGATGGAAGAACTGCATTTGCAGATTTATAAACTTCAACTGCAGCAACACCATGTGATGAAATGTCCCCAAAATTGAATGATCTTCCACCGCCGTATTGAGGAGGAACAGTTGGCATAGTTCTCCCATTGAGTGTTACCAAATTAAATTCAGGACCTAGACCACGAACAGTAACTTTAGTACCCTCGTCATTGCTTCTTTCAGTCGTTACACCGACAAGTCTTGATAAGGCTTCAGCCAAATTTCCATCGGGAAATTTACCCAAATCCTCAGCTGTTAATGCATCAACAACACCAACATTTTTTCTTTTAATGTCAATTGCATCTTTTAAACTTGATTTGTAGCCAGTTACAACAACTTCTTCAACTTCTTCATCAGTATCTTGTGCAAATACAACTTGAGACGCTGGCAAAATCACCAGTAAAGATAATAAGTACTTATTCACGTTAACCCCCTAGGTTTTAGTGTGTAATTGAAAAGAGTTATTAGACTTTTTTGAGAATATTATGTCAAGTATTTATGTATATTTATAAGTATTATTGATAATTAGTTTGCAATAAACTCGAGGGCATCTTCACCGAACTCTGTCCACCATTCCATGCCCATTAGATGAATTTTCTCAAGGTTTTCTTCTGAATCATCATCAAGAAATTTATTAATCTTTCCTAATGGAGTATTAATTCTTAGATAGTTGTCTTTAAAGATATTACTAGAGATCTCATTATGAATTTCAGAATCTAACATCATGCCCATAATATCGTTTCTCAACCATCCAACACCACCCCACTTTGTGGAGGTTTCGCCGCTAATTTTATTTTTATTATGTCCCGATCCTATGCTCAATATTTTTATATTTTTGTTATCAAGAATTTTTTTTGCATACTGGTAACCAATAAGTGTGGGGTTATTTGTGACGATGCTGCCGTCTATCATCCATGACTTATTTTTCATTTGATAAGTTGGAAAATACATTGGTGCTGCGCTTGAAGCAGCAACGGCATCTATAAAAGTTATTTCTGGTGTATTAATTGAGTCATGAATTACATGCTCTCTAGTTTCAATGTTATAGCAAAGCGATAAAAAAGGTTTATTAGATTCTCTAAGAGTGCTTTCACCAAAAATTTCTTTCAAAACTTCTAATCTCCCTTCGCTCTCGTATCTCGGTCTTGCTTGAATCAAACTAGCTTTGTCCCAAAAAAAAGATGTTCTCATAATTTTATCTAGGTAACTTCTTGACCAATATCTTTTAACTTTATCTGCAGTGAATCCACCATAAGCAAAACACGCAGCATTGAATGCACCAGCGCTAGTTCCAATGAACATATCAAAAATATCAGAAACTTTTTTACCACTTTCAGCTTCAAGTTTTTTTAAAAAAACTATCGATGCAATAGTTCTTACTCCACCGCCATCAAAACATATAATTTTTTTGTTTGAAAATTTTGATAAAAAACTAAAAAAGTTTTTCATTAAACCATCTGAAGTTTACTTAACAATTTTCAACTCAAGAAAATCTGATGCCGACTGAAGGCTGCCAAGGTTTGTAACATTTTTATAACCTAAATCAATTAAAATTTTTGTAGCTTTGCCTGATCTATTCCCACTTCTGCAGTAAAGATATATTTTTTCGTCTTTTTTTATACTATCTTGTATTTGTTGAATGTTTTCCCATTCTATATTTTGTGAACCTTGAACATGGCCAACATCAAATTCATCTGGAGTTCTTACATCAATAACCACTTCAGAAAACAGAGATACAGAAAAAATAAATAAAAAAAGTGATAAAAGTCTTCTCATAAAATTAGGACCAATGTTCTAATATAATATCTGAGGCTTTTTCACCAATCATAATCGTTGGTGCGTTAGTGTTACCACCAATAAGTGTAGGCATAATTGAAGCATCTACAACTCTTAGACCCTCAATACCATGAACATTAAGCTTACTATCAACAACTGACATTTCATCACTTCCCATTTTGCAAGTACCAACTGGATGATAAACGGTATCAGCATCCTCTCTAATTGCCTGTTCTATGTCTTTATCATCATTCAAGTCAATTGGTCTTTGCACATGATTGCTTGTGTATTTGCTAACAGGGCTTTTATTTAGAATGGTCATCATCTTTTTGTAACCTGCAACAAGATCTTTCACATCATCAGGATGAGATAAAAATTTAGGATCTATTAATGGATCTTCAAAAGGATCTGCTGAATTTAACGTCACCTCCCCTCTAGATTTTGGTCTCAATAAGCAAACATGACAACTTAAACCATGACCCCAAACTGATGTCCTGCCATGATCTATAACCATTGCAGGAGCAAAATGTAATTGAATATCAGGTATAGTTTTCTCTTCATTTGATTTAATAAAACCACCTGCTTCGGCCACAGTCGAAGTGAACATACCAACCTTTGCAAAAATATATTTAAGAATTTCTAGAGGAAATTTATAAAAAATTGATTTTAAAGAGAAGCCAATCAATTCAATAGAGTTATATTTATGTACTGATAAATAATCAATATGATCTTGGAGATTCTTACCAACTCCGGGTAGCTCATGTATTTGCTCAATATTATGTTTCAGTATTTCCTCAGAAGGACCCACTCCAGATCTAAGAAGTATCTGTGGCGAACCAAATGCTCCAGAACTAAGAATGACTTCTTTATCTGCACTAATTGTTAATACATCCCCATTTTGGTCTATACACTCTACTCCAACAGCTTTTTTGTTTTCAAACATTATTTTATTAACATTTGTATCTGTCATTACAGTTAGGTTTTCTCTCTCTAAAGCAGGCACTAGATATGCTTTTGCAGCGCTGCAACGCTTACCATCTTTTTGAGTTGTCTGGTAATACCCTATTCCCTCTTGATTGGAGCCATTAAAATCCTCATTATAACCAAATAGTTCAGATCCAGTTTTAACAAAATCATCAGTAGGCGTATTTTGATTACGAATTTTAGAAACATTTAAAGGTCCATTTTGACCATGATAATCATCATCAAAAACTTCGTTATGCTCAGCTTTTTTAAAATAAGGAAGTATCTCATCGTAGGACCAGCCCTCATTTCCTAATTCTGACCAATGATCATAATCCCATTTATGACCTCTAACATATAACATTGCATTTATTGAACTTGAACCACCAAGAGTCTTTCCTCTTGGTTGAAATCCTTTTCTGTGTTCAAGTGACTCTGCCTCAACCTTATGGGTTCCACCTGCTGAATCAACAACTTCTTGAACAGGCTCAGTGACAACTTCTTTTTCAAACTCTTTCTGAGGTACGGTTTCATAATTCCAACTATATTTGCTCCCATCTCCTAGGAATGCAAAACCTATTGGAATATGTATTCTAGGATCGCTATCTTTTGAACCTGCTTCAATAAGACAAACTTTATGATCCGGATTAGAGCTTAATCTATTAGCAAGTACGCATCCTGCAGAGCCAGCACCAAGGATAATAAAATCATATTTTTCCATTTTTAAATTCCCCAAAAAAACTATCTAATTAGTTTAAGATTTAGAACCAAAACTGTAAACTTTGTTTTTAAATAAATTTTATGAGTTCTTTTTATATCTTTTTGGTAATTTGGGTAACTGTTGCAGTTATTACTTTTATATATCTTTTTTTTGAGAGCGCTCCATATGGGAGACATATTAAGGATGGATGGGGTGTAAAAATATCAGCAAGGCTTGGTTGGATTGTTATGGAATCCCCTTGTGTTTTTCTCATGATTTTATATGCAATTCTTGTCTATGATCAGCTTAAAAATTATCACATTATCTTTTTAATTTTGTGGTTAACGCACTATATACACAGGACTCTTATATATCCATTTGCAATCAAAGTGACTAATCCATATATGCCAATATCTATTGCAGCATCTGCCTTTTTCTTTAATATTATTAATGTAAGTATTCAAGCTTATGGAATTTTCTATTTCACACAATTTTCACAAGATTGGCTTGTTAGCAATACCTTCATGATAGGTTTGAGTTTGTTTTTAATTGGGATGTATATAAATATTAAATCGGATTACATTATGATCAATTTAAAAAAAGAAAAAGGTCCTGGGTATCATATTCCTAACTCATTTTTATATAAATATTTATCAGCACCTAATTATTTTGGAGAAATCATAGAATGGTTAGGATGGGCAATTCTTACTTGGAGTATTTCGGGATTAGTTTTTTTAATATGGGTAATAGCTAATTTATTTCCAAGAGCAATATCTCATCACAAATGGTATTTAAATAAATTTGAGGACTATCCAAAAAATAGAAAAGCTATTATTCCTGGAGTTATTTAATTAATCCCATGTCTTGAATTTGTTGAGCAATTTGCACAATTGACTCTTCTGCGGGTCTGGGATTCCATCCAAGAATATCTTTTGCTTTTGTGGAATTTTTAACACTCCTTAATCTACCAAGGTATGGCACTGCAAGTTTTAATTCCTTACTAAAAATCGCTAATATTTTTGCAAGCCAGACTGGAACAGCTAAAGTTGGTGCTTTATCAAATCCATTGTCCCTTAAAACTTTAGCAACATCTCCGTACCATAAATCTTTCTCAGCTAAAGCAAATCTTTCTCCATTACTTGAAGGGTTTTGCATTGCTAAAATATGGGCTGCGGCAACATCTCTTACATCGACATAACCAAATTGAAGAGGAACGGCAACTGGCATTTTTCCAGTTGCTACCATTTCAATTGCTTTATTTGATTCTCCAAGATCACCTGAGAGTGACGGACCTATTACTAATGCAGGATTTATAACTGCTAATTCAAAGGGATGATTTTCATTCTCTACAAACTCCCATGCTGCTCTTTCGGCAAGTGTTTTACTTTTTGAATAATGACTTATAGCTGGATTTTCCGGATCAGACCAATCATTTTCGTCATAGTAGCTCTTAGATTCCATTGTTTCATAAATCGCAGCCACGGAAGATGTTAGAACAACTTTCTTAAGGTTATGTTTTTTTGCAAACTTCATTGCACGATTTACTCCAGCTACAGCAGGTTTTACAAAAAAATCCTCATCATGGTTCTCTAACGCAATCGGAGATGCTACATGAAGTAAATAGTCACATCCTTCCATGCCCTCATCCCAACCTTCATCATCGTTCAAATCAAAAGTAAAAATATTTAGATTTTCTGTTGAAGTATTATGATTTTGTAAGGCTTGAAAAATTTCATCTTTTCTATCGGGTGACCTTACAGAGCCATTTACTGCATAACCTTGATTTAAAAGCTGATGAATGCAATGAAGGCCTATGTATCCTGTAGCACCTGTTACTAAAACTTTCTCCATACTTTTCTCCTTAAATTTTTTCTAGTGAATCTTTTACACCTTGATGTGTAATATTTCCATCTTGAATATTTAGACCATTTTTTAAATGCTTATTTTCAGACAATGCTCTTTCAATTCCTTTGTTTGCTAGTTCTTCTATATATGAAATTGTTGCCTTATTTAATGCCTCAGTTGCGGTTAAAGGAACTGCGCCAGGCATATTCGTGACGCAATAATGAACAATATCATTCTCCACAAATGTAGGCTTATCATGAGTAGTTGGTCTGCTTGATTCAAAGCATCCGCCTTGGTCAATTGAAACATCCACCATAACTGTTCCAGGACTCATCGAAGTGAGCATTTCTCGTGTTACAACTCTAGGAGCTTCTTTACCAACAACGTAAACACTTCCAATTACTAAATCTGAATCATTAATTGATGCTTGAATTGATTCTTCGTTGGAGAGTATATATTCGATATTATTTGTTCCGAATTGGGACTTTAAACTTTCAAGTTTTTGTTGAGAGGAATCCACTACTTTTACATGTGCATGATTTTCAAGTGCTTTTGCGATTGATTGAGTTCCAGCAACTCCAGCACCAATCACTGAAACAACTCTTGGATCGATGTCTTCTAATTTACCTATCATTACTCCTTTGCCGTTATTGTGTTTAAGTAGATGATAAGAGCCCACAAAAAAAGCAAGTTGACCAGCAATAGTGCTCATAGGAGCCAGTAATGGCATTGAACCATCATCAGCAGTAACTGTCTCGTATGCAATTCCTGTAACTCCAGTATCTATCATTTTTTTTGCATTCTCAGGATCGCCTGCTAAATGGAGATAGGTAAATAGCGTTAGATTATCTCTTAAATATTTATACTCCTCTGGAATAGGCTCTTTGACTTTTACTACCATTTCTGAAGATTTGTATACATCTTCTGCGGTATCTAATATTTTAGCTTTATTAGCAAGATATTCTTCATCGGTAAAGCCTATACTTTCGCCAGCATTTTTTTGAATTAAAACTTCGTGGCCAATAGCTGTAAGCCTGGCCACAGAATCTGGTGTTAGGCCAATTCTTTTTTCATTGTTTTTAATTTCTGTAGGTACGCCAATAATCATGTCACTGATATTTTAAGGTAATGTAACATAAATGATACTGCAATCTCAGATTCATTCAGCACTTAAGAGAATTTATGATTCAACATGAAATAACTTAGTATATATTTTCCAAGTATCGTCTTTTTTAAGAAATGAGAGAGTATCAACAAAAGTCATTCCTAAATATTTTTCTCTGACCATTACTATGGCAGTTGAACCATGAATATCACTTGAAATAATTTCTAGGCTTTCTTCATCACCTTTTGATCTTGGAGATGGCTGTTGAGCACCCACGAAATCAGCAAAATCATTCAGGGACATTTCATGCAACCCATCAGGCAGGTATCCACTGATCATTGCATTTTCATCAAATACATCTTTGATTTTATTAGAATCTGATTCGCAACAACCATCATAGTAAGATTGAACACAGCTATTTATTTTATCAATATCACTCATATTATTTTTTCCTTAGAAATCCATTTATTAAAAAAATTCTTCATATCTCTCTCCTATGCGAATAAGATACTATTATATTTTGAACATTTCGAGAGTTTTACAAAAAAAAGGTATTTATATGATTCAAGCAAGCGAACTAATACATAAATGGCACAATGTAGTAAAAAGTTATGAAGTAAAAGATTTAGATGAAATCATAGCTGAAGATGCTTCTTTCTCATCTCCAGTAGTTTTTAAACCAATGCATGGAAAAGAAGTTACTCTTATGTACTTATATGCTGCTGGTCAATCATTCAATATGAATAAATTTAAATATACAAAAGAAGTTCACGACGGAATGAACTCTGTACTAGAATTTGAGACTTTTATCGACGATATCTCTGTAAATGGTGTTGATATAATCGAATGGAACGAAGACGGGAAGATTCAAAATTTTAAAGTAATGATTAGACCTATCAAAGCCGTTGAGAAAGTCCAAGAAAAAATGATAGCTTCTTTGGAAAGTCTTAGTTAGCTTTTATCTTTGGGTCTTGATTCATTAACAACTAATTCCCTTCCGTCAACTTCAGTACCGTTTAATGCTTCGATAGCAGCCTCAGCTCCATCACTCATTTCAACAAAACCAAAGCCTCTGGAGCGTCCAGTCGCTCTGTCTGTAATAATTTTTGCAGAAGTGACTGTTCCATGTTCAGCAAAAACATTTTCTAGATCTTGGTCTGTTAATCCCCAAGAAATATTTCCGACATATATATTCATTAATTATCCTAAATGAGAAAATGCAATCTTACATTAAATATATCAACAATAGTAAAAAACTTTTAACTTTATTTAATTTATGCATATTTATACATTAATATAATTTAATGGAAGTTAATTGGGTTGTAATAGGATGGATTATAGACATGATTTTAAATGGAGTTGTGTGGCTTATTATTGCTGCACTTGCTCTTCCACTAATCGACAAGACTGATAAGTGGACAAGAAAAGCTGTTAAATTAATGGGCAGTGCTGATGATTTTGTAAGAAAAGTTTTAGAAGATCTATTTGAGTTGGTTGAAAAAAAGAATTTACAAATTCTGGCAGCTTTCATATTAATGATTATTTTTGGAATTCTTGCTCAAATTGGTTTGATACCAAAACTTATAACTTAATAACAAAGAAAAAATTATTTCCAAGTCCCGTATTCACTTCTTCCTTTTTTTCTCAGTCCGAATGGACCAGCAATATATATTGTAATAGGATTAATGCCTGGTTCTAAGTCAACTCGGTGTAAATTGTCAGCACTTCTAAAACCTATATAAAATTTTCCACGCCATTTTCTTTCTTTCTTAACGTTTGTCTCCCAGTAACCTCCACTTAAAATAATTGTAATGTATGGGCAGGGATGATTATGAAGTCCAATACCGTGGTCATTATCAATTATATGATTAATAAGTATATTGAAAGGAAACCATTTTGGTCTTTTTCTAAATAGCAAATAATACCTTTCAGTCCATGGTTTGGCTAGGTGATATTCTGGGTGCGAGGGACCCCTATCCAATACGACTCTTTTTCGTCCTAATTTCTCTAGTATCTTTAGAAAAAACATATAAATAATGATGCCATACCAGTTTGTCAAAATAAAATTCATTGCGGACACAAATTAATAGTTCATGGACACATTGATGGACACTTTAAGATTTTATAAATCCTTTAACTAAAAGAAATACATAGGGACACACCATGGACACAACACAAATAAAAAAAGCCCACTAGTGTGGGCTTTTTAGTAAATTGGCATCCCGTAGGGGAGTCGAACCCCTGTTGCCGGGATGAAAACCCGGTGTCCTAGGCCTCTAGACGAACGGGACAGGATAAGTTGTGTATTATATGGAATAGAATAAGATATTCAAATCATATTTATTCTAATTTCTTTTTTATACCAGATAAAAATCCTCTCATAAAACTGGCTTCCATTTCATCTGGCTGAAGCCTAGTGAACATTCTTTTAATACGTGAAATAATTTTTTTTGGATTCTTAGGATCTATAACATCAATCTCAACTGCAGTTTCAATAAAATGATCAATTAGCATTTGTAATTGTTTAGAGTTCACCTCTGGATAATCCCTCCACTCTTTGGTCTGACTGTCTGATGAGGCTTTTAATATTTCATACGAAATTATTTGAGCTGACATAGCCAAATTTAAAACGGGGTACTCTGGATTTGCCGGAATCTCAATTAGTTTATTTGCAAGTTCAAGCTCTTCGTTGGTAAGTCCCCTATCCTCTTTTCCAAAAACTATTGAAACCTCTTTATCAGAATTTACTTGATTACATATTTCATTTGCTGCACTTTCAGCATTCATTAATGGCCATTGTATGGATCTATCTCTGGAAGAAGTAGCATAAACAAATGTGCTGTCTTTGATGGCATCATTAATTGATGAAAAAATTTTTGCATTTTTAAGAACATCGGTGGCATTACCAGCTAATGCATTAGCATCTCCTGAAGGAAAAACACGAGGATTTACAAGAGACAACCTATAAAGGCCCATTGTCTTCATAGCCCTTGCAACTGAACCAATGTTACCTGGATGGATGGTGTCGACTAAAACTATATTAATTAAATTAGTTTTTAAACTCATACAACTATTATGCTGATTTCTATTACAATAGCGACATGTCAAAACAAGCTTTATTAAATGTTAATCAATTAGCGGCAAGAAAAGGAGCTGCTGAGTTGGAGTTTGCTGTCAAAAAGGTTCATAGTCTAGATTCGTCTAAGGGTGGTCCAGAAGGCTACATCAAGGCTATTGAAAGAAGAGTTGAAGACCTAGTTTTTGAAGAAATTCAAAAATTTCATAAAGAGGACAATTTGTTGAGCACACAGCAAGGTCATGTCATTAATAATTCAAATTTAACCTGGATTCTTAAACCAATGGATGGAATTGAAAATTTCATCAATGGATATCCACATTTTTCAATATCTTTATGTGCGATGATTGATAATGTGATTACGTCAGCTGTAATTATAGATCCTATTAGACGAGAAGAATTTGCAGCGTATGTGGGTGGAGGAGCAAATCTAAATAACAATAAAATAAGAGCAAGTAAACAACAAGGCTTAGAGAATGCTATGTTAGCGTTTTGTAAGTCTAGACAGAAATCAAAAGATTATGATTTTGATAAATCTCATAAAGAATTGTCTAATCAAAAATTAAATATGCGTGAATCGGGATGTTTCTCGTTAGACCTAGCTTATGTTGGCACTGGAAGGCTGGATGGTATTTGGGGACATGATTTAAACATCATAGATATTGCAGCAGGATCATTGATTGCTCAAGAAGGTGGCGCTCTAGTAAGTAATTTTAATGGAGATCCAAAGTTTTTAGATGGTAATAATATAATTGCTTCTTCTTCAAAAATATATAAATCTATACTTAAATCAGTTAAGCCTTATATTAAAAATTAAGGCATTCCATCAAAGTCAGCACCTTCTGGCTCTGGAATTGCAAGATCCTCTTGTGAAAGGTTCATCGATAGAAGCATATTTGCGACAACATATATTGATGAATAGGTTCCAACTAAAACTCCAAGTATTAAAGCAAGGCTAAATCCTCGAATTAATTCACCGCCAAATATAAATAGTGCAAATAAAACTAGAAGAGTTGTAAATGAAGTAATTATTGTTCTTCCTAATGTTTGATTAAGAGAAAGATCAACCAAATCTATGGGCTCAAGAACACGTTCTGTTCTGAAATTCTCCCGAATTCTGTCTGAAACGACTATGGTATCATTCAAAGAATATCCAATAACAGCCAGTAGTGCAGCCAAAACTGTCAAATCAAAATCCCATGCAAAAATTGAGAATAAGCCTAATATTATTACTACATCATGCATAAGAGCAGCAACAGCTCCAAGCCCAAACTTGTATTGAAATCTGAATGCAACGTACATTAATATCATAAATAAAGCTATTAACATCCCTAGTCCACCTTGATCTCTCAATTCAGCGCCCACTTGAGGACCTACAAACTCAACTCTTTTTAACTCACCGCTAATACCTTGTTCATTGAGGATATTAAAAATATTTTCACCAATTGAACTATTACCATCTTGATCTGCAACCTTAATTAAAACATCTAGATTGGTTCCAAAATTTACAACTTGAGAATCAGGATATCCATTTTTTTCAAGTGTGTTTCTTATGAGCTCAAGAGAGACTGGTTCCTCATATGTAATTTCTAATAATGTTCCTCCACTAAAATCTAACCCGAGGCTAAGACCTCTTAAACCTAGCGAAAGAATTGAGACAAGAAAGATAGTAATAGAAATAATTCCGGCAATCTTCCTAAATTTCATGAACCTAAATTTAATATCCATTATATTTTTAGCTCCTGAATATTTTTATTGCCGTACATTAAATTGACCATGGCCCTTGTACACATAATTGCTGTAAACATTGAAGTAACAATTCCTATTGAAAGAGTAATTGCAAAACCTTTCACTGGACCTGTGCCTATTACGTATAAAATTAGAGCTGCTATTAATGTTGTTATATTTGCATCAAAAATTGTTACGAATGCTCTTGAAAAACCATCTTTTATTGCTAATTGCGGATTTTTTTCTTTAAGTTCCTCTCGAATCCTTGAAAAAATTAATACATTTGCATCAACAGCCATACCAACTGTGAGAACAATACCCGCTATTCCTGGCAGAGTTAGTGTTGCGCCTAAAAGAGACATGATGCCAGTTATCAGAACCAAATTAATAATAAGAGATATATTTGCTGCTAGTCCAAAAACTCTGTAGTAAAAAGCCATGAATAGAACAACCAAACTGAAACCAATAACAATAGATTTCATGCCTAGTTCTATATTCTCTTTACCTAAACTTGGTCCAACTGTTCTTTCTTCAACAAACTTCATTGGTGCCGCCAATGCCCCGGCCCTAAGCAGTAAAGCAAGCTCACTGGCTTCAGCTGGTGAACCTACTCCTGTAATTCTGAAACTTGTTCCAAGTACTGCTTGAATAGTAGCTAAACTAATTATATTTTTTTCAATATAACTTGTTTGTTCAATGACAGTTTCACCAGCTTCATTTACGACTAATTCTGATTTTGTTTTTTGTTCAACAAATAATACGCCCAGACCTCTCCCAATATTGCCAGAAGTTGCTTTTTGCATTGCTCGTCCACCTTGCATATCAAGGGTGATATTTACCTGAGCAAAACCACTTTCATCAAAACCAGTATTTGCATTAGTGACTCGATCACCTGTCACTACAACAGCTTTCTCTAAAAAAGCAGATTGATAATCACTATTTTTATAATTAAATTGCTCTTTCCTTAATGGAGAAGTTCTTGAATTAGCTTCAAGTCGAAATTCAAGATTAGCTGTCTTCCCGATAATTTTTTTTGCAGCAGTCGGGTCCTGCACACCTGGAAGTTCAACTACAATTCGATTAGATCCCTGTCTTTGAACAATAGGCTCAGATACTCCCAGTTCGTTTACTCTATTTCTTAATGTTGTAAGGTTTTGGCCTACTGCATAATCTCTAATCTCTCTAAGAGCGATATCAGAATATTCTAAGAGCAATGTATTTGAACTTGGTCTTTCTGTAATAACATATTGAACTCCTGTTATTCCAAGGCTTTCATCTCTATATTTTTTTAAAGCCTTGTTATAACTACTTTTATCAGAGAATTGAAACAGTAAAGCCAAGTCTCTAATTTCAGATTTGCCATATTTAATATTTTCATCTTTAAAAGATTTTCTATAGTTATCTAAAAGAAGTTCAAGTCTTCCTTGTTCAGCTGTTTCGATGTCTACTTCAAGAAGAAAATGTACGCCACCTGATAAATCTAAGCCAAGTTTTACTGGATTACCACCTAAATTTTTTAACCATTGTGGTGTTGATGGCTCTAAATTCAAAGCAATTATAACTTTATCAAGAAGCTGCTGTTGTAAGACAGTTTTTGATTTTAATTGAGTTTCTACATCAGGAAATTTAACAACAATTTTGTTTTCTCTCAAAAATATCTCATCATAGGCTGTCTCTGAGTCTTCAAGTATATTTTCAAGGTCATTAAGGAGCTCTTGATCTGCAGATTTTGCAGAATCAGTGTATGCAATTTGAATTGATGGTTGCGTGGGATAAAGATTTGGGAGCGCATATATAGATCCTATGACCAATACAATCAAAATTAGCATATATTGATAAATAGAGAACTTATTCACTTTATTTGATTGAGTCTATTGTTCCTTTAGGAAGAATATTAGCAATTGCTGATCTTTGAAGCTTAAAAACAACATTCTCACTTACCTCAACAGATATATATTCACCTTTGATACTTTTTACTTTTCCTAAAATTCCGCTAGCTGCAATTATTTCAGACCCAACAACTAAGTTATCTAGCATTTCATTTATCTCTTTGGTTCTTTTATTTTGAGGTCTAATAATGAAGACGTACATGAACAAAAGTAACATTCCCAAAAATAGTAATGGTGATAGTAATGATGGTTGTGCTGTTTCCATGAATAATTCCTATATTGGCCCCTCAGGCATATCTAAATTTCGACTATTATAGAAGTCTTTTAAAAACTTGGCGAATATATTATTTTTTATTGCATTTCTAATATCTTTCATAAGCGACTGATAATAGAAGATATTGTGATATGTTGAGAGCATTGATCCAAGCATTTCATTCGTTCTGTCCAAGTGATTTAAATATGCCCTACTGTAATTTTTACAAACTTTGCAATAACAATTTTTGTCAATAGGATTGTCGCTCATTTTATATGGTGCATTTCTTATATTGAGAACACCCTCAGAAGTAAATAACTGTCCATTTCTTGCATTTCTTGTAGGCAGAACGCAATCGAACATGTCTATTCCATATCTCACAGCCTCTACTATGTCTTCAGGTCTACCAACTCCCATAAGGTATCTGGGTTTTTCAATTGGCAGTTTTTCTGACATAAAGGCTAATATTTCTAATTTTTCTTCTTTTGATTCTCCAACACTCAATCCTCCTAGAGCAATTCCATCTGTTTCAATTTCTAATAATTCCATCAGTGACTGCTCTCTCAAGTCTGTATACATTCCTCCTTGAACAATTCCAAATAAAGCTGAGTCGGTTTTGTGGGCTTTTTTACATCTTGCTGCCCAACGCATTGAAAGCTCCATTGAAGACTTAGCGTTTTCAAAGGTTGATGGATAATCAGTACATTCGTCAAACATCATTACTATGTCAGATCCGAGATTTTCTTGAATATTTATTGAATTCTCGGGAGTCATAAAAATTTTTTTACCATCATAAGGAGAGCTGAATCTAACGCCTTCTTCAGAAATCTTTACTAATTCTCCAAGGCTCCACACCTGGAAGCCTCCTGAATCTGTCAAAATAGGATTATTCCAATTCATAAACTTATGGAGACCTCCAAGTTTTTTAATATTTTCATCGCCGGGTCGCAACATAAGATGATATGTATTTCCTAAGATTATTTCTGATCCAGTTTCTTTTAAGTCATCAACACTTAAACCTTTAACAGTTCCATTGGTTCCAACTGGCATAAAGGCAGGTGTTTGAATGGAGCCTCTTCGCAATTCGAGAGATGAGCACCTCGCAAAATCTGAGGAGTGTTTTACTTTAAATTTCATTTTTTGATAAAAGCATAGCATCACCATAGGATAGAAACCTATATTTTTTAGATACGGCTAATTTATAAATATGCTTCATATTTTCAAATCCAATAAAAGCTGCAACTAACATTAAAAGGGATGACTTAGGCAAATGAAAATTTGTAATAAGCATGTCGACTGCTTTAAATTTGTAACCGGGATAAATAAATAAATTTGTATCGCCTTGAAAACTTGTTGGATTATCTTCTGAAAAAGTGGTCTCAATTGCTCTTAATGCTGTAGTTCCAACAGCTATTACCTTATTTCCAGCAGACCTTGTTTGAATTATTTTTTCAACAACACTTTTTTTAACCTCTATAAATTCTTTATGGATTATGTGGTCTTCAATATACTCTGACTTGACAGGTTGAAATGTTCCGGCACCAACGCTCAAATTTATATTAGCTAGTTGAATGCCTCTATTATTTAATTCTGAAAGTAAATCTTTATCAAAATGTAATCCAGCTGTTGGAGCAGCAACAGAATCCTGTAGTTCTTCATTCTGATAAACAGTACCATATCTTTCTTTATCAAGCTTTTCATCCTTTCTTTTAATGTAGGGAGGTAAAGGTATATGACCAATTTTATTGAAAATAATGTGAGGGCTGTCTTGAAACTTAATAATAAAAAAGTTCTCTTGTCTTCCTTCACATATTACTTCGTGTTCACCAAAATAAAGCTTGGTACCCTCTTTAGGACTGTTTCCTGAACGGAGTTGAACAAGAGCTCTATTATTCTCTAAAATTCTTTCCAATAATATCTCCACAAACCCACCTGTAGCTTTATTTCCAAAAATTCTTGCAGGTATTACGGATGTATTGTTAACAATTAATAAATCCCCTTTTTTGAAGTTCTCGGTAATTTTTGAAAAAAAAGAATGTCTAATTGTTTTATTGAAAATAAGTAAACGACTGCCAGTTCTATCTTTTAGTGGATATTCAGCTATAAGCTCTTTCGGTAATTCGTAATCAAAGTCATCAGTTTTCATGGATCCAAGATTTTAAAATAGATAATACTTAGCTACAATGCTTCACTTGCCCCATTGGCGGAATTGGTAGACGCGCGCGACTCAAAATCGCGTTCCTAAGGGAGTATCTGTTCGACTCAGATATGGGGCACCAGCTTTCTAGTTAATATTAATTCTTCCGCCTTGATTTGAGTGTGCCAGACAGAAGTAATATAAAGTACTTGGAGTGCTTGCACTAATTGTGATTGTCATCGAATTCGATGCTTGCGTGACACCAGTACTATAGATACTTCCACCATTATGAGTTCCATCAGATGTTGTTGAGAATCTTAATGGATGAATTGCATTACTTGGATCAGACATATCAAATTCATATGTCTTCCCTCTCTCAAATGTTAAGGTTGGTTTCGCCACTCCATCTATAACATACGCATATCCGCCACCAGATGTTGAGATAACTCTGAGAACTGTTGTTTCATTTGCTACATCTGTGATAGTAACAGTAATATCTTGTGTAGTCGTATTGGTTCCATCTGAAGCAGTTACAGTTGCTGTATATGTGTCTTGAGACTCATAATCAGGTGCTGAAACAAATGATAAAACACCTGCGGAAGTAATCTGAAGCTCAGAACCTGAAATTGTAAAAGTAACACTATCGCCGTCAGCATCAGTTGCAGTTACAGTTCCAATTGCAGTTTGATTTTCTTCTGCTGTAAATGTTGCATTTGAAGTTATAACAGGACTATTGTCATTAACGTTTGTCACGTTCACTGTAATATCCTGAGTGGTTGAATTAGTTCCGTCTGAAGCAGTTACAGTTGCTGTAAAACTAGTAACAGTTTCATAATCTGGAGCAGTAGCAAATGTTAATACCCCTGCTGAAGTAATCTCCAATTCAGATCCTGATACAGTAAATGTTACGTCGTCACCTTCAGCATCAGTTGCAGTTACAGTTCCAATAGCTGTTTGATTTTCTTCTGCACTGAAAGTAGCATTTGAAGTAAATTCAGGAGCTACATCATTAACATTAGTCACGTTGACAGTTATGTCTTGGGTAACAGTATTTGTACCATCAGAAACCGTTACAGTTGCAGAGTAAGAAGTTTGTGTCTCGAAGTCTGGAGCTGATGCAAATTCTAATAGGCCTGAAGATGAAACTATGGTTATATCAGAACCA